>CAZTQO010000011.1:117761-154263 GCA_964615655.1 uncultured Candidatus Obscuribacterales bacterium | reverse complement strand
AGCGATTCTTCTGGCAAACTCGGCAGTTAAGCTACTTGCAAAAGACTCCGACAGCCTGAAAGTGCTCTCAGACTTCAGAGCAAGAGGTACTGAAGTGCTTGCCTGCGGCTTGTGCGTCGATTTCTATGGTTTAAAAGCAGATATTGAAAGCGAACACATAACAAACATGTTTGCAATCTGCGAATTTATCTGTGCCAGTGAAAAGCTGATACAGTTCTGAAAAACTGATACAGTTCTGAAGAAGGATACGGTTCTGAAAAGCTCAGTCGCGTCCGAAATCTGTTTTGAACACCTTCAAAAACAAGACAATCGATCCTACGGCTATCAGAATCAGCAAAATGACTGCAAAGTCGCATGAGCCTACAATCAGGGATCTAAGATTATAAAGTTGCCCCATTGCCAGCGCCCCATAAGCCAGTGTTTCCAGTTCTATCATAATGCCAGACTGCAAAAATACTAGGGCCCTGGTGAGGTTTTTCCCAGGGCTAAATTTAGTTCATCAAGTTTCGGAAAGCTTTCAGTGGCACTGTAAGAGCGCGTAACCAGGGCCCCGGCACAGGCAGCATAGGACGAAAGCTCAAACCAGTCGTTGATATCGAGCTTTGCAAGCGCCTCCTGTTGCATACCTTTTTCTTTCAAAGTGCTGAGTCCATAAATCAATCCTGCCGAGAATGCATCTCCAGGACCCACATCGCCGATTGATTGCACTTCAAAAGCAGGTCGAAAAGCTTTTTCGGAATCCTTATATAGGATGGCTCCCTTTTCAGCCAGGGTTACAATCAATACTGCCGGGTTTAGATTCTCCATTAGTTTTCGGACCATCAGGTCAGGGTCCGAATTCTCTGGCATATTCGACCAGTAAGCTGCTTCCTTCAGGTTGAATTTGAGAATATCCGAAAGCTGCATGCACTGCCAGGCTGCCTTTCGGCCTGCGTCGGAATCAACGTTAGGGAAACAGGCATCAAAGGAAATAATCTTATTGTGCTTACGAGCATTTTCGATTGCATGAAGCATGGCATAGCGCCTGGGTTTAGCTATAAATGAAACTGCAGCTGCGTGCCAGATCCAGGAGAGCTTGAAACACTGGTCAGGAAGATCCTCCGGCTTGAGAGTTTTGGAAGCGTTTGGACTGGGCCAGGCAAAATAGCAAGGACTGCCGTCAAGTTCCCTGGTCATATAACATTGAGCTGTGACCTGGCTTCTATCGGTGATTACAAAGGATACATCCACCGATTCCTGGCGCAAACAGGAAAGCAAATAGTCGCCATGAATATCTTCACCGATTTTGCTGATAATTGCAGAATCAAGACCCAACCTGGCAAGACCGACAGCCACATTGCTGGCATTACCTCCCAGATAGCGATAAAAGGTCCGGGCCGACATCATGTCCTGACCGCGCTCCAGCGACAGCCAGTCAACAGCAAGCTCACCTATGGAAACAGCTTTCAACCTGCCAGTTGGGTTTTCTTGCCTCTTACTTCAAGCACTCTTGGGTAAATCTGGTAAGCCGGTTTGATCACCGGCAGGAGCGCAAGGGCCTTTGGAGTCGGTCCGCGAGATACGATTTTGCCCATCATTAGAGCCATCGGCACATTGACCTTACCCAGCCAGAAATCATGAGCTATATCCGCTTTCATTGACATTTCGATAATCGGCTTGATTTCAGTCTGCCCCACAAAAATGCGCAGTTCCTTGCCGTCTGCACAATCAATAGTAATCAAACCCTCAGGTTCTCTGTATCTAAACTGGACGGTAAGTCTTGAGGCAATGAGTTTTTCTGCCATGTCTGGCGTTGTACTAATTTCCTTCCAGAGATCTTCCATCACTTGATGAAGCTCATCAGTGGATGCAAATACGGACATCAGTAGGCCCCCTTTATGATAGTAATCAAATCTTCGGGACTGGCTTCCCTCGGATTGAACATGATTGCCGGATCGGTCATGGCGGTGTCGGCAAGCTCTTGCAAATCTTCTTCGCTGAGCTCGGGAACTCCAACATCTCTCAGGCGTTTGGGCAGGAAACACTGGTCAAGAAGATCATTGATTGATTCCACCAGCTGGTAAGCAGATTCATTCTCATCGGCTCCATCAACAAATTTAGCAGATAACTGTGGATTCGCGCTAGAGCAGTCGGAGAAAGCATTGCATAGGTAGCTCCAGGCTCTTGCATATCTGCTTGCATCCGCCTCTATATTGAATTTCATTCCAAAGGGCAGAAATATGGCATTTGCAACACCGTGGTGAACAGAATATTTAGCCCCGATCGTATGAGCAAGTGCATGCACAATTCCTACGCCGGCATTTGTGAAAGCCATACCAGCCATGGTGCTTGCCATGAGAGTGTTGGACCTGGCCTCAATATCTTCACCGGATCTGGTGGCGGTTGGTAAATAGTTCAACAAAGTAAAAAGGGCCTTTAAGGCCAGGGCGTCAGAAAATGGATTCGAGGTCATAGCCACATAAGACTCGACTGCATGTGTAACCGCATCCAGTCCGGTGGCAGCCGTAAGCCTGGGTGGCAGACTCAAAAGCAGAGACGGATCAAGCACTGCCGCGTTTGAATAAAGAAAGCGACTGCCAAAAAGCAGCTTCTTGTTATTCGAATGGTCTTTGATCATCGCCACAGCAGAAACTTCAGAGCCGGTTCCTGCTGTGGTGGGAATCACGACTATCGGACGGAGAGCTTCAGTAAGGATATTAATTCCCTCGAAATCGATTATGTCGCCACCTGTGCTTAATCCAATATTTACCGCCTTTGCAGTATCGATTACCGAGCCGCCTCCCACTGCAATCACAGAATCGCAAGCACGCGATCTGGCCAGATCTACAGCCTTACGCACACATTCAAGATCTGAATCTGCAGGTACATCATTAAATAGAGGAGCTTGCGACAACCCTGCGTCTTGCAGAGCTTCAAGAATCGGGTTGAGAACTCCAAGCTCAACAAGCACCGCATCACTGATAATAAGCGGTCGCTGAGCTCCAAACTCAATGAGATTGTCTGCCACGCCACTAACACTACCCTGGCCGAAAGTCACCCGGGTCGGGCTCAAGAATGTGAAAGGATTTTGCTGGCTGTTCATTTGCGCTGGTTTCTTTGCTTCGATTTCAATACTTTCAGGATACTTATCAAAAGGTAAAAGTAGAAGGTAAAGGCCGCGAAAGGCTGCCAAGCAGGATCCCGAAAAATGATTTTAATTCTCTTCAGGAACTTTTGCCTGAATGGATACATCAGCATAACAGAGAAAGCAGACCCGTGATCTGTAGGAATCCCCCGTCCTTGCACCCCTGTCGGTTCTGCTTTCTTTCTTTTTTTTCCAGTTCCTTTTATATCTATGAAAGTGAATCCTATTCAATGAAGCACCTGCTAAAGCTATGAAACAAAATTAATGCCCTGAGCAAACGGAGACTGTTTTTAGTTTCATAAACTTGCTTCTATTGCTCCAGGTCCCGAAAAATCCGGGGGATACCCGGTTTCAGACTGTCTAATAAAAACAAATTGAGTGTTTCTCAGGTTTTAAGGAGGTTGAGGTTGTACGATAGGCAAATTGGGCGCAAATCCTATTCCAATCGCATCTGCCAGCTGAGCGAGGCAAAACAATTGTCCAGATCCAGGAATGAAAACAAAGAACTGAAAAGAGCACTGAAAAAAGACTCTCAAAGAAAAACCGGCTTGCAAAAACTAGCAAGTTCGGGTCTCTGTCTGGCGCTTTTACTCAGTCAATCAGTTCCGGATGCAATGGCCGAATCCGGCAACAAATCCACACCCTCAGGAACATTGCTTCTTCCTCTTACGCCGAAGCTTGACGTGGACGACCCAGCTCCTTCTGCTATAGCACCGGTATCTAAAAAAGCAAAACCTAGAAAAATAGCTGTTTCTTCTTCATCTGATGCAGCCAGATCAATTCTTGGAACTCCGCCAGAAAAAATTCAGCCTGCAAAACCCGGAAGCATGCTGCAAAGCCCGGTACCGCCTGCCGGCTCACCGCTTTCAGTTGAAATCAGCACCGATGCCCTCAAAGAAGGAACTCTTAAAACCGAAAAAGCAGAGCTTGCCGATCCGGAAGAACCGGATATCGAAAAACTTGAAGAAGCAAACGACAACATGCTGCTAAAAGGCACCGTGCAAATAGTTGCTGACGACACAGAATATGACCAACAGAAAAACACTTTCCTGGGTACCGGAAATGCAATTGCCACAATTGCAGGCCAGGATGCCCGCCTTGAAGCAGACATGATCCTTTATGATCAGAACACTGAAATGCTTGATGCTAGAGGCAATGTCAAAATCGTCAGGCAGGGACAGGTTTCGACAGGCAGTTCGTTCAAGTTTCAGGTAAACAAAGACGAGTATTTGATTACAAGTCCGGACACGGAAATTCAGGGCACCCAGGTAATTGCCCGCACCGGATACGGCACCAAAGACGGAATCAGATTCAGGCAGGGAACGCTCGAGCTTGACCAGCCTATACATGTTCACCGGAATTCTTTTAACGGCACCTTGAGTTCGATGCAGGATGCTGCTTACAAAGATCTCCATCCGGATGCTTATGTCAATGAAAATTCCAGCTTTGTATTCAAGGCCAGAAAAATGGTTTATGAACGATACAAAGAATCCGGCAATCTCACCATATTTGGTGGCAAAATGATGTTCGGTAAATTCGGAGTTCCGGTAGGCAAGCTTAATGCAACTGTAGGAAAAGAATCCAGTGTCACCTTCCCTGTGACTCCCTTTATCAGCAACAACATCATGGTCGGCGGCATCAACGTCGGACCAATGTTCAATACGGCACTTCCAAAAGGAAGGGTGTTTTCTTGGGCACCGCTGGTTCAATACGGCGGACGCAACACTTCGGGCACGAACACAAATCTGAACGGCAATGTCGGCGCCGGTTTCAGACTGGCATTTCGCGGCAAGAAGATGTCGGCTAATTTAGCCTACGGAAGCGTTTCAAACTTGCTTGTTGGAGATGTGAGATACAATATCAACCCCAACTCCATGTTCCAGGCCGGCATCAACCGCTTCATTCCAAACGGTCTTTTTGGCTCGCAGCGCGCAAGGGCTATTGCTGAGTTTGTAGATATTCGCGGTATTGGCAACGTGCCGTTTGTCCAGGGACTTTCGTTCCGGTCTTCTGCTGGTTGGGCATCGGATGCGCCTTCATTGCTCAATACCACGCCTGAATACAAGCAGTTGTTTAATGTAACAAGCAACAACATAACCAACGGTTACCGGCTGCAAGAGCAGGTTATGACTTCTTCCCACCCATTCTTTTCTGTGGGTAACCAGAGAGTTGGCGCTACTATGAACCTTTTCGGCGGAGCTGCCGGCAGAGGATACTCGACAGGCGACACCATGCTCATGGGCCAGGTTGGACCGATTTTGAACCTGAATCTAGACAGGTTTCGCCTGCAAACATCAGTCATGAAAACCGCAGTCAGAGGGCAATCGCCCTTTGTTTTCGACCAGTTCATTCAGGGCAGCAAGTCGGCCCAGCTGGGCGGAGACGTCAAAGTATGCAGGTGGTTGGCAATTGGTGGAAATCTGGGATACAACTTAGACAACAAGTTGTACTACCAGAAGGGAATTACTGCTGCAATCGGGCCTGAAGACTTCAAGTTCCTGGTTTCACATGATACGATTCGAGGCATTAATCGGTTCGGCTTTGACTTCATGTACGGACAGCCGATCCCCTTCAACAAACTGATCATGAAAGGCAGCCCTGACCACGGTCAACTTGGCGGCATCTAAGGTTTGAGGAAAGCGAGCTTTGAACAAAATTCCAGCCATCGGCATAGATCTTGGCGGCACAAAAATACTTGCCGGTCTTGTAAACTCTTGCCGTATTGAGGGTGAGACTGTAAAGGTCCCGACACCGAAAGGTCCCGAAAACATCATCGAAGCCATACTTGAGATCATCGATTCTTTTCAGAAAAAGAATCTGGTTCTGGGTGTCGGCATTTCAACAGCCGGTATAGTAGACCCCGAAAGCGGAGAAGTAGTAGGCTCGACCGGGAATTTGCCCGGCTGGGAAGGCACCGCTCTAAAAACAATCATTCAGGGCAAAACAGCACTCAGAACCATAGTGGAAAATGACGCAAATTCAGCAGCCTACGGTGAATGCCATGCGGCAGGACTGGGTCACAAAACCTGCGTAATTATGGTCACGCTCGGCACCGGTATCGGAGGCGGTGTAATCTTGCACGGCAAACTCTATCGCGGTGCTCACTTTGCCGGAGGCGAAATTGGGCATATCAAAATTTCGATGGAGAATAAAAGACACTGCACCTGCGGTCTCTGGGACTGCTGGGAAACCTATGGCTCCGGACGCGGATTGAAAACCACCGGTTATGAACTGCTTGAAGGCATAAGCGAAACACAGTCGGTTCTGGCGCAAAACCGCAGCAATATAAACACGCAGCAAATAATCGAGGCAGCTCAAAAAGGAGACCTGATAGGTCAGAAAGCACTGGAGCTTTATCACGAGCATATCGCGGTGGGTATGGTGGCGCTCTGTCACAGCCTGGATCCTGATTGCTTTGTGATTTCTGGCGGCATGAGCAAGTTTGTCGACTTGAAGCTATTAAAAGAGCTTTTGCAAGATAGAACTCTTCCAAGAGTTGCCGAAAAGCTCGAAATATATCCGAGCTGCCTGGGTGAAGCCGCAGGACTTGTGGGGGCCGGGCAGCTGGTTCTTGATGCAGTAAGTGAGGTCGAACAGGTGAGTGTTGCAGGCTAGCTTGCGGCATTTAGCCTCGCAGCGCTTTTCCTCACGATGCTTAATTACTAACTGTGCTTGCTGGCTGTGCTTAAACCTTGCTGGCACTGAGCTTAAACTGCCAGCTTGCGGGCGCTTTGCTTGCTGGTTATCGCCTTACCGTCGAAAATAACCTTTTTGATTGAAAGGTCTTTGCGATCCCAGAGAATCAAATCGGCAAAAGCGCCTGCTTTTATTTGCCCGATTGAGTTTTCGAGCCCCAGGAAAGCTGCCGGGTTATATGAAGCCATCCGTATTGCACTGGCAAAATCTGCCAGCTGCCAGGACACTAAGTTGCGAACCCCCTGATCAAGCACGAGCGAAGAACCGACAAGCCCTCCCTGGCTCGTGCCTACTGCAGCTATGTCTGAAACAAGTACGGTTTTTTCAGGCCCCTTAATTTTATAGATAAGCTTCACGATTGCCGGATCAAGATGAAGCCCGTCAGGAATCACGCAGCAACTGACCTGTGGATCCAGAAAGGCCGCAGTCACTGCGCCTGGCTGCCGGTGGTGCAGAGCAGGCAGTGCGTTAAAAGTATGGGTCATCATCTTAACTCCCCTGGCAAAAGCCTGAGAAGCTTCATCAAAACTGGCATTTGAATGACCCAGAGAGGCTTTGCATGAAGTAGTTGAAAGGTATTTCAAAGACTCACCCTTCGGGTCTAGCTCCGGAGCCAGAGTCATCAGCAGGCAGGATTCGTCAATCAGCTCCCGTAATACGGAGAGTTCCAGGGGTTTGAGATGATTTTTCGGATGAACTCCCGGTTTTTCCGGTGATAAACAAGGACCTTCGAAATGGATACCGGGCATTCGGAAAAGGCTCCGTGGGCTAAGAATTTTAGAGCCCGAAAAATCCATAAAAGCTTTAAGAAAATCCCTGTTTGTTTTCAGCCTTTCAAGATCCGCTGTGATTAAAGTTGGCAAAATGCTTGTTACACCGGAGTTCAGAAGCCTCTGGCTGAAAACAGCCAGCTTTTGTTCAGAAAGCTCTTCCCAGAAGTCACATTCAGGACCACCGTTTACCTGAATATCGAAAAGACCCGGGCTGACATAGCAAGCTGTGGCATCTATCTCTTCGATATCGCTTTCAAAATGAAGATTTTCGCCCAGCGCAATAATCTTATTGCCTTCAACGAGCAAATCAGTCATTCTGTTTTCCAGAGGCGTGACGATCAGCCCGCCTTTGATTAAGTAACCAGTCATTTGAGTTTTAATCCAGTACAGATGCTAAAGAATCCCAATTTTCGCATAAATCCGATATTGCGAGGCTCTGTCTGGGAATATTAATTGTAGACGGCTGTTGGCAGATACGCCTATCGACCCCTCTTTTATGGACGGCAACAAAACAACTAATCCACTTACCGGTCGTCAATGGGACATGAACTCATTGATCGAGAAGCTTCTTGAGATTCAAGACGCTTTATTGCAGTCCCAGGAAAAAAACATTACTCTGGCTGCTCAAATCCGAGAACTTGAAAGGCAAGTACGCGACGTTGAAGAAATGCGTACGACTCATGACAATCAAGCCCAGCTGCTTGCAGACAAGAGCAGGGAAAACAAATATCTGCATCAGGAGCTCTCACGCCTCACAGGTGTCCTTGCCGCAAAATTGCAGGAAAGCGAAGAATTTAAAGCTGCAATTACCGAACTACAACACCAGCTCAAGACCTCGCAATCCGACCGCGACTTGCTGGCAATCATGCTTACTGAAGCAGAAAACGCCGCCAAACAGAGCACGAGTGGAAAAGTGGATACCGGCAGCACTGCCAAGAAAGATAACAACACGGGAAACTGGGCCAAAATTCTCAAGGGCAAATAGTCAAGCACAGCACAAGCACAGCACAGCACAGCACAGCACAAGGACCAGATCAGGGAGAATTGCCGGGGACAGCTTCATTAAGGGCATTGCCGTTAAATAACAGAGGATCTGCCTCCAACGTTTTTTTCTTTCCGAAAAAACTAGAAATTAAGGCCGCACTGCCGCTGAGATCAAGTTCAGTTTTTCGCCTGCCGAAGAGCCCTTTTTTGCTTTTGACTTTGTCACCAAAAATGGTGCTTGCCTCAAGCTTGGAACCGGAAAGCAAGCCATTTTTCTTTTCAAGCCGGTTCCCCAGTAGCGTCAGCGAGGTTCTTCCCGATGAGAGCAGACCATCTTCAGACTTGAAGCTGTTTCCGTAGCGATCTTTTGCTGATTTGACCTTTTTGCCGAATAGAGAGTGTTTTACTTCAAGCTCTTCTCCCATACCGTCGGTGATCGACCAGTTATCAGCAGCACCGGCAGCAGGCAGAAGCAGTGAGAAAGTAAACAAAAAGGCAAAAAAGGTCTTTTTCATATCTTATGCTCCGGATAGTATTGAAATCGACTATTAGCAAGATGCAAATGTTCCGCCATTTAAAACATATTGAGCTTTAATCAGTAGTTCTTTTCAGGGTTTGCCCGGTCCGCCAAAAGCTTGTAATATATGCGGGCAATTGAGGTGTCAGGTGAGCACAGGTACATTTGAAAGCAGTTTGGAAGCCATAGCTTCGGAACTGGTAAAAGGCAAGCGCAGAGCCCTGGCCAAGGCACTCAGCATTGTCGAAGACGGCGGCATTGAAGCTCGCGAGCTTGTTCGCATACTTTTTAAGCGCACAGGAAGAGCACAAATAATTGGTGTAACCGGTTCACCGGGAGTAGGCAAGTCCACGCTCGTAGACGCACTTGTCAGCGAAATCAGAAAAGAAGGACTCAAGGTCGCAGTTCTTGCAATTGATCCATCAAGTCCATTTACAGGCGGCGCAATACTTGGTGACCGGATCCGCATGCAAGGCCATACAATGGATAAGAATGTTTTCATACGCTCGATGGCTAACAGAGGGCATGCTGGCGGAACCGCCCTTGCAACTTACGATGCGGCACGCATGCTTGAAGCTGCCGGCTATGAAATCGTAATTATTGAAACTGTCGGAGTCGGCCAATCGGAGCTTGCAATAGCAGAGACGGCCGACACAACGGTTCTGGTCTTGATGCCCGGCTCCGGCGACGACATTCAGGCGATTAAATCGGGAATCATGGAAATAGGCGATGTTTTTGTGGTTAATAAAGGCGATTTACCGGGAGCCAACAAAACAGCTTCAGAAATTCTTTCAAGCCTGGAACTCTCGAGCAAAAACTCTCAATGGAAGCCTCCCGTTCATGTTACCAACGCTGAGGTCAACGAGGGAGTCGACGCAGTCTGGAAATCTGTAAAGGCGCACAAAGTAGAACTTGAGAATTCCGGTCTGCTCAAAGAAAGACGCAAGCAAAAGCTTGAAACCGAACTATCAGAACTTGTTGCAGACATTGCCCGCATGAATTTGAAGGATTCTCTCGAGCACAGTCCTCAGGTGCAGGCTCTTCTAACTGAGCTATTAGAAGGAAATCTGGATCCGCATAGCGCAGCCGAATCAGTAGTAGTCGAGATTCTTGCTGGCAAGAGAGGCAAAAATAATCCGGAGCAGGCATGAAAGCCAAATGAAAAAGATCGCTGCTTCAATGATCGCAATTATAGTTTTGCCGCTGCTTCTGGCAAACTTGCAGGCTGCTTCTGCAAGTGAAAAAATCGAATCATTTATGAAAAGCTGTGAAAGCAAAATAAGCAAGAACTGGCAGGACCATGCACTCGATCAATACCGCATTCCTGAACATTTCAGAGAGCATGC
Organism: uncultured Candidatus Obscuribacterales bacterium; assembly: GCA_964615655.1. Classification (GTDB taxonomy): domain Bacteria; phylum Cyanobacteriota; class Vampirovibrionia; order Obscuribacterales; family Obscuribacteraceae; genus JAIEPM01. The sequence continues at coordinate 143,823 of CAZTQO010000011.1, read as the reverse complement.
CAAAGGTGTTGTGAACTTTGATCTTGACAGACACGGCAATTTGAAACATGTCAAAGTCAGGCACAGTGCCAGAGAATCGCTGATATATGCGGCCTGGCTCAAATACGGTCCGCGGGCAAACGCACTTATGAAAGCACTCGATGATTCGATGATAAGCGCTGTCAAAGAAAGCAGCCCTTTTCCCGAGCTGCCGACTCAGCTTTATGCGCGGCGTTCTTATGCAGTGGTTTTCGACAATCAGCGTTTGAAGCCGCTGCGCATGTATATAGATAACCAGTGAGCTTTTTTAGCTGAGTCCCATGAGCTGAGAAATCCAGCTGCATAAGCAATCGGCTGCTTACGGCTGTAAGCGCGGGCACAGTCAGGGACTGCTTTTACGCGAGGAACGCGAGAATTGTGAGTCTCGTGGATTAAATCCATTCATATTTGCAACCTCATGTCGCAACTCAGCCAATTTTCAGATCCCCTGGGCCTAATCTTGTTATCGGACTCTGTAGAATGCTTTTCATGGTTGATTACAATGTTGGTTTCACTGCACAAACATATTTTGACCGTGCCTGGAGCTTATTGGCACAAAATCAAGAAGACCTTTGAAACTGCCAAAGACATGACACGCTCCAAATTATTACAAACCTGGAAACCTGCATAAAGAACTGCTCTAATTCTCCTAGCGATTTGAAACTTCGAGCCAAAGCCAATATGTTAATTGCTCAGATCTCCATGGCTAAGCTAGGTCCGAACAATGCTTTCGTATCGGCAACATCTGCAATTAAAGACTACGAATTGCTTCTACCAGATGTTCATCGTGAACTCGCAACTGCATATCTTTATGCCGCCGACCGCTCGCTCGAAGTTACTATGTTACCTAATCTATCGAATCCATACGAAACAATCAGATATTTCAATAAACTGGCTCGTCTGGAACTTTTGCCGGCGGCAAAAGAGAAACCGCTGAATCTCCTTGATCTTTCTATACTTTGTGATCGGCTTGTTAACTTTACGGTTATTGAGGATGACTGGAAGAACTTTTTGCTTAATACACGTGACTTCGTTTCTGGCTCAAATTTCTCGGAAACTCATTTGCCTGATATTGACGAAAAAACGAAGAAAAGTCTCTGGGAGCATCTGACTGAAAACAAAATCAGCCCTGACTTGGATAGAAAAATTGAGCCGTGGCTTAATGACCGCTCCTTCCTGAGGATCAGGGCCAGCATATATTCCCACTGGATAAAGGCACTTGCATGGAAAGACTCAAACGATGATCAGGCACAAATGACCTATACACAAGCAATTGAATTAGCAGAATTATCCTACCCGTTTGATTCAACTTTACTATTTTACTTGCGCGTGCAAAGACTACAAGCATTAGGGCGCTGTCATTCTCAGGACATGCAGGGCGAAATCCAGCAAGAAATAATGCAATCTATCTTCTTGCTTCCTTATCTGAGTGAATCCCACGGGCAGATAATTGACGAATTACGAAAAGAGATTGAACTTTTCATCACAGTGTATCCCGAGAATTCCCTCATTCCATTTATCAGGCTTAAGTGGTCTGAATATTGCAAGCATAAAGACATTATTCGTCCACATGAGCGCGTTAAAGGCTTTGTACAACACGCTGAATCATACATGGACTTAGGAAACCACAAAACAGCAATAAACTTGCTCAAACAGGCAATTGCCATTGATCCCAATAATGCCGCTTGCTACCACGCTCTGAGCTTGAACCTGATAGATTCGGAGCAATATGAAGAAGCCATTGAAGCAGCAAAAAAAGCTATTGCATTAGACCCATGTTTTGTAGCCTCTCGCGAAATTAGTACCTGGGAATTATTGGCTGAAGCACATAGCTGCCACAACGCTAACGTGCCCGAAGCAGAACACTGCTATCGCAAATTGCTGGAGATAACGCCCAACTCCTTTTATGGCAGGCGCGGCCTGGCTCTGGCACTATTGCATCAAGCAAAGTTTATCGAAGCAAAAAAATGGCTTTTAGAAGCAAAAAAATGTCCGGAAAGCGCTGAATTCACAGATGAAATAGAAGACCTACTTACTCAATGTAAAACAACAACTAACAAAAGAAAAAAGAAACCAGAAAACACACTGGGTCCGCTGGAATTAGTAAAACAGATGCAAAATCGCCATCCAGGCTGCTGGAAATACTTTACTGAGATCCGCTGCATTAACAGAGGCGATTGGCCTGATTATTGACTCGAAAATTCGCTTCAAGATCCACCTGCGCCAGCATCCAACAGGCACTTACGCGCTGGTGAAGCCAGGTACCCTGTTAATCATTCCGAGTGAGCGCTTTGTTCTAAACTTCAAGAAATCCTCTGAGAAATTTCCGAACCTGAGGTTTGACAAGCCTCCGTTTGCATCGGTTGAAGAAGATCTGAGATTTTGGGAACTTGAGCCTGCTTCTTCTGCCGGCCTCCCTGTCGAGCCTTGTGAAAAGCAAACAATCGAAACGGTAACAAGCATGCCGGAAAACCCGGAAGAATCTGCTCTGGAGTCATTGCAGCTACCAGAATTTTTCTTAAAGAGACTCGACAACGGTCTTGACGATGATCCTACTTGTCTTACTGAAAGAGAATTTGAAGAAAAAGGCTCCGTTGGCATCAGCATCTGCCTCACTGTGTACTTAAACAAAGAGTGGCAGGTTATTGTTGAATACCGAATTTTTCATGGCATTTTCGAAAAAATCTCTTATAAAAGAGATGGCACAAGTAGCTCCAACTTCGGTCACCGTATGACTATAGCAACTGCACAGGAATTTGCAAAAAACCACCTGGAAAAACAATGGCGCACAGAATGTCTTAAGTCATACACTTCCAGGTGAGTCTGGAACTGCTCTGGCGGAGTCTGAATCACCAAGGATCCACGCTTCTTTCAGACCTCACCTCACGGTTGAGTCCTTCCGCTTCACTACAGTTCACCGCTATCAGGTTCTGTTCGGACTTTCACCTCCTAGATATCGAACATGCCTGGCACACAAAGAAAAGAGCCTGCCCGGGCAGGCAGGCTCCTGAATCAGGGGGGGCACCGATTAAACTCTTTTCTCAGCTCCACCCATCAGATATGGGGGAGTAAAAATTCTTCGCTCCTGCATCAAAACGTCAGATACTTCATCCTGATCACTGAGCTGCACAAACTCACCGTCGACCTCTTTCATAACTGTGATACCACTGCGATTCCGCACGACTTTGTATTTATCGAAATCGCCGTTAAAAACAGCTTCAGAACTGCCGTTGGCATAATCCACCCGCTTTCCTTCCGGTCGCCCGAGCAGATCATAGGAATATCTTGTTCTGTTTCCGCTTTCGCTGATATCTGAAAATACGCGCTTTTCACCAAAATAATAATCGCTCCGTTCACCGCCATTTGCAGTAGCTGTTACTTTCTTTGAAGTAGCAGATTCGATTTTTGCAAGCTGAGCGCTGGATTCAAATGAAAGCTCCGGCAGGGGTAGAGCATTCAGGTCCTGCTGACCGTTTTTGATTTCAGATTTGTAATTCATCAGATGCTCCATTAGATTCCCAAGGCTGCTGTTATTTCTCTGGGCAGACTCAATATTTTCTGAGTAAATTCTCTCGCCCTGTCCATAGTGAAACTCGCTCATTACCTTCCTCCTGGCTGATGTTTACAGACTAGCTTTCGGGATGGTCCAAAGCGGGGCGCAAAAATGGCAAATTTGGGTCTTGCCATTAAAGTTCAGAAAGAACGAGTTTTTAAAAGAGCAGCTGCTAAAAAGGTCTTGACGTAGGGAGTCTAAATTCTCTCCCGGCTGCCGATTAAAGCCATGTAGGCTGAAACAATGGCAATCAATACAAAGAAACCGAATATAGGAATCGCAAGGGGAGACATTTCGTCCCAGGGGCTGGGCAGAACTTCGATCAAATAAGCTGAAGAACAGTCTGAAACAAAATCATTTTGTTCCTTGCTTTTCACATGGATCTTGCCTTCATACTTGCCGGGTGTCGTGTCCTTTGGAATCCGTACTTCCATTTTCACCTGGCTGCCCTGACTATCTCCACTTTCGATCTTAAGCTCTATCGGCTCACCCCGGTTTATCAATTTGCTTGCAAGTATCTTTTCTGCAGCTTTTTGATCAGCCGAAAGCTCTTCTTTAAATACTGCCGGACCTGCCTGTACTACAAGATCAAAATCGGTCCTGGAATTACTTGCCACTTTTGCCGAAACACGAAATGCAAGTTCACCGCTTGTATCTTTATCGAAAATGAAACCAGGTTTGCGTATCTGAACTTTGAGAGCATCCTGCTCAAGCGTAAGCCTCGAAGGCACGCTGATAATATAGGGGATCGCATCAGGAACCCCGGCAGTGGAGCTCAGGCTGGCGAATCCGAGATAGGCACCAGGGGGGCAAATGGGAGCAACTCTGGCTAGAATTTTTACACTTGCAGCTTCAGCAGGATCAATACTTTCATGGCCAACCGGGGCAAGAAGAATTTCCTTTTTATCGAGTTTTAAGTAAACAGCCTGTTCAGGCAAAGCCGAAAGCAGCTGCAACTCTTTACCCTTTGCTTTAAAGCCCGGAAGCTTCCCATCTTCCGCCATTTGCTTCACCGACTTAAGAATATCCCTGGCAAGAGGCTTCTGACCCTGGGTTTTAGAGCAATCGCTCACAGCTTCAAGTTTTTCCACATAACAAGAACGATTCCAGAGCTTCAACTCTGCTTCTGCTTCGGCGGATTCAGCAATTTCCCCAAAATTTATCAGCCCGGAAGCCGTATTTGCATCAGGCAGATCAAGCTGCCCCCGCAAACTCGAAATTGTTTTCTTGAGAGCCTGATAGATTCTTTCTGCCACGCTTCCACTTTCCGATTTGCTTAGATCAATGAACTCACCGCCAAGCATGCCGGCAAGTTGTTTTGCCGTTGTCGCGCCGGCTTTCTTTTCGGGCATTCTTTGCAATCCAACTACTTTCACCTGCCAGGTGTTAACTCCCAGTTTCGACTTAAGCTCAGCCTGCTTAGCAAGATACTTGCTTGCTTCCTCCTGGACTTTGTAGGCTGCTGAAGCCGGCGGTTCATCCCAACCATCTGTGAGCATGATAATAAAAGTGCTCGTGCATGCCTGCGATTTTTCTGCAAATTTTTCAGCTCTTGCATAAGCTGCATGCAATCCACCGGCCATATATGTATCGCCATGTTTGTCAGCCTGCAACTCTTCTTTTGAGGAAATCTTAGATAGCAGTAGACTCCTTTGAGCCGCTTCATTCAGCTGGCTAGGCCAGTCAAGTTTTTCTGTTATTTCAGTACCGAATGTTATGAAAGCTATTTTGCTATTTTCAGAAACAAGTCTCTGGTCGGAAACAATTTGTTTAAGCGCCTGGCGAAGTGCCTCAAACAGTGTAGTTGTGCTGCCATCAGCCGCTCTTACATTGGTTCGGGGTGAGACGATACTGCCGGATACGTCTAAAAGAAAAACAAAATTAGCAGGACGGTCATCTGAGTAAACCAGTTTTTCAGAATTAACAACGCTGTTTTGAGCTGAGCTTTCAATGCAAATTGCCGCAAGCAAAACACTGGCACAGATAGTCAAAAATAATACAGCAAGACGCAAGTAAGCCGATATCCTCAACGCAAGACAAATGGGCAAACAGGACAATAAGCATGTGCAAGTCTTACAAGGTTGCCCTCAAAATCAAACGCATCCTCAATTGAGCTCTTTAAGGTTGCAGCACAGTCAGGACATTCGATATTTTTCTTGCCGGCAAGAATTTTTGCTGCCATCCCTTCAAGATCATGAGCAGTTCTATTCTCCTCTTTCAGCGAGTCTATTATCTGGCTGGGATCGGCTTCAACCTCCTGTAAAACCGCAGGCAAAACTCTAAGAGCCCGGGCAAGAATTGTCCTGTCGGTAACTGACAACCAGACATCCATGCCTGATTCAATTCTCTCTATTTTCTCAATGGAAAATCGGCAGTGCTTGGCAAGGTCGAGAACTGTCATATTCAGCCTCTCTCTGAGCTGACCAACCCGCTGTGAAAGGCTTTCAGCCAGTTTTCCATCTTGCCCTTTTTTAGGTTTCACTAAGCCGGCTCCTTTTCAAGTTCCAGTTTTTGCCTGGTTATCTGGTTATAAAGTATAGCGAAGAGAGAGGATAATCAAATGAACTGAGGAGGAACTGCATTGCTTGACTTGCAAAAACTGATAGGCCAAATAAACGAACTTTCAGAAGCTTCAATCCCTGAATCTGAGATTGAGAAACAGATTCTCAGCATGGCTCAGTCTTGTTTTGAAGAGGCAAAAGCTTCTCCCCAGCGTTTTGAAGAGCTAATTAAGGAAAATGGTGGCAGTACATTCTGGCCACTGGCAATTCCACTTGAATCAATCGGAGAATTTCGTAAACTCAATCCGATTGAGAAAGCTCATTCTGTAGTGGCATCTGACGGTTCGCAAATTATGCCCACACAACATGAGCTATCAAGTTGTTTTTTGTTGAATATCGGTTCAGCACTCATACACTACGGAGAGAATTCACAAGCGAGTCTTAGTTCATCGCCATTTCTTTTTCATTCATACGACGACCTTTATCCGCTTTTGAACAAAAGACGCATACATATAGATGCTTCGTTGATTTCATTTAAGAGAAATCTGAAAGAACTGGAAGAAGCAAGAAAACTTGCAGAATCGGAAAAACAAAAAGGACGCCTGGTTCTGACGCTTGTGGATGGTTCACTGATTCCGTTCAATCTAGACCGCAACTTAGACCATATGCATCAGGAGTTGCTGCTTTCATACAGCATGGAACTCGACGCTTTTAATGCAGCCGCATTGCCTCTAATTGGCTATATAAGCCATTCACGCTCAGCCGAGTGTTTGAATGCTTTGAGAATATGGCTCTGTCCTTATAACCGCAGCCATTGCCAGATATATTGTGGAGAACTCAATGAAGAGAATTTTCCCTGTTCGAAGATCTGGCCTCTGTCTGACAGACAGTTGATGAAAAGCAAGCTTGAAAAATATACTCTCTCAAGCTTCTTTCTCTCGTCCTCACATTTTTCACTGGCTCTACCCGAATTAAATCGTGTTTGTTTTGCCTACTTAAATACAGGCGAAGAGGCAGCCCGTATAGAGATTCCACAGTGGCTTTTCAGAGACAAGCATCTGCTTGATTTTTCACTTCAGGCGCTCTTGAGCCAGATTCAGAAAGGGCAGGGTTATCCGATTTCGCTTTCGGAAGCCCACAATATGGCAATAGTGCGGGCTTCCGATCGAAACATCTTCTTCAAGCTTATAGCTGAAACCCTGATGCGCAAACGGCAGAAACAATTGAGCATCAGTCCAAAAGAAAGCAAAAAGCGCCGCGGCATTGTTTAATTTGCAATCCCCAGAGCCGGGTGACTGAGTATAGATTTGACAGCCGATAGCTTAAATCTTAACTAGTTCTGCCTAAATTCTTAAATGCCACCGTAGCTTTGTTTACAAGAATCGGAGCCATTCAATAATGTTCAATTTTTTCGAAACAAGAGCGAAACTGGATTCAGATTTGAAGGGTTTGAAGTCCGCAAAGAGAGAAAAGGTCAATGAGTTAAATTCAGAGAGACTTGAAAGAGCAAGGCAGGCTGTGGAAAAACTGGAAAAGCTGGAGAAGCAGGAAAAGCTGGAAGAGCCCAAAACAATTGAAAGAGTGGAAAAGGCAAGCTGCCTGAAAGCTGTTTGCCTGGACGACATTTTTGCCGATATTATTCGAGATGAGTCACGTTTTTCTCTTAAGGTCATCTAGCCGAAACAATGCATTCTCACTAGATCTTCACTGTTCCTAGAGGAGTTTCTTTGATCATTACATAAGAACCGGCTGAGGAAGCCAGCTATTAGAGCATGCTAGGATATGGGTTTAACTTTAATCCAGTTCCAGTTTTCGGCTTGTAAAGGAGACCCTTAAGTGTCCAGCCAGCTTGAAAGAGCGCTTTCCAGCACTAACCCGCTTCATGACATTGCCCAGAAGGTTGTCAGCAACACGCGTTTGACGAAAGAAGACGCTTTAAGACTCTATGCTTCCACAGATCTCTTAACAGTCGGAGCTCTCGGCGAGCATAAACGCAAAACTAAAGCCGGAGCTCAAAAAGAGCGTTACGTCTACTACAACCACAACATGCATCTCAACCCTACCAATTTTTGTGTTGAGACCTGCCGATTCTGTTCATACGCAAACCCTGGACTTACGGGCAATACAAGTTACACATGGACAGTAGATCGCGTGCTTGCCGAAGCTGAAAAAGGCGTGAATCTGGGAATCAAAGAAATCCACATGGTAGGCGGCTTAAACCCTGCCTGCGATCTCAATTACTATGAAGAAGTGATGCGGGCGCTGAAAGCTAAATTTCCGCAAATTCATCTCAAAGCCATGACTGCTGTCGAAATCGAGTATCTGGCAAATCTTGAAGGCATAAGCTATAAAGAAACACTCGAAAGATTGATAGCTGCCGGTCTCGGTTCCATGCCTGGTGGCGGTGCTGAAATATTCGATGAAGAAGTAAGACAGCGCATGGCAGTCAAAAAGACACCGGCGGAAGTCTGGCTTGAGATCCACGGCACAGCGCATGGACTCGGTTTGAAAACCAACGCCACCATGCTTACAGGCATTGGCGAAATTGAAGAAAACAAAGTAGACCATCTGATTTTGCTTCGTGAGCAACAGGACAGATCAGCTGGCTTTCAGTGTTTTATTCCGTTGAAATGCTACTATGACGGCACCACCATCAAAGATGAAGTGCGCGAACCAAGCAATGAAGATCTGCTCAAAGATGTGGCGATTTCAAGGCTGGTTCTGGATAACTTCGATCATATAAAGGCTTACTGGATCCAGCTTGGTGAGCAACTTGCCCAGCTGGCACTTTCATTTGGCGCAGACGACCTTGATGGAACCATTCTGGAAGAAAAAATCACGCACGCAGCAGGAGCCAGAACGCCTTTACAGCTAGCCAAAGAAAAACTCGAGTTTTTCATCAGTTCAGCAGGTTACATACCGGTCGAAAGAGACACGGTATACAATATTCTCAATATTGGTCCTGAACCTGTCAAACAAGTGCCTGCTGTAGAAAAACGGCTTTCCGAACTGGCTCTGGTTTGAGCTCGGCTGATTTGCGATTCTAAGGAACTACCTGATTCTAGAGATTTCATGCAGTGATTTCATGCCGCAAATCTCTAGAATGTGGGGTCTTCGCCACCACCTCCAGGATTGCCGCCTGCCGCATTTTGTTGACCGCCGCCGCTGCCCGGTCCCGGTTTTATGGTCGGTGCGGTATTTGCAGCAATAGAAACAATCGGCTCCACGGCTCTTGCATCGAAATCCACTGATTTAGGCAGGAAAGGAAAGGGCACCGGCACAGTTACTCTGATTGAGGTTACAACTCCCACATCACCAATCTCGGGGTTTTCACCCTTCCAGCTTGAGCCCTGGTTGTCCTGGGAGCCAGTGCCGTTCCAGTTGAAGCCTGTGAGAAAGGATCCACTGTCGGTTTTGGAAATCAAAGCCGAGGCAGCAAATCTTGAGGCCGCATTTTCGGCCGCCGAATAAGCTGCCTGAGCAGTTCCTTCCTTGCTGGCTGCATCAATTGCGCTGGCAGCCGCCCTGGCTACTGTTTTGGCAAGGTTGTCATTGGCGGTGTTTGCAAGCACAAGAACAGAAATATCGAAGAGGAAAAGGACTATCGGTATAAGAAATATTATGCCGACTACTGTCTCAATTATTGTCTGCCCGGACTGTCCGGATGAACGTTTGAATTTTTCCATGAACATGGCCGATTTACCGATAAGCTGCTTTGATTATATTCCCGTTCTGGCAGCTCCCTTAACTGTTTAGGGGGGGTAAAGCTCTCGAGAAGTACAATGAATTAAGGCGGTCATTAAATCGCCGGTTGCCAGCCGTTAAATCGCCGGGTCTTAATTGCCGGATAACTGTCTCCATTTTCCAGCAAGTTCTTCTGCATCGGCTTTCCGTCCTTCTTTGTTTAGAAAACGAACATAATTGAGGAAAAGCGGATACCCCTGTGAATGCTTACTGACTGCAGATTCAGGCTCTGAAGCCAGAAGTCCAAACGCTCTTTTATATTGGGCCTCAGCCAGTTTTGCATTGCCGCTTTCAGCTGCAAGTTTTGCATAAGCACTCAAAAGCGGCAGAAGCTGCGTGGAATTATCAGCATGCAGGTTTTCCAACTGCTTCAATGCATCTGCATACCCGGCAAGAGCCGCTTGCGTTTCTCCCTTCTGTTCGAGAATTCTTGCTTCCAGATAACGTAATTCGTAACTCAGGTTCTTTTTACTCTGATCAAATCTCTGGCTAATGGCTCTGGCACGCTTCAAGTAAGAGTGAGCCTGCTCAGGATTGCTTGCAATCGAAAGCTCTGCAGAGTTGAGCAAAACCCCGAAAAGTGCCTGGTAGTCCTTCTCCTGCGACTCTTCAAGCATTAAGAGTGCTTTTGCAAGCTGTTTTTGATCCTTTTCAATCAGTCCGTTCAATGCATAAGCAGCAGCGAGTTCTTTATCTGAGTCTTTTATACGCTCGCATAATGAAATCGCAGTTTTTAGCTCTCGTTTTGCTTCATTGATTTTGCCTTCACGATAATAAAGCGAAGCAAGCAAATAACGGCATATAACAACCTGCTTGCTTTCAATTCCGAATGCACGCCTGTTTGCTTCAAGAGCCTGATTTAGAACTTGCTGGCAGCTTTGAAAATCCTTGCCCGATTGCAGGCTGGCCCTTGCCAGGCATAAGAGCGTGCGAGCCGTCATTGAATCATGGGGAGCTAATATCTTTCTCTCAAGAGCCAGCGCAGCCTCGTACTGAGAAATTGCTTCTTTATAATCAGCGCGGTCATGGGCAAAGATACCCAGATTGTGAACAGCTCTGACCATCAACTGATCATCGGGACCGAATGCAGTCTCAATAAGCGCTTTTGCTCTCAGAAGCAGCTCCCGGGCAGGCTCGCTTCCGCGGTCTTCAGCGATACTAACAGCAGTATCAATTGCATTGCCGCAGAACTGGCGCAAACTGGCTTGCTCGACAGCGCTCATTGCCTTAAGACCGCTCTTTTCCAGTTTTTTTTGCTCCTGATTTAATTCCTGCTTCAGTTGATCAATGAAAGCATAACTTTCTTTTTGTGCCAAAATCTCTTTAAGAACATTTGCTTCCTGATTCTTGTTTCCGCTTGCTCTCTCAAGGTCAAGAATTTCATTAAGACTTGCAAGCATCATTTTATTGCTCTTGAGTTTTCTTGCAATATTCAAAGATTCGCCAAAACTCTGCCTGGCAGCACCGTAGCGGGCCCGATCAAATTCTTGCTGCCCTGAAAGATCAAGCTCTTTCCAGCGGCTTTCAGGCGGGTTGAAATTCTGAGGAAGCTGCCATCCTAAAAGCGCCAATCCAGAAATGCAAGCAAGTGACAATGAAATCTTTGCAGTTTTGCTGGAAAGAGCTTTTGCAATTTTTCGTGGTGCCTGCTTGAGCTGCCACTGCCGGCCTAGCTTCTTTAGTTTTGCCGAACTCGACTCAGCAAGTCCGAGCCTGAGCTGCTCCAGCTCCGATTTCATTTCCAACATGCTTTGAAAGCGCTGGCTGCGGTCTTTAGCGATAGCTGTAAATACAATCGACTCGAGTGCATCTTTGAGGTTTTTTTCTTTAACAACACCATCAAGATTCTCTGGATTTTCGTTAATCTGCTTAAAAATCGTTTCGTATACGTTTGAGCCCAGAAAGGGTGTCTTACCTGCAATCGCTTCATACATCACACATCCAAGCGAGTAAATATCAGCTCCTTCGTCCAGCTTTTGTCCCTGGCACTGCTCCGGGCTCATATAAAGCGGTGTGCCGAAAATCTGTCCTGTTTGAGTAAGCTTGGCTATGCTTTCATCTTCTGCAAGCAATTGGGCAATGCCGAAATCGACAAGTTTAACGAAGTCCTTTTCCTCGTCGTTATTCACAAGCATTATATTGCTGGGTTTTATGTCTCTGTGAATGACACCGCTTTTGTGAGCATGCGCAAGGGCCTCACAGGACTGAGAAATAATGTGCAATGTCCTTTCTGTACTCAGTCCCTGTTTTTCGCTCTTAATCAAGTCTGCAAGTGTGATTCCTTCTACATAATCCATGACTATATAAGGGCTTCCGTCATAAACTCCGAACTCATGGACCATAACAACATTCGGGTGTGAGAGGCGGCTTGTGGCTTCCGCTTCTCTTTTAAACCTTTCAATTGCTTCCTTATCTTGAGCTAGATGGGGATGAATAATTTTCATTGCTCTAACTTTGTTTAGAAGCATATGTTTGACAAGAAAAACAGAACTCATACCGCCTGAGCCCAAAAGCGAAATCACCTGATACTTCCCTTCGATCAACTGTCCGAGCAGATTCTTATGATCTGCATCTTTTTTCGCCCTGGGCTTAGCCAGCGCTTGAGCTGAACTTTCCGGAGCTGAACTTTCCGAAGCTGAATTTTCTGGAGCTGAATTTTTGGGAGCTGAATTTTTGGCAGCTGAATTTTTGGCAGCTGAATTTTCAAGGACAGCTTGCTCGGATTCAATCTCGTCAAGTCCGATTTTTATGCTAATCCTGGTTTTTTCGTCGGCGTCAGCCATTCTTATGATTGGGCTCTCAATGAACTACCCTTCTCATACATATACCTCATATACCCTGCCTTTATTGCTTTTCAGCTGGTCTCAAAAGCTTCTGGGTCTTGATTTTGCTGTCGAAAAGGCAGGCTTCTTCTCCGGCCTTCAAAATTATCGACTGAACCTGTCCTGAAAGGCTTGTCAGACTGACAGCCAGATCGGTCCGAATCAGGCTGGCAATCCTTATATGGGTTTTTCCGGCAGAGCTTTTTCCGGCAGGGCTTTCGCTACGACCTCTGCTTTCGCCGCTAAGGCTTCCGGCATCAACAATTACACAGGCTTTCTCAGGTATGCCGATAATTCCAAACTCAACATGTACAAAATCGGGGGTTTTTCCCGTCAAAACGACCAGATGCCCTTCCTTCAGGTCATAGGAGCCTTCCCGGCGATTGAATCGCGTGCCCGGTCCTGCATAGACCCGTGTAGATTCACCGCAGCGTTCAGACTCGCCGCGGGATTCGTCGCGGGACTCGCCGCGCTCAGATTGCCCGGTTAAGCCGCGTCTACCCGAAAGCAAAAGATCCGATTCCTTTTTTAAGAGCAGTACAGGATTTGAAGAATCAGCAGCGCCTCCATCGGCGGACTTAACCTTAAATTCGATCAACTCGTCTTCCAGGTTAAGTGCTCTGGCTGAAAACGCTGAGGAAACAAGAGCAAAGCTCCTTTGAAAGAGCTTTTTCAGGCGATTGCCCAGATCAGGGCGCTCGGCTTTTTTGAGCTCAGCAAGCAAATGGCATGAGCGCGAGTCATTCTTTAACTGTGAAATCAGCCCCGATTCTTTGGCCATCGAGAGAAATCCACCATTTAAATCCATACGAATCGTTCTATCTCAAGTCTAGATCCAAAGTGAAAAACCGGCATCCGTCTGCATACGGATGCCTTTATTTTTCAGACCTTTCTTCTAAAAACCATTATCTGGCAGCCGTTTCTGCACTTGCAAGTGCTTTTCAGCTTCGGGCGCCCGCTAGTGCCGGACTCTTGCTTGCACCCTGATCATTTGCTGTTTTCCTTCCTTGAGCTTGCTCGAATTCGGCTTGCGTCTCCAGACGTTTGTACTCCTTGCTCAGTTTGTTTGCACAATAAAACCAGCAAGCAGCAACCACAGCACCTGCCACCAGTACTCCCTGGGACCCGAATCCGAGAAGCGTATTAACAATATAAATAATCACACCTGCAAGTCCGCGTGCAAATCTGTAGAAAAACATTTCAATTACAGGTTTGACCGAATAAAGCACTTCTCTGGGTGTGACAGTGTACATGAGCTCTTTGGCAGCTTTGAACCAGGCGTGCCTGCAGCCTTCGTCAAGATGGAAAACTGCTATTAAAATTGCCGGATGCGGCACAAGTGCATAACTGATCAAACCGGCAAAAATCACGCTTGCATTAGATGTGAGTGCAAATGAGCTACCGAACTTTTTGAGAATCGCAGAAACCAGAAACATTTCGACAAAAAATTCGACAATAGCCCGCCATCGCTCAAGATTAGCATCCAGAGCCGCAATCGCGTCACGGCCCTCTGCCATATTTTTAATCACATCGTTATACAAGAACTGAACCAGGTCTGGAGTTACTCTTTCAAATGTAACAAGAAGGGTCAAAAACAAAAGCAGCCTGTTTGAAAAAATAGTCTTGATCACCGCCCCAAGGCTGCTCATATCAGCATTTTTCATTTCGGATGCAGTTTTTCTGTCTGCAGAAAGTCCCTGGCAGTATTTTTCAAGCACCAGAAAAATTGCAAGCGTAGCGCCAATCAAGACGGCCGCTACAAGCAGCATATTAGGCGCACCGAGAAAGCCTACAAGCCCCGCAGTTAAGGAGCTTCCAAGCACAGCCCCCAGCCCGCCGCCGGCAGCAAGAATTCCAAAAAGCCTTTTTGCCCGGTCTGAATTGAACACATCATTTGCATACATCCAGAACAGGGTTACGCCCATTATCGAAAAAACATCGAGCCAGACCCAGAAAACTCCTGAGGCAATTTGACTTTCTTTCTGGAATACCTGCCACCAGATAAGCAGATTTACGCAAAAGAATCCGTATACCGAACTAATAAGTACTTTGCGCGGCAAATGACTGAATTTGGAATATAGAACCACTACAACGCCTGTAACAAGCGCTGTGCCGATATAAACAAGCGGCATCCACTCGTTACCGAGACCATCCAGGAACAAGCCTCGTCGGATCGGGCGCAAAACGTAATAAACGCAAATGAAGAGAAATTGCCATAGGAAGAGCAGGAGAGTGACCATTCGCTCACCTTTCTGCACATTCATGAAGACTTTGAGAGACTCAGCAAGACTGATATCTTTAGCCATTTTTCACCCAGTTTCGAATCCAACAGCTCTTATTGAAGAAAAGCAGATGACAAGTGGCAAGTCAATGAAACGTGAATAAACCTGTTGCTAATAACGGTTATCTCTCTCTCATAGAGGTCTTTTCAGTCAAAATCAACAGTTTTAAAATGTTTTTTTTCGCCGTTAGCAACTGTTGAGTACCGCATAAATTAGCGCTTGCTTATTTGCTGAGCACGCAAAAGGAGCGGAGCCAGCTCCTTTACCGCGTTTGCCTATTTACTGCGCAAATCAATGATCTCGCTTATGAATTCAATCATTTCAGATTCGGATTTGAGTTCTAATGCCGCTTCGGTTTCACCTCGCCCGCCTACGCGGATACTCAGACCCTTTCGCATATTCACAAAGGAAAAGGCCGGCTCATCGGCATGTGAATCCCCAGCATATAGATATATGGATTCGCTGTCACTCAATCTATTTGAGTTGTTCAGTGTAATTGAAATTTGCTCGAGCGCCCGTCCTTTGTTCCAGTCATTTGTTGGCAGCAACTCATAGCTTGTAGGCAGGGTTTTGAAATATATCTCTGTATACTTGCCTTTCAGCAGCTCTACAGTCTGGTGCACATAATTGCGTGAAGCTTCCGGAACCAGATGCCAGTGCAAACAGATTGAAAGTCCATGATCTTCAAGCACCACCGGGAGTGTTTTTCCAAGTTCCTGCTGCAGTTCCTTGCCGGCTTCTGCAAGCAGACCTTTTGAGCTTCTTGCCAGTGGGTGAACATAGCCTTCCCCTTGCGGAAAAGAAATTTCCATGCCGTAATTGCCTGCAAGAATCATTTTATCTGATGAACCGAAATCGATTCTGAGCTGATCGATGCTCCTGGCACTCAATACACAAAGCACGGTTTCAGGCAGTCCCGCACACTTGCAAATAAGCTCTCGAAGTGCTGGAGACACAAGTGCTTTGGCCGGGTCTTCATGCAGTGGAACTAAAGTTCCGTCACGATCAAGACCTACAAAAAGTTTCTTGCTTCTTAAAGACTCGACCCACTGTGTCGGAATTCGTTTCGATTTGCTCGAAGTACGTTCAGAGGCACTTTTCATATTCTTTCTTTCCTGTTTTCTTAAAGCCAGCTATCAGTTTTTCAAACTGGGCTTCATAGTTGTTTGCCATAATTTCTTTGCTGAACATGTTCACAGCTCGGGCAACGCACGCTTCCGGCGAAATCGAATCGATTTCCTTGAAGCGATTTACGAGTTCATTTTCGTTGTTGGCAACGATACCGGTCTTAGAATCCAGAATAAGCTCTCTGACAGAGCCGCGATCAAATCCCATTACAGGCGTACCCGAGGCCAGTGATTCAGCCATGACAAGCCCGAAAGGCTCGTCGAAATCAATCGGATAAACGGTTGCTATGGCATCGGCATAGAGACCTGCTTTTTGAGCTTCGTTCACTTCACCCAGAAATTCGATTGAAGAAGAGAGCCTGGGCTTTACCAGAGTTTCGAAATATTCTTGATCAGGTATATCTACTTTGCCCGCTATTTTTAGCGGCAAGCCGAGCCTGGACGCAATATCTACAGCCTTTGCAGTGCCTTTTGCTTCACATACCCGTCCAATAAAAAGTAAATACTTGCGCTTGCTTTTTTCCGAAGAGCGGTAATTTCCTGTTTCAATGCCATTATATACAGTGGCGCTGTAATTTAGCTTTTCAGCATAATTCAATCGCTTGAAAGCGTCGCTTATTGATGCATAAGACAGGTCTGCATATCTGAAGTAAACGTCTTTGCAGTAGTCTTTGACAGGGTTGTGGATTGTAGTCAGGGAAGGACAGTTTAAATTCGCAAGAAAAGGCAGCGCCTGGTAGCCCATATGATTGTGCACCAGATCAAATTCACTTTGCATTTCCTCAAGCGTTATAAGAGCACGAAGGTCGTAAGCAGCCCATCTGTGCCGAAGATCGTTGCATGACTTTCTCAGATTCTCCGGAATTACAGATATCAGCCGGGCATTTGTTTTTGAATCTCCTGAGGCGATCAAAGTAACCTTGTGGCCCTTTCTGAGAAGTTCTTCTGTAAGCAAACTGACTACGAGTTCGGTGCCCCCGTAGCCGACTGGCGGAACACTCTCAACAAGCGGTGCCAATTGAGCAATATGCATTTTTTCTCCTTAAAAAGCGGAGCTTCAAAGTTTCGAAGCCTCTGGTCGTCAGCTTTCGATTATAACCCTGAGTTCTCCTGACTTACGCCTGATCTGGCAAGATGTGGAGCCGCTGAAGTTCATAACATTCAAGTCAAGCTCGGCGTTTCCTACTCTGATTCCACGCACCATCACCTTTTCGAGCCAATCAGGCAATGATGGTTCAACAATCCTGATTCGTTTGGAGCAGGCATCGGGCTCAAAGTTCAAGCAAGTTTTCAAGAACTGAAACATACTGCCTGCCGCCCATGCTTGCGGTGAGCAAGACACCGGGTAGTTAATCGGACCAGGACCTTCCATTCTATCAAAGCCGCAGAACAATTCCGGTAGACGAAAGTCAGGCTGAAATTGAGCTACATCAAATAGCTCCAGCATTATTCTATGGAAATCGTCGATCCGACCGATTTTTCGCATGCCTTCGGCTATCATCGCATTATCATGAGGCCAGACCGAACCATTGTGATAACTAATAGGGTTGAATGCCACAACCGACGAAGCAAGTGTTCTGATTCCCCATCCCGAATTAAGCTCCTCGCTCATGAGCCTGTCGGCGACCAGATGCGCTTTTTCAAAATCAAGAATACCTGTTGCCAGGCAGTGTCCCGGATTTGAACTTGCCACAGCCACCTGTTTGCCGTCAGCGTCCAGTGCAAGCGCAATGAAATTCTCCGATTCCATCCAGAAATCACGATTAAAAATGCGTTTGAGTTCTTCAGCCTGGGCAAACAGTCTTGAAGCCATGGTCTTGTGACCAAGAAGTTCGGCTATTTTAGCAATTTCGACTTTCGCCTGAAAAAGATAGCCCTGTGCTTCGCATATCGAAATTGGCGCGCTTGCAAGCTCACCGTTTATATGCATAACCGCATCACCGGAGTCCTTCCAGCCCTGGTTTTCCAGACCGTGCTCGCTTATGCGGCGGTAGCTTATATAAGCACCGTCAGTAGCCTTATCAAGCCAGTTTAGTGCCAGTTTGACATGAGGCCAGTAACGTCTGGCAAAATCCAGATCGCCTGTCCAGCAAATATACTGACTGAACAGAGTAAGCCATAACTGCGTGGCATCAACCGTGCCGAAATAAGGACTGTGAGGTATCAACTGGCTGCGCGCCAGCTCACCAAGACGCAGTTCGTGCATGATCCGGCCGGGCCGTTCCGCTTTGATTTCATCATCGCATTTGCCCTGGTAATTGGCCAGAACTTCCAGGCACTCGCGAGCAAGCTCCGGCGCAAACGGCAGCATCTGCATGGCAGTTATTGCAGAGTCGCGCCCAAAAACAGCGCAATACCAGGGGATTCCGGCTGCAAGCCCGAAGCCTTTCGGTGTTGCCTGCCTGAGTATATAAATATCCCGCAAACTTCTTTTAAGTGAAAGATCAAATAGTTCGTTTGAAGTCTCTACCTGACTCACTTTCGAATACCATTCCTGGCAACTCGAGTCTGCAGAACGCTTTGCACTTGCATAATCGCGCTCGTCACTGGCCGGCAAACACTGCCTGCCATCCCACCTGGTACTAATTTTGAACATGAAGCTAAGAGTTTGTCTTGCTTGCAAGGCAATGCGAAAAAGCAGTTCGCCATCTTTGATCGAGTTTGCTTTCATACCGATAATTTCAATAACTGTTTCCAGCAAAACATTGTCAAGCCCGCGGTATGCAAGATAAAGCCGCTGGGATTCCATGTCGGCAACCGGTATCATCCGTTCACCGCGCTCCGGCCTGTTGAGACCGCGAACTTCAAACATATCGGCAAAATCGGATTGAAAAGTAATTTTCAGCTCGAACTCGATTGCTTCATTGTGGAAATTTTCGAAGGAGAATCTCTCCCATAATAGGTCTGCAAGCACAACCTCTCTAACAATCGTGAGTTTCTGCTGCGAGAGATTTACTGTTTGTGGATTGGTATAAAGAAAGGTTCCGGAATAACCGTCGTCTACGTTACTCGACAAAAGCGAAATCGGCATATCATCAAGCAAGATTTCCCACTGACTTATATGCCTGGTGTCATTTTGATAATAACCGTAACCAAGAGTGTTGCAGGCAGGAATCGTCGCAGACTGATCAAGAACCATAAAGTGGTTCCCATGCTTGAGTACTATGCGAGGGTGCGCCGCATCAGTAAGAACAAAGGGCATTCCCTGGCACAGAGGTCTGGTATCAACAACATACTTGCTTTCAGCCCTGTCGTTTTTGGATTTCGCTTTGCCCTGAGATTTAGTCATAAATTTATGGATCCCTGATCTATTTTCCAAGCCATCCTACCGTGTCTTTCAATCCTGACGTGGATCTGTCTTTTCTAGTTATGCGCAATTTTGACGAAAATTACCAGCTCCAGTTCTCTGATTCAAAAATGCCGGATTTAAAAATACGGATTTAAAGTAGTTCAGAACCACATGCTGACATCCCTCTCCGCTGCCTGCCTGGAGTAAATTAGCAGTTGAAGATTCAAGAGGAGCACCGGCATGTCCAAGAATAGCAAAAGAGATATTAAAGGTATCTCCGACGGGTTAGAGGCTGAATCAATGGTCACAAAAAAACGCAGTCGTTCTGCTTTGGAGAAGAGCACGGGCATTGCCGGCCGCAGGAAAAGTACCAAAACGTCGGTTGCACTCACGGATAATACCAACTCCATAATCGAGCAATCAGGGCAATCCGGGCTTGACGCAATGGTACAAAATTCGACACAAACAGCCAAGCTTGATGATCATGAGCTGGAAAAACTATTGCTGCAGGTAGATCATATGCTGACAGAAATGACACAGTCAAAATGGCTTTCTTCAGACTGGCCGAGTCTTGAAATAGACTTTGGTTCTGATAAAAAATAACTTGTGCCGGATAAGCAGGGTTCTGAGCTTCCGAGAATTTTATTCAGGCTTTTTAAGGTAGCTGTATTTCTTGGCGTCGGCACAGGAATCGGGTTCTTTCTTGGGCTTGCGTATGCATCTCATTTATACGGCACACCGCCTGTGGTTATGGAAATACAAAGTTGGCTGGCTGGAGATTCTCTCTACCAGGGTCCGCTTCCTGTAGATGTGAGAGGAAACCTGATGCGTAGCCCTGTTTCGATTATTCCCAAAGTCGCTGCTTGCATCGGCTTCGGAATTGCTGTTTCCGTGCTTGCCGGCTCGATGACTCTCAAGGCCTGTCTTACAGCGATTAAAAAGCAAAAGCCGGGAGCCGTTCAAGGCTTGCCCGGAAAAGAAATGCTTGATGAAAGCAGCGATGAAGGCATGCTTGATGAAAGCAGCGATGAAGGCATGCTTGATGAAAGCAGCGATGAAGGCATGCTTGAATAAAAACGCCAAAAGCCGGACCGAAAAGAGCGAGGAAGTTATATGAAGGCCGACAACGATTCAAAAAGTCTCGAGCTATTGCATCCGACAGTTAAGGAAGTCCTACTTTCATGCAACATAAATGCTGCTGCAATGAGCTGTGATCCATCCCTTGCCGATACCGTCGAATTTTGCGCCCATTACAAATTCAGCCTGGACCAAACCTGCAATACGATTATTGCCGCCGGAAAAGGCAACCCGCCAAAGTTTGCTTGCTGCGTGATTCTTGCAAGCTGCAAGCTGGATGTAAACAAAGCGGTTTGCCGGCTGCTTGAAATCAAGAAGTGTTCATTTGCAGGGGCTGAGCAAACAAAAGAACTAACGGGAATGGAAATTGGCGGTGTAACTCCGCTGGGCGTTTCTTCGATGCCGATATTTGTAGATGCCCGTGTACTGGAGAAGCAAAGTGTTGTGCTTGGTGGAGGAAACCGGACAAGCAAGCTTCTTCTTGCCCCAATCGAGTTGAAAAAAATCGAGAATTTGACCTTTGTCGACGAACTTGCGATACTGCGCTGACAAGTAACTACAATACAAATTGATTTGAACTTTAGTAGTAGGAGCTTATTAAAATTCTAAGACTTTGAAAAGAAGAGGGTCCTGACAAAAAATGCGTAGCTCCAGACACAGTTCGGCTCTAGAGGCTCTTTTAATCCCACTATTTGTGTTCCCTTTATTGATGCAAACTGAGTGTACCGAAGCTCGCAATAGCGCCGTTTATGAAGACAGTTCCAGAGACGAAATTAGCAAAAGCAAAGAAATTGCTGAAAGCGAAAAAATTGCTGGAAGCGAAAAAACTGCTGAAAGCGAAAAAATTGCTGGAAGCGAAAAAACTGCTGAAAGCGAAAAAATCGCCGAGAGTGAAAAAATTGCTGAAAGCGAAAAACCAAGAAGTATAAGCGAAAACAATAGCCCAGTGGCCAAAGCCAAGCAAACAGAGAGTCAATCCAGTCAGAGCTCCGAAAACACGATAAAACAGAAAGAAAACAAAAAGCAAAAAGCAAGCAAGAATGGAAAAGATTGCCAGAGCGAGGAAGATTCCATGGACGACAAGATTCAAGTAGACGATCAGGCTCCGGATCTTGCACTTCCGGATCAGGACGGCAAAATAGTATCGTTAAAGAGCTTTATCGGCAAGAAAGTCGTTGTGTTTTATTTTTATCCGAAAGACAACACCAGCGTTTGCACAAAAGAAGCCTGCACTTTCCAGGATAGCTATGAAACATTTAGAGAGCTTGGTGCAGAAGTAATCGGAGTCAGCTCGGATTCTATTCAATCGCACAAAAAGTTTGCCAGCAAGCACAATCTCGAATTCCCATTGCTGGCAGACACAAGCGGCATGGCCAGAAAGGCCTTCGGCGTACCCAACTCCGCCGGACTTATTCCGGGTAGGGTCACTTATGTGATCGATAAGCAGGGTGTGGTTCGCTATATTTTCAACTCGATGCTCGATGGCGCCAAGCATGTGAGCGAGGCGATGAAAATAGTCAAAGAACTCAGCGCAGACAAAGACCAGTAAGGTCCCGGAGCTTCAAAAGATAGCCCTCTACGAAATGAGCCTTAATAAGGCCTTCAAAGTAATTGCTCTGTTCATTGGGATCGCTATTGAGTTTATAAAGCTCAAGTGCTTTTCTTGCTTTTGCCCTGTGCTCGGCAGGGCTCCATAAGAAGTCCTGGTGCCAGGGCTTCTCGCCTTCGTATTTGCAATCAAAAATACAGGCTGCTTCGCCTGCCATGAGCATTGTCTGCATCCTTTCTTCAAGTTCTACTTCATGTTCGTGAATACAGAGGCTACCGTCTACAAAAGAAGAGCGTGTTCCGAGCTTTTGCAGGCGAACCCCCATTTCATAGTCATCCCAGGCATCCGAAGGAAAGTCTTCATCAAAATAACCTGCTAATTCCAGTGTTTCCTTTTTCAAAGAGCTGTTGGCAGTGTAAAAGAAATCTGGACTTAGAGATGATCCATTTTCCAGAAAACTCACACCGAAAGCCAATCCGCTTGAATCGAGATAACGCCTGAAATCGCTCTTCTGCAGCGTGTTTGAAAAGAGTCCGGGTCCGACTCCCACTACTAACGGATCTGGATTTTCTTGATGAAACTCAAGATGCTTTTGCAAAAACTCAGGTAGAGGCAAGAAATCTGCGGCAAGAAAAACAATGAGCGGCGCTGAGGCGACTTTTGCAGCCTGATTATGTGCAAGAGCCCGTCCGCCTATTTTACGGCTGCGCCACAAATCAAGCTGCAAATCGAATTGTCTTAGAGCAAGACACCTTTCCAAATCGGCTTCAAGCGAACTGTTTTCCAGGGCATCACACACAATAACTTCAAACTGGTTCAACGGCAGATTTTGCTTGCTCAGTGCTTCAAGGCATGGAAACAATCTGTGTCTTTCCATGCTTATAATAACCGAGATCCGGGGTTCCGAATTAGGGAAGCGCCTTGAATAAATTCTAGTTGCATCAAGTTCATCCGTGACACGAGTGTTACTTGAGACGCCGGTGTTGTAATAAGGAAGAGTTGCAATAGTTTTCAGCAGTCTTGATTTGCTTAGCGACGAACTCTGTGAATTAGACCTGCCGTAAAAAAACTGGCGCAAATGCCATGAACGGCTCATGCGAACATTCTTTACGCGATCATGCATAAAGGCCAGATAGGCTTCCTGCCGTTTAATAATGTCCCCGGCATGTTCTTGTTTTTTCTTTCTGATAGTTAGTAAGCGGCCGGGTTTGCAAAGAAGTTCACGTTTTTGATAGCTTCCGTTATTCGGCTTCGATCTATTCAAGTACAGATTGAAGTCTCTCAGGGGTTTGGTAGCGATCCAAGCAGGGTCCCTAAGCAGCCTTTGAAGATAATCTTCAAGACGCTGAATTTTTCGTTCATTGACTTTTATGGTTAGATATTCCCTGGAGCCTGGAGATGCTTCGTTATCTTCGACAATCAAAGACAAAGCCAAAAATGCCAGGTTTTTCAAACGTTCTTCATGCGTAGAATACAGCGGGTCAATCTGCGGCATTTGAATTTCGCCGTCAGCCAACATATGCTTGAATTGCCTTCCAAGATCTTTGATCGTACGCTTGAGCAAATTTTCCTGTACGAAACCCAGGCGCTCAAGACAGGGAGCAAGAGACTGCATAAGTGCAATAAGATCAGTCGCCACAGAAAGGTCCTGGTAGTTTTTGTATGTTTGCCTTTCGCCGTGCTTTCTGATTGAACAAAGAATCTGATCGCTGCAGACATAGTTTCCTGCAAGCAGCAAGCGAAGCCAGTATTCAAAATCACCAATGTGCTTAAAACTGCTGTCAAAGCCCATTCCCTTTATTGAAGATGGAAACAACACGGCAGAAGGCTCACCAATGAAGTTGGAAAAGGGCATGAAAGATTCAAGCAATACCTGATCACGGCTGACGGCTTCAGCTGTATTGAAAATTTTGCAGGCCGAAGTACTCCAATCTTTTTTTTCCAGCTTTTGACCACTTCCTGAGATCCATTCGCGAGCACAGCTGGCAAGAACCGTGCCTTTATCCTGCAAAATCAAGGAATAAAGTGTTTCGATGTTTTTAGGCAGCAGAATGTCGTCCTGAGCGAAAGGCTTAATATAATCACCCTTTGCCAGGTTCATGCACTTGTTGTAATTAGCAAAGAGACCAAGCTGCTTTTCGTTCTCATAAACCTTTATGCGACTGTCGCTGAGAGCAAGATCTTTAGCCAGTTCTAAACTTCCATCGCTGGAACAGTCATTCACAATGATCAGCTCAAGGTTCTCAAAAGTCTGTGCCAGAACACTCTGAACGGCTTGGGTTAGAAAGCGTTCACCATTATGAACAGGCAAGCATACTGACACAAGAGCTGGCATCGAAAGGGATTCCACAGGACCAAGTATCTTAGATCCTGAATATAGCGCGAAAAGGCTGAGTAATCATTGACAAGCTCTCAGTTTTTCTTTTCAACACAAAGCTCTTCCAGAACCTCGTAAAAGATCTTGAACGCCTCCTTATAGTTACTTACAGGAACTCGTTCATCCTTACCATGCATGGTAGCCAGGTGAGTTTGATCGATACGAATCGGAACAAAACCATAAGAAATGATACCGATGTCTCGGAACCAGTGCGAGTCTGTAAACCAGGGCATAACCATCGGGACCACAGGCACTCCAGGCATATTCTTATCGATTACTTTGCTGATAGCCTTGAAGCAATCTGTCTCATATGGAGAAGCATCGGTGTGGACCCAGTCCAGCACTCCCACCTCTACCGCCGGATCTTTCATCGTCTTCTTCAGCTGCTCTATAAAACTGTCTTTGCTTACACCGGGCAGAATCCGACAATCGAGTTCGGCATAGGCATCTGCCGGAATCACATTAGTCTTATACCCGGCCTTCAGCACCGTTGGCGAAATGGTATTGCGCAACATGGCAGACTTGAACTTATCTTTCAAAATATCCTGATAAAGTTCAGGCTTCTTTACTGAGTCGTCAATGTTCCCAAAAGCTGACCTAAGTGGTTCCGGAACTGTAATACTGATTCGTTTGAAGTATTCACGCACCGCTGGTAATACCGTAGCCGGCGGCGGGTTCTCAACTATTTTGTCCAGAGCTCTAACCAGACGATTTACAGAAGAATCGGGCATCGGCATCGAAGCATGGCCGGCCTCCCCTTTTGCTGTGAGGCTTAACCATAAGACAGATTTTTCAGAAACGGCCACACCGCAATAGCGTGGTTTACCATCGTCGTCAGCATCAATAAAAGCTCCTTCATTGAACAAATATTCGGCATCTTTGACGAGCTCAGCATGGTGTTTTACAAACCAATCAGCCCCCTGATTCCCGCCGACTTCCTCATCTGGAGTAGCTAGAAAAACAATATCCCGATCAAGTGTTTTTCCGGAACGTTTCAAAAGTAAGATTGCTTCAAGCTGGGCAATACCGATGCCTTTCATGTCAATCGTTCCCCGCCCCCAGATCTCGCCATCGACGATTTCGCCCCCAAACGGAGGGTGCTGCCAGTCTTCGGATTTTGCAGGAACAACATCAATATGATTAAGAAGAACAACGGCCTTTTTCTTGCCGCTTCCTTTCAGTCGAGCACAAACACATGATCTTCCCGGTGCAGTTTCATAAAGCCGGGCTTCAACGCCATTCTCATTTAAGATCTTCGCCAGAAACTCAGCACCCTTGCTTTCGTTGCCCGGCGGATTGGTCGTATCTATTTTCAAGTACTCCTTGAGAAGACTGATTGCCTCATCCTGAGCATCGGTTACATTGTTCGCTTTAGTTTTCGAGACAGCAGCAAATACGCACTGGGCCGCTATTGACATACTTAATACCAGGCTCGTAATGAAGGGACCAGCCTTGCCCAATCTAAAACCAATCATGCCAAGTACTCCATTTTTGCAATCCTCAAAGTTTAGCTCAGCCCCACCGCAATAAGGACATTTATCAGCTGCTGATCTCAATTGCCGCACGGAAACAGATTCTCGTTTACTTCTTAAGCGAATTCGCTTAAGGGGGAGAATTCAAGCTCTGATACTTCTTAAGCGAATTCGCTTAAGGGGGAGAAATCAAGCCCTGATACTTCTTAAGCGAATTCGCTTAAGGGGGAGAAATCAAGCCCTGATACTTC
>CAZTQO010000011.1:72613-117661 GCA_964615655.1 uncultured Candidatus Obscuribacterales bacterium | reverse complement strand
CTGATACTTCTTAAGCGAATTCGCTTAAGGGGGAGAAATCAAGCCCTGATACTTCTTAAGCGAATTCGCTTAAGGGGGAGAATTGGACTAATTCTTTAACCGGAGTCGCTATGGTCATGAAAGTTCGCTTTGACAAACCGAACAAGTCCGCCCGAAAGGCGCACTTATCCAATTCCTTCGTGGTAGAAGATAATTAAGAGGCAGAATCAGCTGTTTTAAACTTCCTTCTGACAAGCGCTAACAGCTTGCGATTATGACTGAAATCAGAACAAACACAAGAAAACGCATCGGCGACCTGCTCCTAAAGGCAGGGGTAATTAAACCTGAGCACTTGCCAACCGGGTTGGCTGAGGCTGATAAGTTTCAGCTTCGTTTGGGCGAAATGCTTGTCATGCTGCGATTCATGTCTACAGAAGACCTTACGAACGTACTTCAAGCTCAATCAATGTTAGAGAGCGGGCAGATAGAGGAAGAACTGGCTGTAGCCGCACTAAAGCAGGCTTCCGAAGAAAGGCTGGACTTCGAAGATGCAATTGATCGTGTAAAGGAGCTAGAAGCCAGTTCGATCGAATCTAAGAAAGCTCGAGTGAACAAATTGCTTCAAGAAATTGCCGAGCAGGAAAAAAGTTTCGGTCAGCTTCATCGGGAAATATCCGTGCTCTGCATCGATCTAGGTGAAAGCTATATGCAACTTTCTCAAAACGAGGAAGCCGAGAAACAGTTCAGAAGGGCACTGGCTATAACTGAAAACTCCTACGGCAAAACAAACCTGAAAGTATCGGTCTGTCTTGCGCGTTTGATTGATCTCTATATTTCGGAAAGGAAGTATGCAGATGCAGAACCGCTCGGGTGGCGTCTGATACAGATAAGCCAGGAACTGCTCGGCCCGGAGCACATCGAAACAGCCCAGGCATTTCAACGGATGGCTCGAATTCTCGAAAACCGGGGCAGGCTCGTTGAAGCAGAACAATTTTACCTGTCCAGTATGCGTGTCAAAGAAAAGCACTACGGTGCCGATCATCCCGATATGGTCGACCAGTTAAGACAGATGGCGTCTTTCTGGAGTAAACAGGGTCGGAAATCTGAAAAGAAACGAATCGGCGAGATATTGAATGAAGCCGGTCTGCTGAGCCAGTCTGAGTTACAGCAAGCAGCTCATGAAGCGCAAAATTCAGGAATGCCGCTGGGCCAATATTTGCTCACCGTAGAAACGATAGACCCTGAAATAGTAAGGGCCGGATTGCAGGCACAGCTACTGATTGGAGACGGGGTCGTTCCGTCGGAACTTGCAATTAAAGCAATCAGAATTTGTGCAAAAAAGGCTATCGCACTTGACGAAGCACTCGAATACATAGGTTGGCAACCGGAGAAGCTGAGTACAACGGAACTAAAAACCCTTATCAGCGAAGCGGATTCGCTGATAACCGCCGAGCGCACGCTCGGAAGCAATCACTGCGGTGTCGCCCTGATTTGCATGAGGCTTGGCGATAATTATCTTGTGCAGAAAAGATATGCCGAAGCCGAATTCAACTACAAAAGAGCAGTCTCAATACTAGAAAAGTTTTTCGGACCAAAAGATGTAGAAGTAGCTGCCGGGCTCTTCAAACTAGTCGAGCTCTTCTCAAAACAAAACAAGCTGGCAGAAGCAGAAGCTTATATTTGGAGAACCCTTGAAATTCAACAAAAAGGACTGGGCTCAGACCATATTGACGTAGCCACCACGCTTGAAGCTCTGGCTGATATTAAAGGGCGTCAGGATAATTTTGAGCAGGCAGAAATTTACTTCAGATCAGCACTGGCTATCAAAGAAAAACTTTACGGTCAAGATAGCCCCAAGCTTTCCAGCCTGCTTGAAAAAGCCGCTAATATTTACGCCCAGCTTGACAGATCCGAAGATTCGGTTCCTTACTATGTGAGACTCGTAAGAATCAAACATAAAGCCGGTGAAAAGCAATCTGTTCAGGTTGCCAAATTGCTGGACAAACTGGGTAAGCTTTATGATAAGCGGGAGGATTTTGAAAGCGCTGAATCACACATGGAACTGGCGCTTGCGATTTACGAGAGCAATTGTGATGAAAACGATCCGGAACTGGCAGCAGCTTTAGAACGCTATGCTTCAGCTTTGCGCAAGAACAATAAGACAAACCAAGCAAAGGATGCAGACGAGCGGGCAGCGAAGATTCGAAAAACAGATCGCGAATCCCGCGAATCTTGAGTATATTGAAAAGGAATTGCAAGAAGAATGGGAACTTTGACAGAAAAAAATCTTGAGCTTGCTGAATTTCTCAAGACCCAGTCCATTTTTCAGGTCCTAGAACAGAGTGTAGTAGAAAGTCTAAGTGTCTTGTTCTCAGAAATTGTCTGCGGGCCAGGGCAAATCATTTTTCGAGAAGGCGACGCGCCCGACGGTCTTTATGTAGTAAAAAGCGGCAGCGTAGCAGTCTTGAAGGAGAAAAAGGTAATTGCGTATCTAACTGCCGGCGAGTGTTTCGGAGAAATGGCAATAGTTCAAGAAACACCGCGCACAGCTACGATTCGTGTGCCGGAAGAAGCTATTGTCCTGCGCTTGCCCACATCGGCACTTAAAGAAGTGACCCGGAACTTCCCTGCAATCACTGAAAAGATTACAGATGTTATTGAAAGGCGTTCACAGGGGCGCACAACATTCAAACCGCCGGGTTTGCAGGGTAACCTGGCATTTTTCGATCTGCCTACTGTCATTCAAACTGTAATCTCATCAAAGCAGGACGGGATTCTTTCTCTCTATGGAAGAACAGGCAGAACCATAGGCAAGCTTATTTTGAAAGCGTCAAGCATCGCAGATGCCAGCTTCGATCATCTTAAAGGCGAGCACGCCCTTTATGAGTTGCTGAACAGCACCGAACCACTAGACTTCACTTTCGACCAGATGGATTGCAACGACACAGAAGCTGATAAAAACCTGATCCGGCGCCCGCCTCACATGCTCCTGATTGAGGGGGCTCGACGAGCTGATGAACTGGCCAAACTCTTGGAAAACGTGGGCTGGCCGGGTGCTATGTATATACAGCTCAAAACTGTTCCAGATCTGGCTCAATTTCCAGAACGCAAAGACCTGCTGCGCTCGCTATGGAATCTAATCGAAATGGGATGCAATACAGAGTCCATATGCAGACAGATTCCCTACGACCGCTATTCGATCTTAAGCATCCTGGACGAAATTCTCAACTTGAAATGGGTGCGAATGGAAGCCGGTCCCAAAGCGACTGATGAAATCAAAAGACGCACTGGACAATATAGCAAACCGAATCTGCAAGAGCTGATGAAAAAGTCCTCCGGCACTGCGAAGTCCACTAGTTCCATAAGCATGGACAAGCCTCTTGAGCTGGTAAGGGTGATCAATTCCTTCAACGGCATATCTACTAATCTAGGGACTCTTTATGGCAAAGTCGAAGTACGCATGATTCTGCTTGAAGCACTTGCCAAAGCAGTCCGGGTTTTTCCAGTTCTGCAGGGGCTTAAAGTTCATATCGATAGCCCCTGCCTCGATATGAGAAGTGCTAGTTCGGAATTCTCGGAATCTCCAGACTCTGTAGCAGGCATATTGCTCCTTGGCAATTATCTTATGGACTTGCTTGTAAAAATGCAGAATCTGTAGACAGAAAAGCCATGAGTTCTAAGAACAGAAACTTAGACTCAAGACTGGTATCAATACCCTGGACCTACGATACCCTGGACATAATATACCTGGGAATCACGATATAAACAGGATCATCTTCCCAAAAGGAAATAGAAATGCAATATTCGATATTCAAAGCACCATTGTTTGCATTTTATTCCAGAGACTTCTACAGGCAAACAGCCAGACAGGGCAAGGGAAGCGGTCTCCTCTACCTCTTTGTACTTGTTCTGGTATCGAACATTTTGAGTACCGCCAGTGGTTCTCTTCACCTGATTTCGAGTCTGGACAACAGTCCGGAATTCAACGAGATTGTAGCCAAAATGCCGGACATCAGCATCAAGGAAGGCAAATTATCGATCAATAAGGAAAGTCCGTACGAACTGAAGTTTAAGAATCCACAAAGCGGTAAAGAAGTTCTCATAGTTTTTGACACTTCAGGCAAAAAACAAAACTATGAAGAGGCAAAGGCAGTACTTAGCCAAGAAGGCATAGTTTTTGAAGGTCAGGAATCGGTAATTCCCTGGAGCATGCCCACATCCGGCAAAGATTTCGAACTTCCTGCTTCTAAGATCAAAGACTCACTTAAAAGCATCTCCCTGCTGATTTTTTTTCTTGGACTGGCCTTTACACCTTTATTTTACCTGGGACATATCCTGCTAGCGCTGCTATATGGATTGACCGGCCTGGTAATGGACAGAAACAAACTCGGCTTCAAAACCTCACTGAGAATGGCATCGGTTGCTATGACTCCCAGTGTAGTCCTTACAACGCTTTTTTACGTCTTTTATTGCAAGCCTGAAATCTGGGAGTTGCTTACCGTACCCTTGACACTTGGCTATTTGTTTTTTGCGTTCAATTCGCTCTTAGAAGCGGAAGCAAGAATAGAATGAAGTAAAAGGAGCGCCATAGGCACTCCTTTTATCAGGGGGCTGTCAAAAACTACAGTGAAACGACTAAGCAGGAGGAAGTCCGTCTTCGGCTGCACCTAGCGGTCCGGCGCCTGGCTCTCCGGCCGGTCCGGCATGAGGACCGCCGGGGCAAGCACCACCTGGTCCACCGAAGCGACCTCGTTTCTGCATGCCATGCCCACGCCGACCACCTCTTGATGCTCTTGCTCCGAATACCTGGCGTTCAAGACTTGCGTGTCTCAGCTTTTGTTTTTGTTCCGGATTGAGCACTGCAAGTGTTTCAAGTTTCGCGTTCAATCTGGCATTTGAGAGATCTGCTTTCAAGCTGTTTATTTTGGACTGGATTTCCATTACTTTTCCTTTCTGCGGATTTTCTGCGCTCAGCGCGTCCTTGAGCTGGCGGCTGAGACTGCGAAGCTCATTCATTTTCGGTGATTGTGAATCACTCAGCTCCGCTTTGAGTTTTGCTATTTTTTCAAGTTGTTCATCACTTAATGCCAGTGAGGCTTGAGACGCAAAACCAGCACCTACAGCCATATCAGGTCCCTCAATGCTGACCTGCCCGGGCAGCAGCGCCAGAGACTCGGAAGCTTCCACTGGCAAATTCATTGACGAATCATCAATACCGCCGGCAGTATCACCAAATTCTTGTGCAAATGCAGGAACTGCCATTATGCTGGCTAATACGGTTGCTGTAGCAAAAATTTTCTTCATTGTTTCGGATTCCTTTTTAACTCGGTCTTATTAACTCTCTTTACCAAAATCTGCCGGCTGCATTTTGGACTCATGTATTCATAAACGTAGAATCGGGCCAAAAAGTTCAATTTCTGGAAAGAAAAAAAGATAAAATCTCAAAAAGCATAAAGCGAAGGGGTTTCGCCCTTCGCTCTATTTCGACCGTTTAAGGATTAACTAAGCCGGTCAATAAATCTTTGAGTCTACTCTTCGTCGTCGCTGTATTCTTCCCAGCTCTCATCTTCATCCTCAGCATTACAAGCTGCAACAAAGAACCTGGTTGCTACCTGGGCTGCCACATCAGGAGAAACTCCTACTTCTTTTAGTGTTGTGACCCAGTGGACTATTTCATGAAGCATGGTTCTATCTAGAGTAGTTTCTGTTTCCAGAACTGCGTTGGGCATGTGTGTGATCCTCTTGGCGGTGGTGGTACGTTGAGCATCTAATGCTACAAAGCTTGGCTCAATATTGCTAGAGGATAAAGCTTAATAAGAGCAAGAGCTAAATCTGCAAGCCGTCTGCAAGCCGAAATTCGACTTAATTAATTGCAAAAGAAATTCAATAATTGCAAAAGAAATTCAATAATTGCAAAAAGAAATTCAATCAGAAGAAAAGATAAATTCATTCAGGACCTGTCTTGCTCCTGTTTTGTTTTGAGATCCTCAAGCAGCTTATTTGAAAAGTCCTGGCTCGACTCTATGCCTATCACTTGAGTATTCAAGTTTTTCAAATCCCTTTCAAGCTTTTCAATTCTATCTTTCATTTCCTGAATTTCGCGGGCATTGCTTTTTTTGCCGGCAATACGATCAGCTATAGCAAGAAAAAGAGGCCGCACAAGCAAGCAAGGCAGGGCAACGATGATCATTATTATTATGCCGACCGACCAGACCCATTCCATAATAAAGGTTTCTCCTATGAGATATCTGCAAGCACTAGCCGGTCGGAGCCCAGGGCCCTTTCGATAGACAGTAGTCTCAACTTGGTATTGCAGCCTCCGTATGCTGAAAAGCCTGTCATGCTTCCGTCTTTTCCCAGGACCCTGTGACAGGGAACAATTAATGGAAAGGGATTGGCTCCAAGCGCCCGACCCACCGCTCTTGCAGAGCCAGGTGCCTCAATGGCACAAGCAATCTCAGAATAACTAACAAGTGCTCCGGCCCTTACTTGCCTTGCTGCTTCATAAACCTTTTTACTGAAAGCGCTGCAATTAGAATAATCGAGAGGCACGGAGCATAAGTCCTGTAATTCACCATCAAGATGTTTCTGAATCAAGCTGATCGCATCAGCAACAGTTTCTGGGGCTTCAGCAATAGCGATTTCATTGAATCTTCGTTTCAAAGCCGAAACTGTTTGCTCTAGATTTTCTTCTGCAAGCTGCACGGCAACTATACCCTTGACAGTCCAGGCGATTGCCAGACTCCCGATGCTGCTTTCAAAAACTGAATATGCATATTTGTAAGTCGAGCCCATTCATCCTCCAGTACAAAGTTCGTTCCGGCTCGGTCAAGCCTCGTCTGCCGTTTTATTTGAATCAACTATCATTATCATGCGTCGGCCGGGTTCTCGCTATCATATAGGCAAGACAGTTGTTTCAGGGCACGGTCATGGCCTTGCCTGGTTGCTTTTGCATACCACTTGGCTGCTTCTTTTATGTCTTTAGCTGTTCCCTCACCATTTTCAAGCATATAGCCGACCCAGTATTGAGCATCCATATGCCCTTCTTTTGCTGCTCTGCAAAAGCATTCGAATGAAAAAGGCAGATTTACAGCAATCCCATCTCCCCCCTGCCTGAACAGCATACCCAGACTGAAAAGCGCTTTCAAATAGCCCTGGTCGGCGGCTTTTCCAAGCCAAATGGCTACCTGTTTCATGTTTTTCTCTACACCCTCGCCCCTGGACAGCTTAATTGCAAGTTCGTACTGAGCCTTCATATGTCCCTGCTCCGCAGCCCGAGAAAACCAGCGCACAGATAGCCGGTGATCTAAAGTGACCCCATCTCCTGAAGCATACATTCTTCCCAAAATGTACTGAGCACTCATATGACCGCTTTCAGCAGCTTTCAAATAATAATTGAAAGCCTCGGCAATATTCGGAGAAATACCGTCTCCATGATGGAGCATCAGAGCCAGATTGCATTGAGCGGTGACGAAGCCGGCATCTGCTGCCAGTCTGTATAGCTCTGCCGCCTGTTCCAGGTCTCTTGGCACACCCGGGGCCCCCTGGTGATAAATAAGAGCTAAATTGAATCTTGCCTGGGTATGACCTTCTTCTGCAGCTCTAATATAAAGCTCGACAGCTTTAGCTAAGTCCTGACTTACTCCACGTCCCTGTTGATAAAGCAATGCCAGATTAAAGCTCGCGTCCACATGACCGGCTTCCGAAGCCCTTGTATAGCAACTTGCAGCCTCAGTCAGCTTAATTTCAGAGTCGCTGCCATTTTCACACATTAAGCCGTAATTATACATTGCTTCAACCTGCCCTTCTTCACTGGCTCTTTTGAACCAGGCAGCAGCATCAGAAAGGTTTTGCTTTACACCTTTGCCAAGGAACTTCATCATGCCAAGCTTATATTGAGCGTCAGGATGTCCGGCTATGGCAGCTTTTTCAAACCAGAGCGCTGCTTCTTGAAGATTTCCGATTGATTCAGCCGCCCGGAAGTAAAGAGAATCGGCATACAGGTACTGCGCCTGCACATCACCCTTTTCAGCTTGCTCTTTCAACGAGGTCTGGGACAAGGCAGCAAATCTCCATGCGCGATGCTTGAACCATAATTATGTTAACAAAAGCATTAAAGATTCGGGCATGCCAGTTATTCCTGCTTGAGCTTTATTGAATTCAAGCGCAATTGAATTTGTTCTTCTTCGATTGAGAATTGCTCCTTTGAAAACTCCAGTTCAACCAATTTCAAATCTGAAATTTTGCAAGCCGATTTAAGGTCTTCAAGCACCAGTTGTAGCTTTTCGATATTTTCTTTGCTCGCGCCAATCTCAACGAATTCAACTGCTGCGCCAACCGACTTTTGTTCTTCTGTTTTTTTCTGATTCACCTTTCGGCGGCAAAAACTGAGTAGATCAAGCAAACCTGCATGGGTGGGGGCTTTTATCTCCTCAAATTCACTTAGCTGAGGGTAGCTGGCTATGTGAACACTTTTTGCCTGCGATTGTTCGGCAAAGCTCCAGGACCAGACTTCTTCACAGACATATGGCAAAAATGGCGCAAAAAGACGAATCAAGACTGAAAGTGCCTGATGCAGACTTGCAATTGCAGAACCCTGCCCTTCGGGATTTTCTTCGTTATATGCCCGCTGTTTTACAAGCTCAAGGTACTCATCAGTGAAATCAGCCCAGAAAAATCGCTCGATATCCGAAAGGGCAGATGCATAGTCAAGCTTCTCAAAAGAAGAATTTGCCCTGGCTACCAGCTTAGAAAGGCGTGACATAAACTCCCGGTCGAGCTCATAGCAAATTTGCTGGGACTTTCCTTTTAGCCCCAGCACAAACTTGGATGCATTGAAAATTTTGGTAACCAGGCGTTTCCCGTTTTTCATGATGCTTTCATCAAAAGCAGTGTCGGTCCCTAATCTGGCACTGGCAGACCAGTAGCGCACACCGTCTGCGCCGTATTGATCAAGCAAATGCATGGGTGTCAATACATTTCCTTTGCTCTTCGACATTTTCTTGCGGTCCGGATCAAGCACCCAACCTGAAATTGCAACCTGCTTCCATGGAATTTTGTTTTCATGCAGCATCGCTTTTGCAATCGTGTAAAAAGCCCATGTACGGATGATCTCATGAGACTGCGGGCGCAGATCCATGGGAAAGAGCTTTTCGTGCCGTTCTTGATTAACTAGCCAGTTCGAACAGAGCTGCGGCGTAAGCGAACTTGTAAACCAGGTATCGAAAACGTCGTTTTCAGCCACAAAACCGTTTGCTTTGCCGCGCATGCTCTCGCCAAAACCGGGAGGAGCATCCTGCACTGGATCTACAGGCAGGTCTTCCATTTTTGCAATAATCGGCTCATCATAGTTAGTCTGGCCCTTTGAGTCCAGTTTGTACCAGACCGGAAAAGGAACACCAAAATATCGCTGCCTGCTGATGCACCAGTCAAACTGCAAATTCTCAGTCCAGTTCTTATAGCGAAGCCTCATGTGCTCCGGAAACCAGCTAATTTCATTCCCTTTTTGAACAAGCTCCTCTTTCTTATCCAACAAACGCACGAACCACTGCCTTGTGGTTATAAACTCAAGCGGTTTGTCTCCCTTCTCGTAAAACTTAACCGCATGCTCAAGCGCTTCAGGCTCTTCCACTAATGGGGCTCCGGCGCCACAGGCGTCATTTTCCGGCCTTCTCAAAAGCTCAACCATTATCTTTTGAGCCTGTTTAATTGTTTTGCCTGCGATTTCCCTGTAGCATTCGTTAGCTTTATCACTGTTCTTGCTTTCCCAGCCCTGCTTGCCGAATTCCACATCGATGAGCCTGCCGTTGGCGGCGAGAATCTGCCTGATTGCAAGTCCTTTTTCTTTCCACCAGGCAACGTCGGTGGCGTCGCCGAATGTACAGACCATCAGAATGCCGCTTCCTTTTTCTTTGTCAACAAGCTGGCTTGAAAAAATCGGCACTTTAACATGAAAAACCGGAGTGACAGCTTGCTTGCCCTCCAGATCTTTGTAACGTTCGTCATCCGGGTGAAAAGTAACACCCACACAAGCCGCAAGCAGTTCCGGTCGGGTAGTTGCAATCACAAAAGACTTATCTTGCCCCTCGACTCCAAAGCGGATTTTATGAAAGTTGCCTTTTATATTTCGATCTTCAAGTTCGGCCTGTGCTACTGCGGTCTGGAAATCCACATCCCACATGGTAGGAGCTTCCAGACTGTATACATGTTTCTTGTTAAACAAGTCGATGAAACTTTGCTGAGCTATTTTTATGCTGTGTTTATCTATGGTCGAGTATTCCTGCTGCCAGTCGACAGAAAGCCCGATGCGCCGCCAGAGTTCTTTGAATACTTTCTCGTCTTCTTTTGTCAGTTCAAGACAGA
Organism: uncultured Candidatus Obscuribacterales bacterium; assembly: GCA_964615655.1. Taxonomy (GTDB): domain Bacteria; phylum Cyanobacteriota; class Vampirovibrionia; order Obscuribacterales; family Obscuribacteraceae; genus JAIEPM01. The sequence continues at coordinate 107,320 of CAZTQO010000011.1, read as the reverse complement.
GATCGATGAAGTTGGGTCGGCTCACAAGCCTCGGTGGATCGTCCTTTTTGTAAGTAGCGGATGCTGTGGCTGCATCCAGATATTCGCCTGTTGCATGGTGATCGCAACGAACGTTGTAATAATTCTGGACTCTTCTTTCAGTTGGCAGTCCATTGTCATCCCAGCCCATGGGGTAAAAAATGTTCATGCCCATCATGCGTTTGTAGCGAACCACCACATCGGTATGGTTGTAACTGAAAACATGGCCCACATGCAAGGAGCCCGATACTGTCGGAGGAGGGGTATCTACAATGAATGTATCTTCACGACTGCGTGAAGGGTCAAACTGATGTATTCCCCAGTCTTCCCAGTTCCGATCCCATTTTTGCTCAATTTCCTTTGAGTCCAAATGGCTGGGCAATTGTTTTGTGTCAACGGTCCCTGTTTCTGTGCTCATGCTCTTTCCCGGCAGACGACGACTTCAAGGCTCGGTTCAGGAACTTTTGGATAAAGAAGCTGGCCTGAATCAAAGCAGGGCACTATTCTAACTGGCTTGAGCTCAGGCTGCACCCCACTGTTGCGAGCCTTGAAGAAAATTAGCCTGATTAGCTTCCAAATAAAGCCTGGAAAAAGCATTCAATCGAGAACCGCTTGACAAGCGCTTCGTGGGTTGTATGATTGTCTTTAGTAGGAATGATGCCACAGGCGGTGCAATCGTGCAGTCTATCTTCCCCCTCACGGGCTCAGAGAAAAAACGGATCGCCCAATGCAAATCTGGCAGAAGGCTTGGCTTTGAACTGGCGATTCCCCTTACCATCCTTGCTTTTCTGGGTTTGGCTGAACTATCGCCAATTTTGAAAATGCATCTGGACAGGGTGCTTGACTGGCTCAGCTGCCACGATGCAGCTGCCACGACCCTTGAAACAATCATCATTCTGATACCTTTCTGGATGCTTGCAGTCATGCTTTACGAGCGCTTTAAAAAATAAGTCGGCAGGGGTCTGAATAAGCAGACGCTCTTTTCTTGCAGCAGTCTTTTTGTTTGCAATTCCCCGCCTGATCCGAGCCTTATAATAATGCCTGAAAGCACAAAAGTGAGCTAATGGCGGATCAGGCTGCGGCAATCGAATCATTACAAGAGCAAATTCCTTCCCGCTATCTTGTTAAGAGCATCATTGCAGAAGGGGCAGCGGGTATTGTTTTCCTTGTTTTCGACCAGATGCTTTCAAGAGATCTGGCAATAAAAATGCTAAAAACCAGTGAGCAGGAATGCTTGCCTGACGAAAAGCGTTTTCATTTGGAAGCAAAAACGCTGGCTCTACTCGAGCACCCCAACATTGTACAGGTCCAGGGATTCGGTATTTCAAGCAAAGGCAGCCCTTATCTGATAATGGAATATCTGAAAGGCTTCTCTCTGGCCGAAGTTCTGGCAGATAAGCAAGTGCTGGCTGCCGCTCAATTCTACCAGATATTTTCACAGCTACTTCAGGGTATAAATTACGCGCACACAAGGAACGTAGTGCACAGAGACCTCAAGCCAAGCAATATCATAATCTGCAATCAAAATAACGAAAGCAGCAATTCGCAGCTGGTAAAAATCATCGACTTCGGCATTGCACATATAGAGAAGAAAAGCGGCTCCACAAGCGGATCACTCACTGGCAGCCATGACCTTTTGGGCAGCCCGGCCTATATGTCGCCCGAGCAATGCAACTCCCAGAGCATTGACGCCAGATCCGATCTTTATTCGCTTGCCTGCATCATGTACGAATCTCTTGCTGGCCGGCTGCCGTTTGAGGCAAATTCGGATATGGAAATGATCTATAAAAAAACCAATCGAGAAGCAGACTCGCTGGCGAAGCTTGCAAGAAACAAAGAATCAAAAGCGCTGGGCAAACTGATAGATAGCTCGCTCAAAAAAGACCCGGGCAAAAGACCTCAGTCGGCAGCTCAAATGCTTGCTCTGCTTGAAAAAATCTTCGCTGACAAGACTGCCGAAAAGAATTTCTCAATCGAATTTCCAAAACAGGCTGCTTTGAGAATCTCGCTTGCAGCAAGGCTTCTTTTTATGTTTTCATTTCTGCTTCTTGCAGGCAGCGCCGTATTTTTTTACGGTCAGAATCAGATGGACAAAGAAAAGCAGGAACCCGGACTCAGGCAGCCAACGGAAAACGACTATCTGGATAAAGCCGAGAAGCGCCTTGAGGGACGAATCAAAGCTTATGAAAAACGAGGCAGCCGCCTAGCCGAGCTTGGACCACTTATGAAGAGCCTGATCAGCCTGGCCGGTTCTTACTACAGAAAAGCTCAATACCAGAAAGCAATTGTGCTTCTAAATAACGGGCTCAAATATTGCCAGGGTCAAAGTATTGAAGAAAGGCAAGAACGCTTCAATCTATACAAGAATCTCACAAAGATGTACAGATCATCAAAGCGATTTCGGGAAGCAGAAGAATCGGCACGAAAAGAACTCGAACAAATTGATGACAAAAGTTCATTGAATGCGATGCAAGCAAGATTTGACCTTATAGAAAGCAGTCTGGCTGCCGAACATCTTCAAAATGCCTGCACAATCATGGATGAGCAAATTGAATACTTGAGTGAACCTACTTCAACTGCCACAATACATTTTGATGACTGGCAGCATCCATTGCAAACATCTGCTCCTGTGGATTACCTTTCAGACCGGATTTTCAATACCAAATACAGCCCGGTGCTCATAGCAGGAAAACCGTCAACCGAAAAAGTCCTTTATTTGCAAAAAGCTGCTGAATTTCTCTTGAAACGTTATGATGCCAGAGCAAAGTCTTTTCTTGATCTGGCAGAGCTGAATTTCAAAAAGCTGCATTCAAGCACAAATACAGACACGAATCTCTATAAAAGCCTGCATTCCAGACAAGAAGCACTGAGTGGACGGCTTGAACGACTCAGTTCCAGATAATTGAAAAAAAATTACAAGAAAACAAACACGGCTTGCTAGTTCTGACCGATGGCTTTGCGAAGATTTTCAACCCTTTCACTCATAGGTCCGCTTCTAAGGCTGCCTATATAGTCGGTTTCAAGCTGCTCAATCCGCTTCATTAAAGGCAGCTGGCCGCTCTTTTTGCCATAGACTTTAAGTTCAAGCGCAGCTACTTTGTCTTCAAGGGTAATGCCATCCTGGTATGACTGAGCTGCTGGCTTTAAAGCATCTACTTTACTTGGCGTAGCTACATTATTTGGCACAGCTGTCTGTGCCGACGGAGCGCTGGTCTGTGCCGGCGGAGCGCTGGTCTGTGCCGGCGGAGCGCTGGTCTGTACCGGCGGAGCGCTGGTCTGTACCGGAGCCGTAAAATTGGAACTGCCTGATTCATAGTTGCGCTGGGTTGAAAGCGGAGTTTGCGAAGAAACAACTGCGCCAGCAGTCGGGCGAGCCTCTTCATAGCCTTTTGGCTCTTGCAACGGAGTATTGAAAGCTTCTCCTGCTAATCCCGAACCGGCCTGCTCAATCGATTTATTTGCCCGTTCGGCTGCTTCTTTCTTAGATTGAGAACTGGAACTAGACTGAGGATCTGACTGGGGATCTGGGGGAACCACAGCAAGCGGAAGAGGATTGTTAGCCGATTTAACAGCAATTTTCTTCTCTTCCGGGTTTGTGGGTAAGACTTTTACAGATGAAGCCGTGGGCTGATTTGAATAGACCGGAAACATCTGGCTTCCTGAAACGTACACACTGGCATTGCTAGAAAGCCCGGAGCCACCAGGGGCGGCCCCTACTACTTTCGGGCTGCCGTCTTCTTTCTTGTTTTTATCGCTTTCCTGGCCTCCCTTACCGGACTTGCCATCAGCAGCCTCCTCTTCAGGGGGCGGCAGATCTGCAATTCCTTCCATGTCCATGACCTGCCTGCATAGATTTATATTTCGTCTGGCCTGACCGTGTTGAGGACAGAGAGCAAGGCATTTTTCAAACTGCGCAATTGCTTCTGGGTATGCTTTCTGCCTGTATAGCGAAATACCCATATTGTTGTAGCACTCAGCAATATTTCGCGTGACAATATGCAGGTTCGAGCTCTTAGGATCGACTCTTTTTGCTGCCTCATACTCGGCAAGGGCCGCTTGATATTGCCTTGCCCTCATCAAACTATTGCCCCGATTCACATGCTCGGCCATGGCATTGGCTTTCTCCCTGGCTGAAACAAATCCGCTGTCTGCCGAATTCGAATTTGATTCCGAACTTTCACTTTCTGCAGCAGCGGAAGCTCCAGCCGCCCCGGCACCCGTGCCTTCGCCTGACGCCGAGCATTCAAAGCAGCCAACCCAAAAAAGCATGCAAAAAAAAGCAGCAACTAAGGCAGACGAAAAAGACTGATTTTCTGAGGCTATATTGCTTTGATTTAGCATGCTTGAGACCTGAGCGGCAAAACGATGTCAGCTAAGCGCATTTTAGCAGCCCCGGGCGCCTTCCACAAACCGAACTTACTCGGATCTGGATAATTTAGGCGACATGAACCACAGGTCTTTTGGATTCAACAGGTTCAGCCGATCGCAATATTTCCCTCGTTACAGGAGCTGTTTCACCCTCACCCAGGAAAATGTATTTAATCGTATAAAAAATCGGGTTAGCATCTGTCCAGTTGAAATAAGCATGCGGAATCTTTTTGGTTCTGTCTCTGAGGTCAAGCAGAACTGCAGCTATGGCATTGGGCACCGCCGGACTTGCGCAGCGTAGTATCTTAAAACCCTGTTCTTCAACACCGTACACTTCTAAAAGTTCTTCTGCAAAATCGGAGGCGTCGGTCAGTTGAACCTCCAGAAAAATGAAATCACCCTCCACAGGTTGAATGCTGTGAATTCTTCTTGATCTTTGCTCCTTATCCTTATGGTCTCTCATTCCATAGCGATGAGCTAATATACGAATTTCCCCCCAGTGCTTTTCCAGAGCTTCCTCAACAAAAGATAGAGCCTTCGGATCGAGATGAACTCTTTCGACTCTGAGCTCCGTTGACCTTACTGCTCTTGAAAGAACCGATGCAATCAATATACTGGTGATGAAAAAAAGCGCAATCTGCACACCTTCAGGTCTTTCAGACATGTTTGCAAAAGACGTGTATACAAAAATAAAGCTGACAACCAGAAAATAAACCCGCAAATGCGGCTTTGCTTTCCAGATGCTGATTGTGGCAGCAATAGCCGCTGAAGTGATCAGAACCAGCACACCTGTGGCATAAGCAGCAGCCTGGGCATCGACATCGGCTTTAAACAAGATTGTCACTGCAAAGGCAACGCTTGTAAAAAATACAACCAGAGGTCTGACAGCAGCACTCCAGCTCGGCGCCATACCAAAGCGAGGCAAATAACGAGGAACCAGACTCAAAAGACCTGCAATTGCCGAAGCTCCGGCAAACCAGAGAATCAGAATCGTGCTTGCGTCATAAACTGTTCCAAAGGCATGACCAAGATGCAGATGTGCAAGGTAGGCAAGGGCTCGTCCATTGGCTTCGCCACCCTCTTCATAAAGCTGTGCCGGGATCAAAAGCGTGGTTATAAGGCTCGACCAGATAAGAAAAACACTCATTATCGCTGCTGCTGCTGCCAGAAGAAACCGAGCATGCCTGATTCTTCCATGAGGAGACTCGGGAGTGTCGCTTTCATCACCTCTTACAAGAGGCATCACGGCCACACCTGTTTCAAACCCGGAAAGACCCAGTGCCAGTTTTGGGAAGAGCAGAGTGGCAACACCCAGCATCATCAAAGGATTGGGATATTCATTAAATAGATGCGACTGCCAGGATTGCAGATAAGCCGGGGCAGCAATCACAATCATTGTTCCTTTGACCAGAATCACAAGTGAAAGACCCAGATAAGCAGCGACTATGAAAACCGCAAGCCCAATGGCTTCTTTGAATCCTTTGAGAAAGAGTGTGCCCAGAAGTGCCAGCAAGAAGATGGTCACCCCGACTTTTTGGCTCTTTATGAGCTCCGGAACCGCAGGATTTCCCAAGATATGAGCGGCAGCATCAGCTGCAGAAAGAGTGATTGTGATTATAAAAGCAGTAGCAGCAAAGCCAAGCAGCGCCAGAACCAGGACCTTGCCCTGCCAACCAGGCAGCATTTTCTCAAGCATCGCCACACTGCCCTGCCCGTTCGGGCTTTCACTGGCAACCACGCAATATGTGGGCAAAGCGCCAAAAAGTGTCACAAGTACCAGAATCAGCGTAGCAACCGGCGACAGCACCCCAGATGCCAGAAATGCAATACCAGGTTGATATCCCAGTGTGGAGAAGTAATCCACACCGGTCAAACACATTACCCGCCACCAGGAATCGGTATGCTGAACCTGCTTTTGCTCAGGTTTAATTCCTTGAAGAAACCATTCCTTGAATCCGGATCTTGTTTCCAGTTCTTCCACTTTCAGCCGCTGTTCCCCGGTCTACCGCTTCTGTCTATACCCCTTCCACGGCACCGCTTAACCGTTTTATCAGTAGCGAAACCCTATTTTAGATTCAGAGCCCAGAAACCCTCTATTCTTAGATTACCGGTCACTGTTCTTGCGATTAAATCGTGGAAAGCGGGCATAATCTTGAGATTGAAGGGGCGATTTTCTGCGACTCTTGGAATGGAGTATCGAATGCAAGAACAGGACGGCTGCCAACAAGTATCTGTTGGAAGCCCTGATGAAAAAAGCGACGCAGCACGCAGGCAGAGTGATAATCTTCCCTTGCAGCGGCTTTCTGCAAGGCTCGAAGCCATTCAGGAAATTGACGAGCCCTCGGAGCTTGCCAAAGACGAACTGCTTAAAGCGGCCGAGTCACTGAAAAACGTAGTTCCAAACAAATTCGAAGCCTGGCGGGCTTACTCCACGCTCTGGCTTGCAGCAATCTCACAGCTTGAGCGCAGAATTATCGGACCGGACGAGAAATTGATCTTGCTTGGTGTTCCACTAAAAGAGAACCTGCTGCGTGATGCTGCCGAAAAAGCCTTGAGACAGTGCGCACATCATGCATCGAGCTCAAAACAAAAAATAGCCCTGATAGACGAAGCAAATAAAATTCGCAGAGTTACCTGGTTTTAATCCACTAGCGGGCGGATAATTGATGCAAACGCAAGAACCCAGACTGACAGAGAAAATTCCGGAAGCAAAGCGGCAGAAAAATGCCGATATGAAAAATGTATTTGTACTTGCCTTTCAGAATCTCACGCCGATTCGCCTGAAACTCCTGCTTTTCCTTAATATCGTTCTTGCTGGACTTTTTTGCATTTCTGCTGTCTTGACGGTAAACGAACATATACGTGCGATTAAAACTGTCGGTCTCGACACGGCACCTTCGATAACTTCTGCTTACGAAATCAAAAGCGGAATCCTGGCGATGGATGCAGACATTGCAGCCAGGCTTATAGCAAGCTCCGACCAGTCGGTGCGTGGTGATCTGGAGCATGATTTTGAAAAGTCGCGAATATATGTTTGCGAAAGAATACTCAATTCTGCAAGAAACATAAGTATGCAGGATGAAATCCTGCCCGTGGAACGATTGCAAATTTATACAGGTAAATTTTGCATGCTGGCACAACAGGCTCTCGACCTGCAAGCCAGCGGCAACTCCGCGTCTGCGATCAAAACATATTTGCGCGCCGCAAACCTGGTAGATCAGAAACTGCTTGCAGAAACCAATACTCTTGAAAAACTGAATCTGCAGGTGCTTGAATCAAGCTACGCACAGGAAAGATCAGCGGTAAATCTATCACGAGGATTTAGCCTGGTACTGGGATTGTTACTTGCAATCTCGCTTACTTATACACATATTTACATCTCGGCAAAATTCAGACGCCGGCTCTGCCCACCCATATTGTTTGCAATGCTTTGCCTGATTTTCTATCTGCATCATTCGACTAATGTGCTTGCAGAAAATGGCCGCTTGCTCAAGGTTACAAAAGCCGACTCTTTCAACTCAATGCTTGCAATAATGAAGGCGCGCGTTGCAGCATACGAACTCGAATCAGGAGCCAGCCGCTTTTTGCTCACAGGAGAAAAAGAGGAGCAAAACGAGGGGAAAACGAGATTAATGCACTCATTTGACCGTATATTCAAACTTGAACAGGAAGGCAAGCTTCAACACTTGATTGATCTTGCTGAAACCCAGCTGAAGAAATCAGATAAGCTGAGCCTTCCGGCTTTTACAGGCTGTCTTGCCGATGAATATGCCAACCTTACTTTTGCCGGTGAGTCTCGCATGTTTGTTGATACACTCTCAGACTTTGCAGTATATAAACAAGCAGTAGATAAAATGCTGACACTGGCGACTTCCGGGGCTACTGCCGAGGCAGCAAAAATGTGCCTGACATACAGTCCCACAGGCAGTAAGTATTATTTCAACAAGTTCGAAGATTCACTCATGCGTCTTTTCAAGCTCAACCACGACAATATGGAAAAGTCTGTGAAAGAAGCTCTGGCAATGGTACGCCACCTGGGGCCGGCCGCAGATCTGCTCAGCATGCTTGTGATTTTCTGTGTTTATATTGCTCTTGCTCCGCGAATGAATGAATACTCACGCTGTATTCCTGAAAATAACAGCCCGGGCAAGCCGAGTTCAAGTTCCAGAACAGAACTTAGCGCCGGCTCGACTGAAGCTGAAAGCAGCAGGTTAATAGGCCAAGCAAACTCAGACTCTAAGGCCGAAGCCGTTCAAAAACCTGAGCCTGAACAAAAAGCGGAGCCTGCTTCAAAAGCAAAGCCCGAAGCTGAAGCCGAATCGAAATCAAGTTAAGATTGGCCAGGTGCTATATCAGCGTTTTCGTTTGCGAGCATCTTTCATAATTGCTTTCCATCTCTTTTTTTCTTCATTTGCAAGCAGGCGATCCGACCTGCGTGCAACAAATGCAGCTTCTTTTTCAAGCTTGCGCCAGCTTGCCAGGCGCGACAGGTCCAGACTCTCACGTACCGCGCAGTCAGGCTCATTTTCATGCTTGCAATTTCTGAATCTGCAGCTTGCCGCCAGTTCATAGAGATCCTGAAAGTTCTTTTCCAGACCGGAACTGACTTCTGCAAGAGCCAGCTCCCGCATTCCAGGGGTGTCTATCAAAGCTGTGCCGTCGCTTAGAAAGACAAGCCTGCGACAGCTAGAAGTATGCCGCCCGCGATCATCGCTGGCTCTAATTTCAGAGACGTCAAGCAAGCTGCTTCCAGAAAGCCTGTTCAGCAAACTCGATTTTCCAACTCCGGAAGAACCGACCAGAGCCAGACTGCGTCCCGGTCCCCTGTACTCACCAAGCTGAGCCAGCCCCTGACCGCTCAGCGCCGACATTGCAAGCACCGGTATCTCGCCGGAAACCGTGCGGGCGGATTCGAGAAAAGCAGCCGGGTCATCAACTAAATCAGCTTTACTAAGCAATACGCCTGCCGGTACTTCGTAAGCCCTTGCAGCCAGCAAATACCTTTCAAGCCTGCGCAGATTAAAATCACGATTTAGCGACATCACAATGAAAAGCCGATCCAGATTTGCGGCAATCGGCTGCATAAACCGGCTGCCGTCGATAGCTCGCCTGGAAAACAAATTCATTCTTGGAAGAACAGAATGAATCATCGCAGAATCACTTAGTTCAGGAAGCGAAATTTCAACAAAATCTCCCACGAGCGGATAATCTTCCGGAGAGCTGATTTCATAACGAAAGCTCCCCTTAAGCACAGCCTCAATCTCAGTTTTACCGTCGAAAATCACATAGGAATTTCGATTAGAACTCAATACTCGCGCACAAATATATGGGGCTTTTACGAGCCCCGAATAACAATCGGGAATCATTTCTATTCAAACCTCTTATTTGCAGAAACTTTTGCAGCAACAAAAATATTTCAAGCAAGCGGAGGCTGCTGTCCTTCAGCAGGAAAACTTTCAAACAAAGCTGAGAGCCTATCTTCGTTTATTTGTTTTCGATTTGTTTTAACTTGATAAAACCTGACTTGAAGATTCAGTGCCTTCAGGTGAGAGAAGCGCTAAAAAGAGGCAAGCTTCCGCCGTTTGAAACAATCTCATGTTCAGTCTCAGTCATCGGCGCCTCCTTTCAATACAGTTAGTGAATAAGACAGTTTAGCTCGAGATGCTAAGTTCAGTCAATAGCGTCTGGCCATTTAAGCGTCCCTTAAGCCGGTTATTAAGGTGGCTTTTAAGTCATGCCGGCTGAAATGTTTTAGCTGAATTCTTGCCGGCTGAAATATTCTATCTGAAATATCAGCCTGCAAAGTCAGCAGAGAAGCTCAGCTGGCATTATTAGATAGAATTGGCTATGATCAGATAACTGCCAGACAAGTGCATTCCAAATTCAATCTAAAATCACAATGGCAAAGCGGAGATTCTATTCTATCGGGGCTCTTATTTATGCAAGTACCGAAGGACACGAACTTTACTGTAGTTTTTGCTTCATGCATACTGCTGATTTCCTGTTCACAGGTACAGCAGCCTGAGCACAATAAACAGGATCACTATCTATCGCCGCATATTCAACTAAGCACTGAAAAAATTTCCAGGAAAGCACTGCAGAAGGAGTTTCGTCTTTCTGCATCAAGAGCCGGTCTTAGTGAAAGAATGCACGACTTTGAATTGAGAGTGAATGAAATCTATCAGGGCGAAGATGCAATTACTATAGAAGCAAAGCAAAACGGCAATAAACTGCTGGTCAGAGGTTTTGTGGACAAGAACCAGCGCGAAGGCTATCAAGCCCAGGACGACGAAACATTGTTTTTGATCGAAGAGGAATCGGATCCAAGCGTTCAAAATGAAAACAGGCAGAAAAGCGGGAATGAAAACAGGCGCGAAAGCAAGCATTCGGGGTCGGGTTCGGCATTCAGCCGCAGTTTGCGACGCGGGCTGAATCGCTGAGTAACTAGTTAACCTGCTTGACTCGTCCTTCCCAGTACCTGTCGCGCAAGATTTTTTTGTATATTTTGCCTGAGCCTGTCTTAGGAAGCTCGAGCAAAAACTCGATTGATTTTGGAGCTTTGTATTTTGCAAGTTTTTCTCTCACAAATTTTATCAGCTCATCTTCGCTTGTTTGCTCGAATCCCGGACGGCACACTACAACTGCATGCACCGACTCCCCCCAGCGTTCGTCCGGAATGCCGAAAACTGCACATTCGGCTACAGCCGGATGCTCATAAAGAACATACTCGACTTCGGTAGAAAAAACATTTTCTCCACCGGTTATGATCATGTCTTTTTTACGATCAACAATATTGATATAGCCATCCTGGTCTATCACTGCCAGATCGCCTGTATAAATCCAGTTATTTTTGATTGTCCGGGCAGTTGCTTCGGGCTGCTTCCAGTAACCACGTGTAATGGTCGGCCCGCGAGCGATAATTTCCCCTACTTCTTTGTTGTCCCGGTTCACGTCGCTGCCGTCGTCCCGAACCACGCGCACTTCAGCACCTATATATGGTCTTCCTGTGCGGCTGCGAATTTCAACCTGCCGGTCTTCGCAAGAATCAAGATGCTCGGCTTTAGGCCTGCTGATCGTCAGAAACGGACTTGTTTCAGTCATGCCGTAAAGCTGTACATATTCACAAGCGAGTGTGCGCATAACTCTCCTGACTGTTTCAGGAGCAATCGGCGAACCGCCTGTGATGATCATTCTCAAGGAACTAAAATCGAAAGATCCGACTCGATCATCATTCAGAAGTGCGTTTAACATTGTAGGCACAAGCACTGTCGCAGTAATTTTTTCAGTGCTAATCAGCTCGCAGATTTTACCGCTGTCGAAATGAGGCATAAACACATGCTTGCCGCCTACCCAGGTGATAGCAAAAGTTGCCCAGGCATCTGCCAGATGAAAAAGCGGTGCTGCATGTATCCATGTGTCTTTTTCGGTAAACTCCAGTTCGGCAATTGCCGAAAGCGCATTTACCGATACGTTTCCATGGCTCAGCATCACGCCTTTGGGCCTGCCTGTGGTTCCGGATGTGTAATAGAGATGCGCCAGGTCGTCTGCATGCATATGAGGCAGCTCTCCAAAACCTTCCTTGTTTTCGAGCATGCTTTCATAATTTGTCTGAACGGCCTGGCTCTGAAGAAGAACACTGGGATGACGTTCGCCGATCCAGACTATCTGTCTCAAGCCCTTTGACTCAGGCAGCATTTCAAGAGCCAGCTTCCAGAACTCTGTATGAAAAAAAATGAGTTCGGCGTCCGAATCAGCAACTATATCCACAAGTTCTTCACTTGCAAGCCTGTAATTAAGAGGCACAAGCACGATTCCCGAAATCGCGCAGGCATAATAGATTTCCATATATTCGCTGCTGTTCGGACATGCAACTGCAACACTTGCACCACGAGTAAGCCCCAGTTGCTTCAGGGAAGCCGCTAGCGCCGCGACCCTCTCTCCGAATTGCCTGTAATTGTATCTTTTCTCGCCATCAACAACAGCTTCGCGCTCAGGCCATAAAGTCAGAGCTTTGTTCAAGGACAACCATAGATTCATTTCTTGAAATCCGGATTTTACTAGATAGGGGGCAATGTCCTGTTATTGTAGTGATATCTGAGTCCTTGCTGCTTTACTAAGAAAGTCTCTTGGCAGGGTGTGGTTTCCCGAAATCTGTTGGCATTAGCCTGTTTGTGGCTGGAATTTACTAAAGATGAAGCTTATTGCAGGAAACCGGTTCTATTTGCTTTTAACAATTATCCTAATCGCTGCAATTTCCGCCTGCCTCTTGGCAAAGCAGGCGGAAGCACGCTTTGCTTACAGGCAAACCAGACAGGTGCCGATAGCAAGGCTTTTGAAAAATCTTCAAGCTCAGAAAGCCGACGCAATGAGCGATGAAGACAAAGCCCAGCTCGACTTTCGCATTGGCCGCTTGCACGCCATGGCATATGCACTCAAAGTTGAAACAGCACCCTGTGATGCGCAAGCAATCCCCGGCACAAAGGCCGAACTTCCCGATTTCGGTCATACCCCCGACCACGTGCAGTTCCGTGTGCAAAACAAAAAGCCAGGGCAGAGCGGCCAGTCTGAAAAACTGGCAAGAGATCATTTGCTGCTAGCTATTGCAAATTTGAGTGCCGCTCTTAAAAAAGATCCGCAGTTGCTTGCAGCAAGGCTCGGGCTTGCCTGGTGCTACGAGCAGGCCCAGAATAAGAGCAAAGCCATTGAACTTTATCGTGAAGTTTTCGACAGCGCTTTTAAGAGCGAAGAACACGCAAAGGGAGGCATGTACAACTGGTCGATAAGCCTGGAAACAGCTCAGTATTTGCAAAAGCTATTAGACCCTCAAAAAGACAAAGACGAGCTTGCAAAGCTCAAAAGCAGGGTCGAAATTATAGAGAGATTACCACGCTACATAACACCTTTGATGATACCACTTTCAGATGAAGGCAGGCTTGAAGAATGTTTGATTGATAAAACTGTCCTGTTTGATCTCGATGGCTTCGGCAAAAGGCAGTATCAGAAATGGATCTCGCCAGAAGCTGCCTGGCTCGTTTTTGACGCGGATCAAAGCGGCGAAATAGACTCAGGAATTAAAATGGTCGGGCAGTCGAGTTTCTGGATTTTCTGGCACAACGGCTACGAAGTGCTGAAAGCGCTTGATGACAATAATGACGGCAAACTAGAAGGCAAGGAGCTTGACGGGATGGCGCTCTGGCAGGACAAAAACAGCAACGGCGTAAGCGACGCAGGTGAGGTAAGCGACCTAAAAAGCAACGGCATCACAGGACTTGCCCACAGTTGCACAAGAAACCACCAGGGAATACTCTGGAATCAAAAGGGAGTGTTCTTTAAGAATGGAACCAGCAGGCCAAGTTTTGACCTGGTCTTGCCTTCGATTGAAATCCAGGACAGATCAAGGCTGGCAAGAAATTAGCTTTAAGAAAAGAAAAAAAAGGAATAAGGAATAGGGCGAAACAAAGCCTGGAGTTTCACGGCAATAATCTGCAATCGCAAGATTCATTGACACCTACCTGTCAGAAAAGAAATCCGGGAAAGCGCCTGAAGAGAGCAAGCAAAAGCAAAATCACAGCAGTATCTGTGAGCAGGGCATGTGCAAGCACAGTCAATGCTATCGAGCCGCTTCTTTTGAACACGCAAGCAAGAATCGCCCCGTAGATTGCAAGCAAGAATGTTCCCAGTTCTGCCCAGAACGGAAACAATACCAGCCGAAAAATAGAATAATGAAAAAGGGCATAACTAATGGAAGACCAAACAATGGCAAAATGTTTGACTGGAACTCTGGCTCTGTCAAGTTCCTTATAGAGGACTCCGCGCCAGAATAGCTCCTCAAAAAAAGGATTTACTACCATCGTATAAATACTCAGAGGCCAGAATGCCTGCTTGCTGTAATCCAGACTTTTAAGCAGCTCGATTACGTCTTTATCGCATAGCAGCTTCTGCCCGACAGTTTCGTAGGTCAAAAGAGCAAGCGAGCTGAAAAGCAAAGCCGCCAGAAGCAAAAAAATTGTTTCTTTTGCTCGGGGTATCAGAAAGGAGCTTTGCCAGCTCGAGCGGAAAAGAAGAATTGCAGGAAGCAAGCAAATGCAGTGGTAGAGTGCAAAAGTCCAGGCTGCGCTTTTAATCACATATAGGCCGAACCAGACGACAGGGCAGGGACTGAGGCTCCAGAAAAGCAACCCTATAAACTTTGCGTCAATGCGCCAGGAATTTACTTCAGTGCTTTTGCTTTCCATTTTTATTGTACAAACGAGCGAGTGTATTTAAGTCTCGCGTGGAAAGCTCAGCTGGTCCGTTGACTATATTTGCAAAATACATAACATCCTTAGGGTCGGAACTGTGTCCGCGTATTCCAAGAGAATGACCAACTTCGTGCAGGAATGTCTGCCTCAAGTTCTCTTTGCTGAGCTCCTTGTCAGGATCAGCCGGCCAGCTGGTAAGCAAGCTGAGTTCTGCTTTCAGCAATTCGTCATTTGCTACCCATGTATCTGTTTGCCCAAGTTCGGCTGGATTTTTCATGTTTTTGTGATCGCTTGTCCAGCGGCAAATGATACTGGCGTTTTTCTCTGAATCAATGAATTTAAAAGTCACCAACCCTCCCGACTGATCAGACCATGCCTTGAACGCCTGTTCTAATAGTTGATCGTAGGATTCATCCCATTTCGGGACATCGCTTCCTGACTTAATGAACACCTTAATCGGCATTTTTTTCCAGTGTTGTTTCTGTCCGAAGTTCGACTCATTGAGATAATCATCGCCCTTGCCGGCACCGTGCCTCTTTCTTGCTCTGTCCAGTTTTCTGATCTCATTTTCTATTGTTGCAGCCTGGTTTTCCATGTCCTTGTAACGGGGACTGTTTGGAAACCTCTTCAAGTACTCGTTGCAAATACTCAAGGAATCTTCGAGCCTGCCGAGAGCCCCACAAGTAGCGGCCCAGTTGATGTAGCATTTTTCGTAGTCGGGCGCCATTTCGGACAGCTTTTGAAAATAGACTACGGCTTCCTCATTTCTGCCGAGTTTATGAAGCACCTGTGCATAATTCGACAGAATATCAGGGTTGTCTGGTGAAAGTTCCATTGCCTGTCGCAAAAGCGGTTCAGCCAGAGCATACTGCCCTGAATGCATGAATGGACCTGAATCATGCGCGAGATTGAGCGCATCATACTGCGCCTTGCTGATTGATTTGCCTTTGTAAGTATATGTTTCTTCGCAAAAACCGGGTTGAGTTTGCAAGCTAGAGATACAGAGAAATAGAATTGCTTGAGTAAATATTTTGCCCGGGGATCCTCGGTGATAATTTTGATTCGTGTGATGCGAGTGTTTCGTTTGATCCGTTTTCTTCATGCGATTCGTTTTTTCCGGGCAATCTGTTTTAGTAATTAGTTTGAGTGATTTATTTTAGTTGTGCGATTCAATTCGATGGATTCGATTATTTATGTGTCGGATTATCCTGTTTATGGCGCTTTATATGCCAGTCTATATGCATGTTTATGTGGATTTCTTGTGCTTGTTTGAGAGCTCCTGATCTGGAATATAGCACGAACTTTGCGGATTTCCGCAATTCAGAAGATAGAACTAACAGAAATTACTGACTAATATCACCTGTCAGCGAACGTTTGAAAGAAATATGATTTCAAGCAGAAATTCAGGGAAATTACTGAATAATCAGCTTACCTCTGGCTTTGACTCGAATATAGAGTTGCAGGTCAATCGGGTGATGGGAGGAAAAAATGGACCAACAGTTCGCAAAATTGACAGAGCAAGCTAACGACCAGAGCTTGAATTCGCAAGAGCCGGAAGCAGGCAACAATGGCATAGATGCTCTCAAACAGGTATTCAACGAAGAAAGCAACAATGACCCAAGTAAGCCGGCAGACCGTTGTGTTTATCACGGACCGATGCCGCCGGATTTTCTGACAAAAAACCTCCCACTGGGGACAATCGATGCAAACGGCAACTGCACTTTCAACTGGAAGGGTCAAACTTACATAGAGGGTCAGGGCCTGCAGCAGGGTGTAAAGCCGCGGCCGGGAAAACAAGACGACGGGCCCGGAAGCGAGCTCCGTGGCGGGAGCGAGCTCCAGGCCGGAAGCGAAACGCAGGATGCTAAAAACAAAATCGATTCCAAGAAGTCCAGTGGCAATGAAAAAGAGTGGACCGAAGAAGAAATGAAAAATGCAAAACCGACACCACTTCCCATGCTCGATCAAGACGGGAAAATAAAAGAGCATTTGCCACATTACTTACTGAATGAAGAACAGAAAAATCACATTGAGAATTATCTGGAAGAGAATCATCTCAATTATTACGGCGACCCGGTAGGAAGCAAGTATGGTACAGGCACTCCGCTTTTCAATGGAGAAAGCGGTCAGCAGTTAAATCGCTACGACTATATACTGAACAAGCTCTGGAATGAAATAAAGCTGCCTGGACCGATTGTAAAAGCAATGATTTGTGATTGAAAATCAGTTTTCTATCCTGAGTAGCGCTGCAAGAGCCGCCGTGCTTCCAGCCGCTCCTTTTCTACAAGACCTGGAGGAGACACGAGCCAGGCTCTGGATCCGAAAGAACGCACCCAGTTCAAAAATTCAAGCGGATTAGTCAACTGGATCTTGAATTGAATCTCGCCGCTGCCGTCCTTTAGCTTTGTTAGAGTTCTACGCAGCCTTTTCAAAAGCTCCAGGGATTCCCGATCAGAGAATTTGACTCCAAATACTTGCAAAGCATCCATAACGAGCTCAGCTTCCAGATTTGAAAGGGACAATATGCCTTCAAGTACGTATCCTGAACGCAAGCGCTCTCTTGGGCTCAGCAAGCGATACTCGCTTTTCAGCTCGGCAATTTCTTTTGCAAGTGTCCTTTCTGTCAGTTGTAACCCTTCAGTTGCAAGTGTTTTCTGGAGTTTCGAAAGGGTGATGCCAGGATTGCTTGCGATTATTCTGAGGATCATACCCAATCGACGCTTCCTGTTTGAATTGCTTTTCTCAGGCTGCTTTGCTGATAGCTTGTTTGCAGTATCCTTGTCGGCCGGATGCTTGTCTGCCGGATGCTTGTCTGCCGGATGCTTGTCTGCATGAAGCCATTTTGATGGGACTCTGGATTCTTTGTTCATACGCTCCTGTTTTACTTGCTTGCTCTTAATTGTTATGTTTTCTGCTGAAGTTACTTACCGTTTTTTTTCTTAGATGGTGTTTTTCTTGTCGGTGTTATTCTTGCTGCTGTTTTTCTTGCTGCTGTTTTTCTTGCTGCTGTTTTTCATGCTTGTGCTTTTTTCCTGCTTGTGTTTTTTTCGTACATAGCCTGTGCTTTCTGCCTGTCCTGTTTTTCTTAGTGGCCGTCGCCGCTAAATACTACTTCCTGAGCGGTTTTTCCACATGAGCCGACATACCGGCAGCCAATGATGCAAAGTACTTGCTCATGCTAAACTTTTTGAAAAAATGCAATAATTCGAGCCGGCAATGAAAGAGCCAGTAATAAAAGAGACAGTAATAAAAAAAACGATTCATAAAGAAAACGAGTAAAAAATAACGATTCAAAGGAGCTTCCATGAGACTGCATTTCATCAACGGTGAATTTACCAGAGGCAACTCTTCAGAATCTATTGATGTATACAATCCGGCCACAGAAGAAGTCATAGACAGCGTTCCCCGAGGCACTCTCGAAGATGCCAGGCACGCCATCGATGCTGCCAATCAAGGATTTGCCGTGTGGCGCCGTACGCCAGCTAACATAAGAGCAAACATGCTGCATGAAGCTGCCTCAAAAATGAGAAAACACAAAGACGAAATTATTCAACTTCTAACTCTGGAAGAAGGCAAACCAGTACCGGAGAACGAAGAAGAATTCGAATGGTTGTGCACAACTTTTGACTACTACGCAGAACTGGGGCGCCACGAACGAGGTCGCGTATTACCCTCAGGCGAATACAGCCAGCTTAATCTTGTGTTGAAAGAACCTTACGGTGTTGCAGCATGCATTATCCCATGGAACTACCCGCTTTTGCTGATGGCATGGAAAGTAGCCCCGGCACTTGCAGCCGGCAACACGGTCATTATCAAACCAAGCGAAATAACACCGCTCTCAACTTTGTATATCGCAGAGAATTGCTGGGATCATTTTCCTGCAGGCGTGGTCAACATCGTCAACGGATTCGGCAAAGAAGTGGCCGAGCCATTGGTTATTGATAAGCAGGTTCCAATAATCGCATTTACAGGCAGCCTGGCAACCGGACAGCGAATCGCAAGCCTGGCTGCCCCGATGATGAAAAAGCTTCATCTCGAATTGGGTGGCAAGGATGCATTTGTAATTGCAGATGATGCGGACCCGGAATTAGCTGCAAGCGCGCTTGCCTATGCTGGACTGACAAACTGTGGTCAGGTATGTACTTCCACAGAAAGAGTATATTTACCTAAACGCAGATCAAAGGAATTCACTGAAGCCCTGGTAGCGCATTTGAAAACCTTGCGAATCGGACCAGGAACTGAACCGGACACCGATATAGGTCCTATGATTGGTGATAACTACAGAGCCAAAATAGAGAATCATGTCCAGGACGCAGTATCTTGCGGAGCCAAGGTTTTAATTGGCGGAAAACGACCTGAGAGCCTTAAGAAGGGCTATTTTTATGAACCTACCGTACTTGCAAACGTGAATCATTCCATGAAAGTGATGACCGAAGAAACCTTCGGACCGGTACTTCCCCTGATGGAATATGACAGTTTCGAAGAAGCGATTAAATTTACAAACGACAGCGATTACGGTCTGGGAGCTTGCTTGCTTACAAGTGATCCATTGAAGGCAAAACTATTTTTTGAAGAAGTAAAAGCGGGTACGGTCTGGATAAACGATCCCCTCACTGACAATTACGCAGGTCCTTTCGGAGGAATGAAATTATCCGGGGGTGCGCGTGAGCTGGGCCAGGAAGGACTGGACCAATTCAGAGAGACAAAGCACGTACACTGGGAGTTTGCATGCAGCAAAAAATCCTGGTGGTATCCATATTGAAATCATAATGCTAAAAGGCAAAAGGAAGAAAAGAGAGCACTCACTCCAAGATCGTCTTCTCTCAATTCCTGAAACAGGAAACAGATCCAGGATCATTTCTCGAATAAGCCAGGTTTCGTAGCAGCGTTTTTAGCCCTGCTTGCTGCAGATTTTCCAGCCTGGATTGCAGACTCAACACATGGCCATCCATAAATGCTACTGTGCGCCAGAGTAAATGATCCTTGCCCTTGATATTTATGCAATTTTGCAAGATTTGCAAAATGATTTGGTCCAGCAAGAGCAAGCGCATGACCCCATCTGGTTAGAACAACCTCCTCTACAGCATTCATGAAGCCTGGAACTAGCTTTTCAACCTGTCCAGTTATTGAATCTGCGAACCTTTCGCGGTCTCCTACAAGAAGCAAGGTCCGCCCTTCAGAACCTGCGGGATATGGCTGGTAAACAGTCAAGACAGATCCCATATCTCTCTTGTAAGTGTCTGTCAGCATGTAGGGGGTTTCAGCAACTGTAATGTCAGCAAAACTGTATGGGCTTGCTGCGAAGCAATCATATTTGCCGTCGAAGAGTTTTTCCTTCATGAGTAAATTAGCCACAAGATAAGAACAGAACTTAAAGCGAAACAACTCCGCTTTAAGATTATCCGGAATGTGTGCAAGCTGGCGTGCTGCCACCAGCGGTGGAGTCGCAACAATGACATGCTTACAATCTACTTTGTGAACTGACGAATCTTCAAGGCTGTAATATACCGATGCCCCCTCGTCCCTCACTTCAATTTTCCATACAAAAGCGTTTTTGTAGACACGCCCCCCCCCGGCAGAATTCACTTTGCCAGACAGCGCCCTTGCAATTGCAGGATTGCCTCCTTTGAACACATAAGTTGGAAGAGCAAGATCACTCAACAAAGAGAAGCCAGCGAGTGCCGATAGCTGGTTAATTCCGCCACCAAAAGAAGATGCACAAAAACTATCCAGCAAAGCCAAAAAATCCTTGCTATAAGACTGCAAGTTCGATGCAAAAGTAGTTGAGTCAAGCTTCTGAAGCTCCGGTACCGAAAGGTTGAAAACATCCTGCTCTTGAGGAAGTTGATCCCAAATCGGTTTTGCTTCATCCAATAACTTTCTAAATTCACGATAAATCGGCTTTTGCTTGTCTCCGGTCGTGCCTACAAACCATTCGCCATCATAATAAAACTGATTGCGATCTGGCGGCAGCTTTACAGGTTCTATTCCCAATTCTGCGTATAGTTCGCCATAAATTCCGTCAATGTCACTGATATATGCGGCTCCATACGAGTAAGCGATTCCGTTGAAGGAAGATCCTCTGCTATGCCCGCCAAGATCATCATACTGCTCAAGTAACAAAAAATCTTGATCTCTCAGAGAGTATGCAGCAGTGAGTCCTGCAACCCCTCCGCCCACAATTATAAAATCTATCGACTTCTCAGCATGTTCAGGAAACTTCGGACTGTCTCCGATACGCAGTCTGTGACCGAGAGTAAAATCATCACCGGTCCACTCCGCAAGCTTGTAGCTGTGTTTTGACTTATTGATACCGCCGTCTCTATTTTCTGCAAGAGATTTCCTTCTTTCCGGAAGCTCTTTTCCTTCAGTCGAATAATTTTGCTCACCAGCGAAGACTCTCGTACCGAACTGCTGACAACCAATTAAGGCTGCAAGATTTTTCAAGAATCTTCGTCTACTTTCATACTCGCCTGTTGCCATCTGATTAGTACTCCTGAGTAATCTCGAAATCATAACAGGTCTTCTTAAGAGCATCTAATAGTCCGCTGCATTCGCAGTGGTTCTATCATCCAATTTCCTATAACAATATGAACCCATTAATGATGCTTTGAATTCGACGCTAAAATAGACTCGGTTCTTTAATTTTTGGAAGAGGACTACTGGAAGGTAATAAGGGATGGTTACTGAGTTGAAAATCGCAGACGACAAAACGGAAAAACTGCTTCAAGAGTGCGAAAAGATCAAAAAGGGCGGCGCACCCAAATATCACAAGAAGCTGGAGGAAGAAAAAAAACTTTTCGTCCGTGACAGACTCAGACTCTTACTTGACCCGGGTTTTGAAATAGAAGACGGTCTTTTCGCAAACTGCCTGGATGGTGATTTACCCGCAGACGGAGTCGTTACAGGAGTTGGCAAAATAAACGGCATTCCCTGTTGCTTCATGGCAAACGATTCAACAGTGAAAGCAGGTTCATGGGGCTGGCGAACTGTAGAAAAGATTATCAGGATCCAGGAAACCGCCATGAAGATGAGAGCACCTCTCATTTACCTGGTTGATTCGGCAGGTGCCCGTATAACAGACCAGATCGAGATGTTTCCAGGTCGCAGAGGCGCCGGCAAGATCTTCTACAACCAGGTTCAACTCTCGGGATTCGTGCCTCAAATCTGTTTGCTTTTTGGACCATCTGCAGCCGGTGGGGCTTACATTCCTGCTTTTTGCGACATAGTAATAATGAATGATGGCAGGGCATCAATGTATCTAGGTTCACCTCGCATGGCTGAAATGGTCATAGGCGAAAAGGTCAGCCTGGAAGAAATGGGTGGCGCAAAAATGCATTGCTCAGTAAGCGGTTGTGGAGACATTCTCGTCAACTCAGAAGAAGAAGCAATTAGGCTTTGCCGTGAATACCTAACATTTATGCCGGCAAACTGCAGCGAAGCCCCTCCACTAAGAGCTGCATGCGATCCTAAGCACGTGGAAAAAACAATTGAACAGATTATTCCTGCAAAGGAAAACATCCCGTTTGACATGTACCAGATCATTGATAAATTGGTCGACGAAGGATCATTCTTTGAGATCAAGAAACTCTTTGCACCGGAATTGATCACAGGTCTTGCGCGCATAGGCGGTAGGGTCGTAGGAATTCTAGCAAACCAGCCCAGAGTGAAGGGTGGAGTTCTTTTTGTGGATTCCGCAGACAAAGGTGCTCGTTTTATGTGGCTTTGCAATGCATTCAATATTCCGCTTCTTTTCCTGGCAGACGTGCCTGGGTTCATGATTGGAACAAAAGTCGAAAGGGCCGGCATTATTAGAGCTGGAGCAAAAATGATTTCGGCGGTTTCTTCGGCGGACGTACCTAAGATTTCAGTTGTAATCAGAAAGGCCTACGGAGCAGGACTATATGCCATGTGTGGTCCGGCGTTCGAGCCAGACGCCTGTCTTGCATTACCAACAGCATGTATCGCCGTTATGGGACCCGAGGCAGCAGTTAATGCGGTTTATTACAACAAAATCATGGAATTGCCGGAATCTGAGCGCCCTGCTTTCGTAGAGCAAAAAAGAGAAGACTATCGCAATGATGTGGATATTCACAGATTGGCTTCAGAACTGATAATCGATGGAATCGTGGCCGGAAGCAATCTCCGGCAGGAGTTGATCAACCGGTTCAGCGCTCTCAGCGACAAGAAGATACACAGCCTGAGCAAAAAACAGGGTGTTTTACCGGTTTAATCAAAAAACGTAGTTTCCCCAATGACCATTGCCAGGGTTCTCGCTATCATGGCTCCCATACTGGCTTGGCGGCCAAATTCCAAACACATACCGGTCAAATGCTCTCTGAAATGTATTCAAGTTTCAGAAGACTTCTTCTAAGACATCTATGGCTTGGTCGAAGTTCCGAGTACTTGCCGGTTCGGCATTTCTTCATCAATTGCAAAACAGAACAGAGCAGACCAAAACGAAATGGAAAATAAGACATCAAAAAATCACATAGCCGAAGGTGCGAATTCCTTTACTCGCACAAAACTCTGGTCGCAATCAGACCAAAAAAATGAAGTATGGGATCCAGATGAAGCATTCATAAGACTTTCCGAAGCGCAATTGAGCCAAAAGGAGAGAGCCTTCGTCGATAAGGATATGGAAGTTATGGGGACTTTGTTGTCTAAAGCTTCTCCTGCGATCTTTGTCGGAGTTTTGTAAGCACTTTTCTTCTAGGCTAAACATGCCACCCGAACAATTCGTGGCAATTCGCTGGTTTTACGGTACCCAACTTACCCTCTAAAGCGAATTCGGTTAAGAAGCATCGCCTGATTCTAAGGCGAATTCGCTTTAGAAGTTCTCGTAATCTATGGTCAACTAGGGCACCCGCACCTTATCCACTTAGTTTTTGTTCAGGGAATGAGGCCTGATCTCATGATATCCTGCAATACCTACGGAAGCTAAATAAAAACTCACAAAAGATGCCAAGCAGCAGTGGCACTATTAAGAAGACGAATTTCGACAAAGCTGGACTAACAAGATCAAGTGGGGTCTTAAGTTCCTGTTTTAAACAGTTGCTATGGGCCGTTTTGCTCTTAGCGGTCCTGGCTCTCATATTAGAAATCACTTTCAGATTCGCTCATATAGGTGAAGACGAAGACGTGGAATTTGCACCGGTAATTGGCTTTTACCACATGCCAAATAAGAAAATTACCTGGCGGCAAGAAGGCTTTTCAGAGGATAGATTCAATAGTGCTGGAATGCGCGATCGCGAATTTGCAAGAACCAAAGCGGCAGGAACAAAAAGAATTGCGATAGTAGGCGACTCAATGACAGAGGCCTATCAAGTTCCACTTGAAGATACCTTCGTAAAGCGACTGGAAAGAACGCTCAATGACGCTGGAAAGCATGTCGAAG
This sequence comes from uncultured Candidatus Obscuribacterales bacterium, assembly GCA_964615655.1. GTDB lineage: Bacteria > Cyanobacteriota > Vampirovibrionia > Obscuribacterales > Obscuribacteraceae > JAIEPM01. The sequence continues at coordinate 83,296 of CAZTQO010000011.1, read as the reverse complement.
TTATGAACTTTGCAATGTCGGGCTTCAGCACAATTCAGGAGCTCTATATTTTTAAGACTAAAATCAAAGACTACCAGCCTGATTTGTTGATACTTGTTTATCATATCGGTGACAATGAAAAAAATATGGCTGGTGCGGAGAATATGCCAAGGCCATACTGTTTTCTAGATAAAGATAAGCAGCTGCGCACAGATTGGCAGGCATATGACCAATGGGTCAGAAGCGGGAAAGCGACGCAAGCTAAAAATACAAAGTGGTTGAAGTCGGAAAGCCGATTATATGGTGTGCTGTCCAGATTGGATCTCCAGCTGTCCAGGCTTAGTTTTTACAAGCAGGTCAGAGATGGGTGGAACTCTTTGCTTACGGGCGCTGAGAAACTCAACGCAGAGAAAGTCAATACAGAGCAACTAAACCAAGAGAAATTCGGCTCAGATAAACTCAGCACAGAGCGACTAAACCAAGCACAACTCGGCTCAGATAAACTCAGCACAGAGCAACTAAACCAAGTGCCAAGCCAGAGTTCTACAGTTAGAGATATACTGGGCAATGGCTCCAGCCAGATTGCGGACCCAGTCGTGCTTACAGAAATCGGCATGAAGGTGAATCCGCCGCTGGCAGTTTCCGACTCTGTAAGCGCCTGGCCAGCTTTGCTCCAGGCAACAAGTGATCGATTCAAAGTCACTTCAGCTGCAATAAACATTTTAAACAAAGCTTGCAAACAAACAAAGTGCGAATTCGCGATTCTGGGATTGCCCTCAAACTCCGGTTCAGCCCTTTATTTCAGGGAACTTAAAGGACTGGAATATCAATCAAAGCGTGACGGATTCATGTTTGTAGATTCAAACCAATTCTTCCCAAAAATTGCACCGATGGAAAAGAGTCCCTTGTACTACCAGGTTCATTTCAGCAAAAAGGGCCATGCACTGGTGGCAAATCACCTGGCAGAAAAAATCATTTCAAGCAAGTGTCTCGACTAAATAGCGTGGTTCAATCTTCTTCGTCGGTTCAATCTTCTTCGTCGTCAGGATCTGCAAGGTTTACTGCAGTCCAGAAAATAGATACAACCAGAATCGAAAGAATCGCCGAACCAAATGCAATTTTTTCTGGCACTCCGTAACGAGTCATGAGTAAGAAAACAGACAACGAAAGTACCAGCCCAAGAAATGCGACTGCTTGATTTAAAGTGATTTTGGGAGCGTACATTATTCGTTCCTGTCCGTCGAATCCCTGGAATCCTCCCAGCTAAGGTAATCCAGAAAAGTCAAAAACGGAATGGGGGAATCCGCACTCACCTCTCCTATGAGCACCGGAGACTCCGGCCGGTAAGCTCCTCCAGTGATACCTGTATTCTCAGGCGGCCTCGGCGGCTCCTTCAGCGGCTATGAAATTTTCCGAAAGAGGCGATGTTAGTCCACGGCCAGATTTCTCGGCTAGCCGTCCTTCTTATAGGTAGTTCCAAATCAATCAAAGTACCCAGACGAGTAGTTATGTAAATCTGGCTCCAGCCAGTGAATCACCGCAATCTATGCTTTGGGGATCGTCAGGCATCAACTCACAGATTCTAACCAGCATCTTTTGCAATTTGACCAGATTGTCGCTGAACACCTTCATTACTTCGGCATGCGAAACAGGTTGTACTGAGCCTACAAGACCTGAATCGTAATCAGTGATCAACGAAATGTTTAGCACACCCATATTGAGTTCTCGGCAAAGATGAGCCTCTGGATACTGGGTCATATTTATGACTTCCCAGCCCATGGCAGTAAACCATTTCGACTCCGCCTTAGAGCTGAAGCGCGGTCCCTGAATGACAACTACGGTTCCTGTTTCATGTACTTTAATTTTGCAATCTTTCGCGGCCCGAATCGCCAGGTCTCTCAAAGCCGCACAATACGGGTCTGCTGCCGAAACATGAGTTGAAATCGGTCCATCATAAAAAGTATCGATTCGTCCGCTGGTTCTATCGACATACTGATCACAAACCACAAAATCTCCCGGCTCAACATGCTTCTGCAAACTGCCGGCCGCACAGGGCGAAATAATACATTTGACTCCAAGTGACTTCATTGCATAAGCGTTGGCCCTGAAGTTGATTTTGTGCGGAGGAATTGTGTGATTAACACCGTGCCTTGGCAAAAATGCGACACGCTTGCCTCCGAGAATCCCAAGCATGAGCTTATCACTGGGCGGTCCGTAGGGAGTTTCGACTGTGCGTTCCTCTGCTTTATCCAGCAATTTATAGAACCCGGATCCGCCGAAAATACCGATATCAGCTGCTGATGTCTTATCCACTTAACAGAACTCCTGAAAGCAAGAATTAGTAAAAACCCCGGAGTCTAAGCCTGACGGCCGGGGCTAAGCTATAGTAACACCCTGAAAACCGGAAAGCCCGAGCTTTTGTCTAAACATAGATGGCAGTGGGTACATAGAGTGTGGATTTTAGCCGATTTGAAGCTTTGCCTGACAACTTGTTATGATGCTTCTAAGATAGCTAAAGCTTTTATACATAAGTTAAGCCAGGAAAGTTTTGTTCAATATGACCAGATATCTCAAGTCTAAAGCCTTTCTAGCAGCCTCCATTTCACTGTCTTTTCTCTTAACCGGTTCAAGCAACCTGAATACGCTGGCTGAAAACCCTGCTGACGCCGGCAAACAAACTGACCGGGCAAATCAGCTTTTGATTGCCCAGCGAGGAGGGCAGGTTAGTCCTGACCGGATTTATGACAGGGTATGGGGAATAATCGAAAACGAGTTTTATGACCAGACTTTCCACGATCAGGACTGGAATCGCTGGAAAGACCGATACCGAGGCAAGCTCAAAACATTGGATGATGCGCACAAAGCAATAGAAACCATGCTCGCAAGTCTTGGCGACAAATATACCCGTTTTCTTGACAAAGAAGCATTTGCCGACGAGAAACAGCAGATCGATGCACATCTTTATGGAGTCGGCATACAGATTGGCATGGACAAAAGCAACAGAATTATTGTAATAGCTCCAATCGACGACACACCCGCGTCTCGAGCCGGAGTTCTTGCCGGCGATGAAATTGCTGAAGTAGACGGTAAACCCACAAAAGGCATGTCGGTGGAGGATGCTGCCCGGGAAATCAAAGGGCCGATCAAGACTGATGTAACACTGACCCTGGTAAGAAAACATGAGCGTTTGAAACTCACAATCACAAGAGACGAGATCCAGATAAAGGCAATCCAGACGAGCAAGATGATCGACTCAGACATCGGCTATATACGCCTTACAAGCTTCATTTCCAAACGAGCCGACAAAGAAATGAAGGATGCCTTAAACAAGTTTTCTTCAGCAAAAGGAATCATACTCGACTTAAGAGACAACCCGGGTGGACTGCTCAACAACGCCATAGAAATCTCGAACATGTTTCTGGACGGCAAGAGCAATATTGTTTTTACTGTTGATTCAGACGGCTACAAAACTCCGGCAGTCTCGGATGGCAGCCCTATTTGCCAGCAGCCGCTTGCAATCCTCATTAACAAGGGCAGCGCCAGCGCCTCCGAAATAGCAAGTGGAGCACTGAAAGACAATGGCAGAGCCATACTTGTAGGACAACGGACTTTTGGAAAAGGACTGGTTCAGGGTATCAAGCAACTCGAAGACAAAAGCGGTGTCAATTACACAATTGCTCGCTATCTCACTCCCAGTGACACCGACATTAACCTCAAGGGAATCTCTCCAGATGTGAGCGTTGAGTTGACTGTCAAAGATTATGAAGACGGCAAAGGACCCTGGTGGATCGAAATAGATGAACCAGGCTCGACTATCCGGAAGCCAGAAGACATGAAGGATTTACAGCTGAAAAAAGCCGTCGAAACACTCAAAGAAAAACTTCGCGGACCCAAAATGGTTGTAGGCAAGGCACAGGATTCAGTTTCGAGCCGCAACTAGCAGCGACGCCGACCTCGACTCCGACCTCGAGACCTAGCTGACCTGGCGACTCCAGCCGACTCCAGCCTCAAGATCCTGGCGAACCCGGCCGCGACTCCAACGGCATATGCATTGGCAACTGGCAAGCAGCTTTGAAGCAGTTATTTCTTTTTACTGCGATAGCGTTTTTGTTTTTCCGCTAGATACTTCGGGTCTTTCAATTGTTTTACTATTTGAAAAGTACTGAACCTGCAAGCATCTGAGCAATATTTTGATCTTGACTTATGTCCGGTTCCAAAAAGATCAGCACAACGCTGAATCTCTTTATTATTTTCAAGCGATTTCTCAAGCAAGACAGGAATTTCTTTGCGCCAGAGTTCCTCTATATTATCGTCAATCTCAGGAGCAAGGCTCAGGGAGGAAGCATTCAGATCACGAAAGAGTCCTTCGCATCTTTGCACAAAAGTCTTACTACCCGAGTCAAGAAAGTCTGCAAGCTCAATGGCAAAGCGTAAAATCAGCAAGTCACGCAATGCGTAAAGCTCTCGATCATCTGATTCTCTGCCCTGTCCGGAGCCCAGACAATCCTTCCCGGAATCTTTCCCGGAATTCCTCCGCTCCGCCATCATATGCACCTTCAAAACAGAAATTGCAGGCTCATTCGTCGTTCTTGAGCTCAAAGATCTTGGGTCCGAAGCAAGCGTTATCCTTGCCTTTGCAAGCTCGCCGTTGAGCCAGGAGAGATCGAGTTCTTTGCCGAAATGACTTAGATAAATGAGTTTGCGCATTGAAGACAGAGCCTGCACAAACGAAGAAATACAGCTCTGGCTGAGCAGCACTTTTTCTTTTCCCTGTACTGTCGCAAACCATGTTTGCAGATCATTTTCGTCCTGCCATTGGCATTGCTCGTTAAGAACAGATAGAAAACTCAACGCTTCTTGCATTTCCAACCTTCAATTCTGAGAATACTGGAATTTGACCACCACGCTCATCAGTGGTAACGTTACCACACACAATCGTTGTAGCCATTATTCCAGCATTCAGGACAAAAAGCCAGCTGGAGGAGATCTCTATGTCACAAGAACCGGAAAGGCTCTTGCAGGCTTTTGCCTGCCATTTATCTGAAAAGTCGTTATTTCACCAGACCATCGGACTTTTCCTGCCTCTAGCTCTGTCTTTACTGGCCAGTTCCAGTGTAGGCATTGTGGATATGCACATTGCGTCATTCCTGGGGAGCCGTGCCCAGGCCGCAGTCGGGCTGGGAGACCAGCTCATCTTCTTTTTTGTCTTATTCGGCAGTGGGCTCGGAACAGCCGCATCTTCATTTGTATCGAGATTCTTTGGCGCCGGAAACTACAAAGAACTATTCACTTATGCAAATACTGCTTTAATCACGGCCCTTCTGATTGGAATCCTCAGTACCTTCTGGGCTTTCTTATTAGGCAGGCAAGCTTTTCAGATTCTTACACCCGAAACAGCACTCAGGAATCTGGCTCTGCCCTATACCTTGTTGACTTCAATTGCAAATACCCCATTTGTTCTCAGCATTTGCTTTTCAGCAATCTTTCGTTCCCTGGGAATGTCAAAACCGGTTCTATATATATGGCTGATTAATGCATCAGTTTCAAATCTGCTTTCTCTTCTCTTGTTCCACTTGAATTTCCATCACATCAACGTTCTTGCTCTCGGATGGAACCTGGGTTCCTTCAGTGCCTGCTTTTATGCCCTGGCTATTTACCGAAAGACTATTTTCCTTTATCTGAACGCGGAAACGAAAGAAACCCAGGAGGAGCAGAAAGTAATTCATCCAATAGAGAAAGTAAGTCACGAACAAGACCCGGAAAAAGCACAGGATCAGGCAAGAAATTACCGGAGCTATCTGGAGGCAGCAAGAAACCTCTTTCACCTGGGAGTGCCAGCTGTTATGAGCGAATCTTTTGCACTGGCTTTTCAGTTTTTCATCTACACACTTTTTTCCGGAATGGAAAGCCCTGAAAATTTGCAGGCCGCATGGACAATAAAAATGAAACTGGAAGAGTTGATTGCACTGCTTCCAATCCTTGCGATTTCATCATCCACGGCTGTGATAGTTGGACATAACCTGGGAGCAGGAGCAAGATCTAGAGCAATCAGTGCCTGCAAAAACATAGGGTTTTATTCAGCCGCAATCATGTTTCTAGTCGGTTTAACAATCAGCCTCTTATCAAAACACTTTGCTTCGGCATTCAGCTTCGATAAGCAAACTGTGACGGCAATCTCTGAGCTCCTTGTACCGTCAATATTTCTTTTGCCGGTGCAAGCCATCATCGCGATTTGCTGTGCAGGTCTTGAAGGAGCCGGACTCGTCAGGATTCCCATGTGTCTCTATTTCGTATTCCTGGTTCTACTAAGAGCACCGCTGACTCTTAACTCGCTTTCTGCCAGCTCCCCTCTGATTCTTATGGGACTTTCCAACCTGCTTTGCCACATGCTGCTCCTCTTAGCGCTGATATCGTATCTTTACTGGCTCAGGCTCCGGCAACGGTCTGCCCTCGGGAGCTAAGTTGGCGGCGAGTCAGAAGCTCCGAAATACCTTCAGCCAGCCGGCTTTCCGATGGCATGGAAATGATCATGACCTGAGCATGACCTTAGTCATATTTACTTTGAGGCTCAGCAGTCATAGTATAGTTTCATCGAAAGCGATTGCTTTCAATATTTAAAAGTCTTACCACCTGCTTCCCACCCCACCTTCAAGGAGGGCTATTTCATGCGTCTTACTAACATCGTTCGTTCAACACTTCTTGCCAGCACCCTGGTGGCTCTGTCAGTACCGGCATTTGCACAAGACGCATTTGACTCAACTGCAGCAACAGGTCAGCAAGCACAAAATACTGGAAATTACACAGGTTCACAGACCCAGCAAGGCGGCTACACTTCAGCCCCGATGTTGCAGGGAGCAACAAACGGCACGGTTGGACCGCAGGGTGCCGACGCAACCGTAATCCAGGGTGTCAACACCGCAGGTACGGTTCGTGTAAACAACCTCGCTAACTTAGAAGCATTGCTCAACATTATTGCAAACGGTATGGAAATCCTCGGTATAGCCTGGGGCGGTCCTACCATGATCATGGGCTTCATGCACATGGCAGCAGGCACACAGGACGCAATGAAGCGCGTACTCTGGGGTGCAGCAGGTGTGACAGGCGGTCTGGCAACTCCCGGTTGTATCAACTGGCTGGTTGCATCAGCCCGTGACGCTAACCTGTTCAGCTAAACAAAGACTTTAACCGCGAAGTAGTGGTGAAAAAGCTTGAGGTCGCCTAACGGCGGCCTCGCTTTGTTTTAGAGCTGGACTTCGGGACTCGAGAGACCGGTTTGGCTTAATTAGCGGATTAGAGCGCTCTGGATTTTTGAGTTCGACTCTTGAACAAGACAATTGCCAGGGCGCCTGACATTGTAATTGCCCATATTTCCAAAGCCAGAAGAGGCCAGAGAATCTCGATTCGTCCATGAAGCCTGTGTGCCGGAGCTTGAAGCACGCAGGCATATCCAAGATAAGCCACCGGCGCACGCTCCCCCCAGAGATATCCTTTTTTTGCTTCCAACTCCCACCACGGTGGAAAAAAGAGCGCGGCGGCAAAAAAAGAAATGCTTACGGCAAACGCAAGACGTTGAAATTGATTCAAGGTACTCCATTTCAAAGACTCCAGGGCAAGGAGTTTTCCCAGTACCATCGAGCTAACAAAAAGCAGAACAAATTCAAGTATTAATTCCTGGGTACAGAGTCCAGGGTATAACTTGCGGTCAAGAACCGTGACCTCTTTATGCTCACCGAAAAGAAATGCATGACCAAGGTAAGCCTCGTAATAAGCTGCGTATGTCTCATCTTCCTTAGTAACCCAGTCATGCACCCACCAGGGCGGACACAAGAGCAAAATGGCAGACGAGAAAAGAGTCAAGATAAGCAGGTATTTCTGGGCTCTGTTCAGCTCTTGCGGTATATAACGGCCTAAGAAAGCCAGAAGTCCCAGGCACGTTAATGAAGCAAGCCAGTTCAAGGGCGTAAAGAAAATGAGATTCAAGCAGACACGCTCAATGAAAAAGCTGCGTGCCTCAGCATCCGAAGCACCCTTCCAGAGGCTTGCCAAAGTCATGCAGCCATCAGCAATTCCATATATGGATGCCATGAAAAATGCGTAAGCAAGAGTGCCAAGCAGCAGCCCGGCAACAGCCCTTTTCCACGTTTTTGCTTGCCGACGCTTAAACAGATAATCTCTAACAACTAAGGCAAGAAGCATGCCCAGTACAGATGGAATTGCCATCGCCGCGCCAGCAAACACGAAATAAAAAGGTGCAATATCGAGTGCAGCCTCCTGCTCATTAACATGATATGGATTAAGAGCCTCCCAGCCCATAAATGCACCATAAGTCATGAAAGGTACAATTAACGCAAGCAGCAAAAACCGATGATGTTTCTTCAAAAAGAAAAACACTGCGCTTATACAAACTCTTGCATCCCACGAGCAGATGCGTGGATTAAGACTTAGGCTCATCTTTCTTGATTCCCAGCTCATACATCCATTTGTCTACTTGTACTTCGGCCGGATCCCCTTTTAGCAAAAGCTCCCCGGATCTGTCATAAAGCAAATAAGCCGGAACCGCATGAACATCAAACTGTTTTGCTGCAGGAGAGTCCCAGCCGATTCCGCTGTCTTTGGGTCCGTCAAGCAAAAGTTCGACAATCTTAAGGTCAGCAGCTTTGGCTTTTGCAAGAGCCTTGATTTTTGGTTCAACCCTTTTGCAAGGTCCGCAATGCGGGCTATGTACAAACAGCAATGTCTGAGCCGATTTAGACAGGAACTGCTGCAAATTAATTGCCTCTCCTGGGGTTTTGCTGTTTGAATGAACCATTTTGCCGCTTTCAGCAGCCGCAGCTTGAGACAGCCCAAGAAGCAGATGCAAGGAAACTGCAAGCGCTAATCTAGTTAAATCGCAACTGTTAATCTTCAAGCTCTTCTACGCTCCATCTTTTCCGCCCTGTTTTGTTATTTATAAGATAAAAAGCAGGGGTGAAGCAATTTGCTCCACCCCTTTTGCTACATTGCTTTATCTTCAGTGTTTGCAGCTATTGCTTATTCTGCTTTTCGTCATATTCCTGCATAGCTTTTGAGACTCTCAGGTCGAAATCCTCTTTGCTGATAGTCAGGATGCGTTCGCCTAGTTGCAGATCAACACGGTTGTTATTGAGAGCCTTGATTCTTTTGGCTTCTTGCATGATCTGCTCAGATTTCCAGTCGGGATGAGCCCTTGCAACCGCATCATAATAGCCTTCACCTTTCTGAAGCGGCGGAAGTGAGTTCTCATCCCTTACTTTCTCTTCAACCTGTTTCTGGTAGTCCAGGCGTGCCTGCTCGGCAGGAGTTAATTCGCAAGGCGAATTTGCCTTATCGAAAGTTTTTAACTCTACGGGATTCTCGCCATTCTTTACCACCTGCAAGTTATCCCAGGTTCCCAGATCCGGGTTCCAGTTACCCAGACTCAGGTCAGCGCCATGGTCTTTCTTTTCAAGCGCGTTTATGTCACTGAGAAGTTGATCTTGTGCATACATATCACCTCTGAGGGCATAAAGGTCTTCTTTCAGGTTGCGAGCAGCTTCTTCAAGATTGCCGGCGTCCAGTTTGGAAACTATGTTGTCTGCTTCCTTGAACAGATTTTCGTCCCATTTTTCATAGTTGGGGCTCTTTTCCCAGAAGCTGTTGTCCCAGCCGTTCTTCCAGAGCTCTTCATCCTGCCAGCCCCATTTTTTGCCATCCGGCGGGCCCCAGCCTGCTTCGCCGGGTGGAAACCCATGATCGGGCTGTGGAACAGGACAGGGTTCCGGATTTGGTTCCGGATTTGGAACTGGTTCCGGATTTGGAACTGGCTCCGGATTTGGAATCGGTTCCGGATTTGGCACCGGCACCGGTCTTGGCTCGGGATACGGCTCCGGGTTTGGCACCGGCACCGGTCTCGGGACCGGATAGGGCTCCGGATATGGTTCCGGATACGGCTGTGGGTACGGTTCCGGATACGGCTGCGGGTACGGTTCCGGATATGGAACCGGCACTGGAACAGGAATTGGTATCGGAATCGGTATCGGCCGCGGGTGCGGTCTCGGATGTGGACGCGGCGGTTCCGGTCTCGGTTCCGGTCTTGGATGCGGACGCGGCGGTTCCGGTCTCGGTTCCGGTCTTGGATGCGGGCGCGGAGGCTCCGGTCTTGGCTCCGGTCTTGGTTGCGGACGCGGTGGTTCCGGTCTCGGCTCCGGTCTTGGTTGCGGACGCGGCGGCTCCGGTCTCGGCTCCGGTCTTGGATGCGGACGCGGCGGTTCCGGTCTCGGCTCCGGTCTTGGTTGCGGACGCGGCGGCTCCGGGCGCGGTTCCGGTCTCGGTTCCGGTCTTGGATGCGGGCGCGGCGGCTCCGGTCTCGGTTCCGGTCTTGGATGCGGGCGCGGAGGCTCCGGTCTTGGTTGCGGACGCGGCGGCTCCGGGCGCGGCTCCGGTCTTGGTTGCGGACGCGGCGGCTCCGGGCGCGGCTCCGGTCTCGGTTGCGGACGCGGCGGCTCCGGTCTTGGCTCCGGTCTCGGTTGCGGGCGCGGCTCCGGTCTCGGTTGCGGGCGCGGCTCCGGTCTTGGTTGCGGGCGCGGCTCCGGTCTTGGTTGCGGGCGCGGCTCCGGTCTCGGTTGCGGGCGCGGCTCCGGTCTCGGCATCGGGCGCGGCTCCGGTCTCGGCATCGGGCGCGGCTCCGGTCTTGGCTGCGGTCTCGGC
>CAZTQO010000011.1:68503-72513 GCA_964615655.1 uncultured Candidatus Obscuribacterales bacterium | reverse complement strand
GCGCGGCTCCGGTCTCGGCATCGGGCGCGGCTCCGGTCTTGGCTGCGGTCTCGGCATCGGGCGCGGCTCCGGTCTCGGCATCGGGCGCGGCTCCGGTCTTGGCTGCGGTCTCGGCTCCGGTCTTGGCTGCGGTCTCGGCATCGGACTCGGACGATCACCGCCTCCACCGCCGGGTCGCCCACCTCCGGGGAAGCCTCCGCCTCCACCGCCTGGTCGACCACCACCACCGCCACCACCGTGACCACCTCTTGCCAGGTCGTAAGTAATTGCTTCTTCCTGCAAACGTGATGCTGGCCGTTCGTCTTTGCTCTCGGCTAATTTTATAGGTTCAAAATTTTCAATTGTCATATTCTTCTTTCAACCGACTTGTTTTCCCCTTCCCATCACGGCAAGTAAACATTCGACTGAAATACACTACAATGCGGAATCTACGCACACGATTTCGCTCTCCTTATATAAGGCGCAATGCATAAGGCTTTTGAATTCTTGTGATTATTCTCACTTCGACGATGTCCAGAAACCTGCCTTTGCGTATAAGGATGGTCGGGTCGAAAGTATGAGCATTAATTGGTGTTTTGGCTTAGAGGCTCAAATATTACTCTCATCTAAACTTAAGACCCGAAACAGCCATACAGAAGACTCAGATATGCCTCATTGAGCAAATAGTATTAGCACATCGAAATTGCACTGGGTTCGTTGAAGCGATTTCAAAACGACAAAAATCAGCAGAAATTTTTTCAAGAAATTTTCAGAAGCCCGAACTAATATCTAAGACACAAACATTCAGGAGATTGAGTAACCATGAAGCTTTTTACTAACGCATTTGTTCGTTCTACACTTGCAGCCTCCACCCTCGCTCTACTTTCAAGCCCGGTTTTTGCCCAGGACGCGTTCGATTCAACAGCCGCAACCGGTGTCTATGGTCAATCATCAAATAATTACACTGGCTCGCAAACCCAGCAAGGTGGATACACAAATGCACCGATGCTTCAGGGAGCAACTAACGGTACGATTGGACCACAAGGCGGTGATGCCACTGTAATTCAGGGTGTAAACACAGCAGGTACAGTGCGCGTTAACAACCTGGCAAACTTAGAAGCACTCTTGAATATTATTGCAAACGGTATGGAAATTCTCGGTATTGCCTGGGGCGGACCCACAATGATCATGGGTTTCATGCACATGGCAGCCGGTACGCAAGATGCAATGAAGCGGGTACTCTGGGGTGCAGCAGGTGTAACCGGCGGTCTTGCTACTCCAGGATGTATTAACTGGTTGGTTGCATCAGCTCGCGATGCTAACCTGTTCAGCTAACAGTTTCTGCAGTTTTAACCTTTAACGGGCACGAAACTTTCTGTGCCCGTCTTTTTTTCGGTGTTGTTTGAAATTTTGGAAGCTGCTTTTGGCGTTTTGAATTTTCAAATCATTTTCAGATTGGGTATTTAGAATTCTTATATCAGGCAAATTGAGGTAGGGAAATGACTGAACACATGACTGAACACCCTTATCAGAAACGGGTTGAGAGCAACAATCCTTTTCCGCATATCGCTTATCCGGAAACCTGGCAGAGGCCTCAAGTCAAACAGTACCAGGGAGATATCAATCCTCAATATAATCCCGATCCTTCTCAATTGGATTTCAGCGAGGATATTTATGCTAACAGACCGGTGCACCCAGCTCAGGGCAACAGAGGTGGCGACACAGGAGGCAAACCCTGGAACAACCACTATCCACATAGAAACGGTAATTTATTTGATTACGACAGAATCACTCCCAGCAATTACGCAAAAGATCTCGAAGATGGAGTAATGGACAATCCGAATTTGCTTATGAAAATGCGTGATTTGAAGATCAATCAGCCGGCGCTGCATCAGTTTGTCTCAGAGATCAATTCCTGCCTGGCGCAGGACAACTCCCCTTTCAGGCTCGATTTGCAATACCAGCAGACTCATCCAGGCTCTCCGAATCAAAGAATCAAAGTTCTACTTCAGGCTCCCGGTCAGCGGCCAAGAGTCCTGGGTGAATTATAAATACAGCGCGGCTCAATCTTCGGCTCCCACGCAACTATTCCTAAGGAGCCAGCCAGACAAGTCAGTTTTAAAAGCCAGATCAGCGTGTTCGCTTCAAAGGCAAAAATCCACGGGTGGGGAAAGTTGTCTTTAGATCATAGCTTGCTTGAGTTATCACAAAAGCACTGTGTGATTTGTCGATGTAGCCACCGACCCAGGCGATCTCTTTGCCATCCAGCTTTGGATTCGGTAAAGATGCAGAGAACTCCCCTTTATCTGCACTGACATTGTGAACACTTACAGGTACCAGATGATTCACACCTTCCAGATGGATATTAGCACTGCCGGAAAGAAAAGCACCCTGTTCAACTCTTTCATGCTGTACTTTGCCGTGAAGCGGCTGATGATGAGAATCGTGGCCCGCATGCCCCTCAAGGTTAGCTCTGGCTTTGAGAATGTTTCGATTTGCACTTGCGTTGAACCTGGTTTGCGGTATGTGGTCGGATAGTGATCCGTCCGGATTGACGTACTTCGCTCCACCATAGGGTGTCACTGGCTTCTCGAATGCCTGCACATTATCAACCGCGTTCAGTTTGAACTGATTGCCGTCCCAGTGGGCTGGATTGTCTTGAGCTTTTTCCTGCCCCTCGCTCTTATGTGTAAGTGAATTGTCCATTTTTGCTTGTTGCATACCTGCAAGCTTAGGCATTTGCTGCTCGTGTCCGCCCGGCTGCGCCTTCGGCTGCTCATGCACGGGTTCAGGAACGCTGGGAATCACTTTCACGTCGCTAATTACAGACCCATGTTGTTTTGCTCTTACCGGCGCGGGCGCTTCTGCTACCTTGTGAGGCTTGTCTACGGAAATCGGCACTGGGCCGGCGCTTGCTGTTGATTTAGGAATTTCCACAGGAGCCGGTGCAGCTGATGCAAACACGCTTGAATCGGATCTAGGTGTAAGCGGTTGAATAGGCTGAATAGAACTCCCCTCAGTTATTCCTCGCAGGAGAACGGCGGGGGGTCTTACTGGAAGTACCGGCAGCTCTTGCGCTTTTGCAGATTCAGGAAGAGCAGGAATGGACAGGTTTGCAGTGGCAACTTTTGAGATTGTTGCAGCAGCCTGTTCATGAGGAGAAAGCCTGTCCGCGCCATGAAGATTCTTCCCCAACACAAGGTCAGACGGCAAAGGAGCTTCCATTTTAAGATCTGACTTCTCCGGCAATGGAAGCGGTTTTGGAGCCTCGTGCTTTTCGAAATTGATCGGCTTGGGCGTAAGATCTGGAAGCACGGCTTGACTCCTTGCTTCAAGATGCGGCTGCGGCTTGGGAAGCTCAGGAGCCGGTGTTTTTTGCGCAGTCTCAAGATGCGGCTGCGGCATTGGCGCCTCTTTATGAAGCTCAGACGGTGCCTGCGGTTTGGGGAGTTCAGGAGCCGGTGTTTTTTGCGCAGTCTCAAGATGCGGCTGCGGCATCGGCGCCTCTTTATGAAGCTCAGACGGTGCCTGCGGTTTGGGGAGTTCAGGATGATGGGTCTCGTGCCCCTGAGCGAATGTCCTGAGATCGGCCTTCATATCGCTTGCAGGCTCAGAAGATGCACTCAAAGGCTCATATTTAGCCAGTTCCGGCGCTACTGGCTTTAAAGGCTGCTCCGCCCGCTGATGTTTTGCTAAATCTGGCTCCACTGGCGAATTTTCAGGTATCACTGTTCTGATTTCAACGGTTTCCGTTACAGGAGCATGCCCAAGTTGATGAGCCTCTAACTTCTTCAAATTAGCCATTAAAGGCTCCGAAGGAAAGCTCTCATCGTCATGGTTAGCTGTTTCTGCAGTGCCGAACTGTTGATTTCGAGCTATTTCCGGCGCCACAGGCGGCATTTCGTTTTGATGCTTTACTATTTCCGGCGCCACCGGCGGCATTTCGTCTTGATGCTTTACTATTTCCGGCGCCACCGGCGGCATTTCGTTTTGATGCTTTACTATTTCCGGCGCCACCGGCGGCATTTCGT
>CAZTQO010000011.1:0-68403 GCA_964615655.1 uncultured Candidatus Obscuribacterales bacterium | reverse complement strand
GGCGGCATTTCGTTTTGATGCTTTACTATTTCCGGCGCCACCGGCGGCATTTCGTTTTGATGCTTGGATTCTCCCGGTGCCTGATCATGATAATGTCGGCTTGCATCAATTTCACGGTCATGACCTTTACCGGCACCCTCATCAACATGCCATTTGATGTCGCCGTCTTTCGTGTTGACCTGCACATCCTTTATTTTGTGCATTTTGGGATGCGAAGGATCGTCCTTGTTTGGTGAAGCAACATCCCATGTATGGGGATCTTTAGAGTTCCGGGTCCAGACCTCTCCATCAGGATGATTAATTCTTACAGCTTCACCATTCTGATAGGTGACTTCGCGCCCGTTTTCATATTTCACTGATGCGTTGATATTATCGCCCTGAATCCTTACATCAGCCTTCAGGTCATACTGCTCCTTGCCTTCATTAACATGCCAGATCTGAGGATTGTTTGCATCCCTTTCCCAGGCCTGACTGGCTGTGTCAATTTTTTCAGGAAGTCCATTTCTGAGCTGGACACCTACATCCTTGTTCTTACCGCAGATTTTTACATCAGCAATGTCGCACTCACCAAAAACTCCACGACCGGCTGTTTTTCTCGAGAGTCTCCTTTCAGGATTCTGTTCGTCCTTTTGACGTTCATTGAGCTCCTCTCGGTCACCGGAGCTCACATTAGCACGCATAATATTGCTTGATTTTTCGACTTTGTCGGAACTATCCGATGTTTTGCTGCTTTCATGAGGCAGATCGCCACTTTCGTGGGAGCCATGGTTTGGTGTAGCAACCATTGAGATTCCTCCGCTTCACAAAGAACATTATTCCCCGTATTTCAGGTTCCTGCATTAGATTCCGGCTTAGCGCTAACTTTCAAATCAGCAAGAAAGGCAGGGTTTCACGCATTATTCTTAGAAATACAAATGAAATAAAACCAGGCAAATCTGTATATCTTCTAACCTCAATTGCCGGGCAAATCCGCCCAAAAGCACAAGCTTATCTGGAAAAATTATCCTGATCTCTTTTAAACATCAAAGATGGCAGTGGTCAGGGGGCAACTAGATTGTGAGCAAGGCAGAAACAGTGGAATCACGATTACCTGTAAGTCAAAGAGAGCTGATTATTTTCACTCTTTCAGACTCGAGCGGAGAAACAGCCGCTCATGTAGCGCAAGCTGCCCTTGTACAATTCCCTCCAGGTTTTGCAAGCATTTACAGACTGCCCCAGGTCAGAAGCTGCCAGCAAATTTCAACTCTTGTAAGAGAAATCGCCACCGGACGCTCTCTTATAGCATACACACTGGTTTTGCCGGAGTATCGTGAAACACTTGAAGAAGAAGCAAGGAAACTGAACGTACCGACCCTCGATCTGCTTGGTCCACTGATTGGCAAAATTTCAGACCTGACTCAGAGCAGCCCTCTATCTCAACCGGGGCGCCTGCATCAGCTCGACGAAACCTATTTCAGGCGAATGGAAGCAGTGAATTTTGCAGTCCGCTTTGATGACGGCAAAAACCCGGACGGAATTGCCCAGGCTGATGTAATCCTTGTAGGACTTTCAAGAACAAGCAAAACCCCTAACTGCATGTATCTGGCCCAGCATTATGCACTTAAAGCCGCCAACTGTCCAATTGTCATGGGAGTAGACCCACCTAAGGCTCTCTTCAACGTGCAGGCGCGCAAAATAATCGGGCTGACCATAGATCCTCATTTGCTCCAGGAGCTGAGGGCTTCTAGAGCCACTGTAATCGGTATGGGTTCAGATACTATATATGCCGATCTCGAAGAAATAAAGCTCGAAGTGCAATATGCAAAGCGTATTCTCAGAGAATTGAAATGTCATGTAATTGATGTTTCATCAAAAGCAATCGAAGAAATATCAAGCGAAATCTTCTGCTTCATGAGGCAGTAATCAGGTATTCATTTGAAACGCCTCCGGGGCGATTTTCCAGTACAGCGAGATTTCAGGGAGAAAAGATAATGCTAACAAAAGAAGCAAGCCAGGCAGAGAAAAAACTTGGCTCCAAAAGAGTGCTGCTTTTTTCTGAAGGGTTTGAATACTTCGAAGGAAATCGCTCTGTAATGAGAGACTTACTTGGAGGTAAAGGAGCCGGTCTTGCTGAAATGACCTCTGCCGGCGTCAATGTTCCCCCGGGCATGACAATTTTGACCTCGCTTTGCCGCGAGTATTATGAAAACAAGAAAAAGATTCCGGATACACTGCTTCCAGAAGTCAAAAACCAGCTGAAAAAAATCGAAGAACGCCTGGACCGCAAGCTTGGTGACAGCCAGAAACCGCTGCTTCTGTCGGTGCGCTCCGGTGCCAAATTTTCGATGCCGGGCATGATGGATACAATTTTGAATCTGGGTCTAAATGACAGCACTGTTGAATCACTTACAAAACTAACAAATAACCCTCGATTTGCCTGGGACAGCTACCGGCGCTTCATACAGATGTACAGCAATGTGGTGCTTGATCTGAGCAAAGACCGCTTCGAAGACATTCTCCATGAGATGAAAGAGAAGCTCAAAGTTAAACAAGATACTGAACTCAGTGCAGAAAATCTCAAAGAGCTCGTGAGCCAGTACAAGGCTTTTGTAAAGAGCGAACGCAAGATCGATTTTCCGCAAAACACCGACGAGCAGCTTGCAGGTGCAATCGAGGCTGTATTTAAGTCCTGGAACAACAGCCGGGCCATTTATTATCGCAATTTGAACAAAATTGATCACAATATCGGCACTGCAGTTAACGTGCAAGCAATGGTTTTCGGCAACTACGACAATAACTCTGCCACAGGTGTATGCTTCACACGCAACCCCAGTGATGGGGAGCATCTGCTTTATGGCGAATATTTGTTGAATGCTCAGGGTGAAGACGTGGTTGCTGGAGTACGAACTCCCAACAAAATAATCGAAATGAAAAAAGAGCTCCCTGAAGTATTCAAGCAGCTTGAAGAAACGGCAAAACGCCTTGAAACACACTACAAAGACATGCAGGACATCGAATTCACAATCCAGCAGGGCGAACTTTTTCTGCTGCAAACCCGAACAGGAAAACGCACAGCCGCAGCTGCAATAAAGATAGCCGTCGACATGGCAAATGAAGGAATCATCAGCAAAGAAACTGCGCTCACCAGAGTCGAGCCCACCCAGTTGAATCAGCTTCTTCTGCCGAGCTTCAATCAAGAAGCCAAAGACAAAGCACGAAAAGAAGGGCGCCTTCTGGCTACCGGCTTGAATGCATCGCCTGGAGCCGCCATCGGTGAAATAGTTTTCGATCCGGGTGAATCGGAGCGTCTTGCCGAAGAACTGGCTAAAAAGGTGATTCTCGTGCGAGTCGAGACCTGTCCTGACGACATTCACGGCATAGTGCCGGCACAGGGTATTGTCACCAGTCGCGGTGGCATGACCAGCCACGCAGCGGTAGTGGCAAGAGGCATGGGCAAACCATGTGTAGCCGGTTGTGAATCTTTCAAGGTCGATCTCGAAAACGAGACTGTGACTGTCAAAGAGCAGACTCTCAGGAAGGGCGACCTGATTTCGATAGACGGGTCAACAGGCGAAATTTTCAAAGGCGTGATCGAAACCCATGAAGCAAAACTCAGTGATGAGTGCCATACGCTGCTTAAGTGGGCGGATGAAACGCGCAAACTAAAAATTCGCACAAACGCCGACACCCCTGAAGACGCTAAGCGCGCTCGCGACTTCGGAGCAGAAGGCATAGGTCTTTGCCGTACTGAACACATGTTCATGAGCCAGGATCGCCTCCCTGCAGTTCAAGAAATGATCATGGCCGCAAGCGCCTCTGAAAGACAGGAGGCTCTGGCAAAGCTATTGCCCATGCAAAAGCAAGATTTCATTGGCATATTTAAAGCCATGGCCGGACTGCCGGTAACGATTCGCCTCTTAGATCCCCCACTCCACGAATTTTTGCCCAAGTTCGAGGAGCTTGTGGAAGAAATCGCCACAATGAAAGCAAAAGGTATAAAAGGCGCCGAACTCAGGCAGAAAGAATTTCTTTTCGACAAGGTGCATAGCCTGAAAGAATCGAATCCGATGATGGGTTTGCGCGGCTGCAGGCTCGGGCTTGTTTATCCCGAAATCAACCAGATGCAAGTTCAGGCCATTTTTGAAGCAGCAGTGGAAGTGAAAAATTCCGGCATTGAAGTTCTGCCGGAAATCATGATTCCATTAATAGGCCACGTGAATGAATTGAAGCTCTCGCGTGAAATGCTCGAGACAACAGCCAGAGAAGTGATGGAGCGTGAAAAATGCCAGATTGATTACAAATTCGGCACCATGATTGAAATACCCAGGGCCTGTGTTACCGCTAATGAGATTGCAGAATATGCTGAGTTTTTCAGCTTCGGCACTAATGACCTGACTCAAATGACTTTCGGATATAGCAGAGACGATGCCGAAGGCAAATTCCTGCAAAAATATCTGGAAGGACTTGAGTGGGGAGCTAAGGCTCATAAGATTCTGCAGCAGAATCCATTTGAAGTGCTTGATCAAAGCGGCGTGGGTAAGCTTATGAAAATCGCAGTTGAATACGGACTACAAACTAGACCTGACCTTAAGCTCGGCATATGCGGCGAACACGGCGGTGAAGCTTCTTCGATTGCTTTTGCACAGCAACTGGGTCTTGCCTATGTGAGTTGCTCTCCTTACCGGGTGCCCCCGGCTCGTCTTGCTGCTGCTCAGGCAGTAATCAGCTGCGAAGAAAGAGACAAATAGCAAGACGAAAGTCAGGCGAATTGCAATTGCCCGGACCGAAACCGGATCGAAACCGGACCGAAACCGGACCGAAACCGGACCGAAACCGGACCGAAACCGGACGAAACCGGACCGAAACCGGACGAAAACCGGACGGTAAGAACCGACACATAGTCTTGCGATCTGCTCTAGTTGGTACTCTCTACTGTTCTTCAGGAGTCAGAACAAATAGAGTTCGTGTTTGGGATTCAATCGGACTCCAATAAGTTTTTGTTCTGACTACCTTACAATTCGCAAAGACCTGCTTTGAAACAATGTATTTTTCATTGTTTACTGCAAACCAGCGTTTTTCCTGCCGCTCTCTTGTTCGCCCTCTAAATAACGGCTTCCATCCTCGATTATGAACATCATGTTCAGCAGTGTTTAATATATGACGCGGGTTAGCCAGCACATTGTATTGATAACCACCATCAATATCTTCTGGACTCACGCCAGCTTTTTCGAGTTCACCAATCAAAAACCACTTAGCCCGATTAAAATTCATCTGATCTTTCAAAGCAATTGCTCCATAAGAGACACCCAGAGAAAGACAAAGTCCGGCGGAAAGTAACTGTGCTCTCTTCAGCCGAAGGCTCAGATTCTGGCTTTTTAGAACTTGAAGAAAACAAAGAATGAGCGGCGAAAGCGCAAAAAGATAATATCGGTCGAAATTTTGATCGAACGATTGAACGAAAATATATGAAAGCGACAAGAAAAGTGTCAAACAGATAAATATTTCCTCAGACTTAGGTAGCTGGGATTCAGTGTGATCAAGAGTTTGAAACGGAGGAAATTCTTTGGCGGAGGCAGATTCTTGAGTGCCACCAGATTTTGAATTTTGAGAATTTTCCGTAAGTTCCCCCTTCTTCCCGAACAAAGCTGTGAGCGAAAGAAAGAGCAACTCAAAAACCAATAGGAATGCGCCCAATCCCGCGGCTACTGAAAGCAAAATCAATCTTTGCGGATCGGTCCACTGCGCCAGATCGCCTATCAGGGTATATGAACCAAGGTACGGCGGTTCGAATAAATTGAGGCTGTAAGGCATCAGTTCTCCCAAGCCAAGTCCCATGTAAAGCAATGGCACTGCTGTGATAAACGCTGCGATTATCCCGGCGATTACTAAGATCCGGCTCGAACGACGCCAGCCGGCAAGAACCGGATAAATCGCTACTGCAATGAGCGGCAAAGACATAAGTGCTAAATATGAGGCTGCTCTGGCAACAAAAAACCAGGCCTTCAGTAAAATTTGCATTGGTGCAGCCAGATTAGTAAAAAGATGCAAGAAAAACGCTTCGCTAAAAATTCCATAGGCTTCCGGCAAGTCCATACCCGAAACCAACAGCGCCTCAAAATATTTGTAGCTAAGAAACACAGAAAACACAACTATGATGAGACCTGTTAATTTTGCCACTAGGGGAACCTTCTGCATAAAGAAGGCTGCTAGCAGCGGAATTGAATATAATGCCGCTGTCTGTCGGCAGGAAATGGAAAGAATAAGAAATAGCAGTGAAAGGAACCAGAAAAGATAATTGTGCTTTTTCTTCAGGCATTTCAAACTAATGAAGAAGAACATGTTGTTGATAGCAAACGCAGGCATATCACTCATGAAGCTGTAAGAAAGATTTATGCTCATCGGATTTAATAAGAAGCAGGCTGATGCCAGAGCACAGAGAGGTCTGGATGCTCCCAGTTCTCTTCCGGCTCCATATAGGGCCAGAGCACCGAAAATAGCCAACGTTCCAGTCAGAATTCTCAGGTATTCATATGAGAAACCAATGATCGTGCAGACAACATAAGCCATTAGAGATGGCAAGACATTGAATACGTTTCCGCAAATTGTGCTGAACCTCCCCAATTGCAGACTCTTCTCAATCGCAGAACCGTAAAGCCAATCGTCGTTTAAAGGGAAATTGCCTGAAAAGCCAGCATAAGCACCAACACAAACGAAAAGAGCGACTAAAAGGACCAGTAGAAAATGCTGCCTCAAAAATCCAGATTCCCTGAGATTAGAGAAATTCTCTTCAACTATTGCTCCATCCTGAATCACATTAATATGCGAAGTCTCCCTGTTATCCAAGAAACTCTCCAGTTCTATAAAAGTCTCCGGTTCCATGAAAAGTCTCCGGTTTTATCGACTTCTTTACAACAGCGTTATACTTCCAATACTTCCAATACTTCCTAAGCGAATTCGCTTAAGAAGTAAAACAGGATATCATGAGCAGGCTAAATACTTTAGCGCCAACTTATAAAAGCTGCTCTGGCTTGCTAATTGGCGCGATAAAGGCAAAATCTCCTGCCTCTTAACAATATTGAATACAGACATTGATCTAAACAGCTATTCTGAACTTCTTACCCTCCATCACCGATAATGGCTGCTTGAAATTGGCTACTTTACAACAAGCTAATTGCAGAATCGCTAATTGCAGAATCACTAAAAGAACAACAACTGAAGGGTTAAATGCCAGGGAAAAATTTGAGTGTTGTTTTGCCGATCTATGCTTGTGAAGCATGCATAGATCCACTTTACTTTCGGCTGTCTGAAACTTTGCAAAATATGCAAATTAGTTACGAGTTGATTTTTGTCGACGATTCGAGCCCTGACAGAAGCTGGGAAATACTGACAGGAATCGCCGCTCGAGACCCACAACTTAAATTGATCAGGCATAGCTCGAATTGCGGTCAACACAGTGCGATTACAAGCGGTCTACAGGCTTCCGAAGGTCAATTCGTTGTGGTTATGGACGCTGATCTGCAAGACCCTCCCGAACTAATACCGGTACTATTGAAGAAGCAGGCAGATACTAATGCGGAGATCGTGCTTACAGCCCGCAAGAACCGTTCCGGCCCGCTCTGGCGTCAGCTGGCAAGTCTGTTTTTAAGAAAATTCTTTCCGCTCTATACCCGCTTCCCGAACGGTCTTTTTTACGGTTCTTATTTTTTGATCAATCGATATTGTGTGAATGCATATCTAAATGATCCGGACAGATTCTATTTCAGCCTAAAAGTTCTTGATCGTATCTCGCGACAATTCTCGATTGTCTACTACAGACAGGACGATAGACCACAAAATCACAGTTCCTACAAGCCGCTAGCAACGTTTCGTTTTTTTTGCCGAGCAGTAGGCAGCGAGTTTTTTGCAAGGCAAATGGGTCCAATTCTCTTCCTTACCTTGGTACTTTTCACGAGTTCGGTGTTTCTTGAACAAGCATGTATGATCGAGTTTTCAGCTCTTTTTTTTAGTTTAAGCTTCGCCTCTCTTTCTTACTTTCTCTTCTTGCTTTTTGCATACAGAAACGCAATGAAAAAGTGCTTCTATCTTAAGCCGGTGATCGCAGAATTCAGAGGCGCAAGACAGGCGATCGCATTCAGAAGCGCAAAACAAGAAAGCGCCGGAGTTCTGGCTCGATGAAAAAGCTCCTTCTTTTCGGTAGCGCACGGATAACCAGGTTGCTACATTTTTTTATCAGTGAAGAAAAAAAACATGAAATTGCAGCCTTTGTAGTCGACGAAGCATACAAGAGCTCAGACAGTTTCTGCAGCTTACCACTGGTATCAGCAGAAACTGTCACAGAGAGATATCCTCCCGACTCTCATGAAATGCTTGTTGCACTGGGTTACAACAATCTAAATGCCATTCGTAAAGCAAAATACCTGGCAATGAAGTCCCTGGGTTACAAACTGATTAGCTACATCCACCCTTCTAATATTGTGGCCTCAAACGTAGAGATAGGCGAAAACACGATTATTATGGAAAGCAACGTAATTCAACCGTTTGCAAAAATCGGAAACAACGTACTGATTTTTTCAAAGAACAATATCGCACATGACTGCGTGATCGAAGACCACGCATGCATAACCGGACTCACAAATCTAAGCGGCGAATCTCGCGTAGGAGAGAGCAGCTTTATTAGCATAAACAGTACAATTGGCACATTTGTTAAGGTAGGCAAAAACTGTGTAATTGGTGCACATACATGGTTAAACAACGATACTGAAGATGATTCTGTTTATCAAAGTATGAACAAAACAGTAAAACGCAAGTTTCCCAGTTCAAAAGTAAGGATCAAATGAGCAATACATCAAAGATAGCTTTTCGTGTGTCGTGCAGAGAGCCGGGCTGGTCTGCAAAAGCACTCGAATCTCTGCAGGAGCTGGGTTTTGCAATTGTCGAGTCTGTTGTTTCAGAGGAGTTTTGCAAGGAAGCTCTAAAACGCATTCTTGAGATCAAAAACAATACAACTGATACGCTGCAGAGAAAAAGCTTAATATCAAATGGCGAAGAACTTCCATTTGTGCACTTATTGATGCATTACGATCCGTTTTTTTATTCACTAATAAATTTGCCTGAGTTAGTTGAGATTGCTGAAAAATATGTAGGCAAGAGCGTAATTCTTCGAAATCAATTCGCGCAATTCGTTGCATCCTATGAACTGGAACACAAGGACAGGCGTGTTTTTCATAGTTTTCACAGGAACTTTCGCCTGCTTGAAAGTACACCCCAGATCAGCCTTGAAACCACGATGCTACTTGCCGATATGACTGAGAAAAACGGCATGCTGGGCATAATACCCTCCTCTCATAAATTATGCTCGAAGCCCTCCGAGACTTATCTCAGTCGTAACGAGTTAACTCTAACTGCCAGCGCCGGCTCTGTATTTTTCCTCGACGGAATGACCTGGCACAGAGAACACGACAACAGGACAAATCAGGCTCTGCCTTTACTCAGTCAGCAATATACAAAACCAATGATCCGACAATACTTTGACTACCCTGCCCTTCTAGATCCGGAAAAGCTGAAAGAGCTACCTACGGGAACCTTGAAATTGCTCGGCTGCTTCAACAGACTTCCTGAAAGCCTGGAGGAATTTTGCCTACCACCCGAAAATCGCGCATTCAGAAGAAGATCGATTGAACATATCGAGAATTGAAGATCTCATCCTGAATCGAGAATTGAAGATCTCCTCCAAAATTCAAAATCTACGCTGAGATTTTTCAGAGCTAAGTGATCTTTCCTCCTATCATGTCTTTTGTTTGCGGGCCGCAGTTCAAAATAGTATCTATGATCGAAACCGCGTGACAGAATGGAGGATAAAGTTGCTCGTATTCAGGGTAATCAGGATACTTGATCCAACGTACCCTTATCCCTTCATTCTCGAATTGAACAGTATGAAGATAGTCTCGGGTTCCGGGTCCGCTCAAATAAGTGCTTGCGCCTGCTTGTTTGCAGATTGCAACTAGTCTTTCTGTTTTGCCCTCAACAAGCTCAAACTCACTTGAACTAATGATCGAAGTTTTGACCTCCAGATACGTAAGAATCTCTCTGAGGAATAGCTGATTTATCTGGCTCAAATACTCAAGCTCGCGGGCATTTTCATACACGGACTTCAACCAGTCCCAGTTTTGATCAAAAAATCTTGCTCGCTTATAGCTATGCCAAATACTGGCAAGATGGTGCTTTGCCCAGGCAGATGAAACAACTCTGGCACAACTTATTCGTTGTGTATACAAACCCTTGCTTAGAACGGGAATGCTCAACCATTTTCTTCCGTCTTTTGTCTTAATCAGGTTTCTGTTTCGCCAGTCCAATCTGGTATATTGCACTTCATCGAGTAAAACAAAAGTGTCAACGGATGCGATGATGTCAAAATACCCCTTCCACGGGATGTAGTTTGACTGAATAATCGCTATGGTCTTATTACTCACCAGCAGTCTCTAAAGCCTTAAGAAGACTTGCAAATGGTCCGCAAGTCCTTGCTATTATCATAGCGTCAGCCTAATATTACTGTCGTTATTCCCTTCCGGACAAGCGTTCTTGATGAAAGAACTCTCAAACAAGCTTACGGTGCCATTCAACTGCCCGACACTTACTGGCAGCGAGCTTGATTATATTAAGCTCGCTCTAGATCAGGCCCATCTTTGTGCTGACGGAACTTTTACCGAAGCTTGCCAGAAAGAACTTTGCCGGCAGGTCGGCTCCGGAGCAGCGTTTCTGACAAACTCAGGAAGCAGCGCCCTCGAAATGGCAGCAATGATTGCAGATATAAAGCCGGGTGACGAGATAATTCTGCCGTCTTTTACATTCCTAAGCACAGCTTCTGCTTTTGCACTGCAAGGAGGAATACCGGTCTTTGTCGACATTGATGAAAATGAATTGAATATCGATGAAGATCAGGTGGCAGAAGCCATCGGCAAAAGAACCAGAGCTATAGTACCGGTTCATTACGCCGGAGTTTGTTGCAATATGGACGAACTGTCAGAGCTTGCCAGAAGTCATACACTGTTACTAATAGAGGACGCTGCGCACGCACTGCACTCTGAATTTAAGGGCCGGCAAGCCGGTTCTTTCGGAAATATTTCGGTGTTCAGCTTTCATGCGGCAAAAAATATCAACTGCGGCGAAGGCGGAGCTGTTCTCTTAAATGATGTGGCTCTCAAAGATAGAGCTCAAATGCTCTGGGATAAAGGAACAGACAAGCGCAGTTTTTTCGAAGGCAAAATAGACCATTACAGCTGGAAAATCCTGTCATCAGCATTTTCACCAAGCGAAATCACAGCAGCGTTTTTGCTTGCACAACTTGAATGCTCAAAAAAGATCACAGAAGATAGAATTAGGATCTGGCAGCGTTATTTTCGACAGTTCGAAGATCTTGAAACAAAGGGTTTTATAAGAAGACAAAAGCTGGGAAGCAAGAAGAAAAACAACGGACACATATTTTTCATTCTGCTTGAAAATCACGAAACTCGCGACAGCTTAATCGCATTTCTGAAAGAAGCCGGTGTCACTGCGTTGTTTCACTACACAGCTCTTCACCTTTCAGAAGCAGGCAAAAAATTCGGACGTACCCACGGCAATTTAGCAAATACCGAGAGGCTCTCAAAACAGATGCTCCGCCTGCCAATCTGGTATTCAATGGATGAAGACCGGCAAGATTATGTTGTAGAACAGGTATATAGATTTTTTGGACTCTCCAGCTGATCGCTTGTTCTGGCGTCCAGGCAAGATCAGATCTCGCTAATCCAGATTTTTCAGCTTGCTCCTGATCTCAGCTTGCTCCTGATCTCAATTTCTTCAAATCTGTTAAGGTTGCAGCTCGCTCAGATCCAGCAAATTCTGCCCTCTGGTTTTCTTACGTTCCATCTCAGAAAGACGATCTAAAGCCGAATGCATGGTCTTAGTGAGAGCTGATCCCGGAGCCGCCCCTACGAATCGTCCCTTTTGATACTTACCACCACTTTTACGGCCAAGCTTGTTTGCCTAGTCTTGCACCTTCTTGCACTTGTCCTCAATAAATCAGTGCTAATTCTTGCTACTTCCTGCTAATTCCGGCTTTCTCTGCCATTTCTTGCATTTTTGCCAACTGCATTGCTCTGTCTTTACCTACGTTTATCTCTGCTTTCAATCGATTCGGCCCGGAGTCTTCCGGTCCGTCATCCGGAAATGCAATCGACAGGAAATTATCTTCGGCCTGAGCGAATTTCTGCCAGCTCTGGTTGACCTCTGCCAGCTTTGCTGCCGCGTCCGGATTCCAGTTGGATTGCATATAGGCAATTTCCTGATTTTTCAGAATCTGCCAGTTACTGGCCGCATCGGCAAGACAAACAACCGGAAGCTCACCACTAGACAAACAGATTCCCAGCTTGCGGTCAATGCGATTTTTCGGATCAAGCGGCTCCAGCTTGTTGCTCTGCAAAGCTTTGAGTTCATCCGCTCTATCTTTAAGAACAGTCTCATTGTATGCATCCCTGAGTTCCGGAGGGGCATTAGCAAGAACGCCGTCAACAAAGTTATGTTCGGTTTTGTAGTATTCGTCGAAGAGCCCCTCTGAAACAGAGAGCGCGCTTTTTGCCTCATCATTGAGCTTCGGGCTCCTCATTAGTTCATCAAATGCATTGTGCAAATCTTTCTCAAGATCGGTTTTGCCGATTGCAACCGAGTTTCCACTGCTTTCAAACATTTTGGTCCTCCGCGTCCTGCCAGGAACGATTTCTTGCACTTAGACGATTTCTTGCACTTGAAAGATTTCTTGCGCTTAAACTGTTCCACTTAAATGGATCCAGCGTGCAAACGTCGTGCAAAAGAGCCTATTGCATATGAAATTAAAAGATTCGCTTGCCCATACTAATGCTAAAATCCCAAGTTATGAAACAAGCACTGATTACCTGCCTGACAATTCTTGCTCTTCAAGCCAACATCGCACTAGCTGCCGAGCTCAAGATTTCTGCAAATGAAGCAAACGAGGTCGGACGAAAAGTCTGGAAGAACGAATGCGGTGGTAGCATTGAAGGGCTGACCTCCTGGAACAAAGGCGAAGAATTTCCCTCACTGGGAATCGGTCATTTCATCTGGTATCCGGAAGGAGCAAAAGGACCTTTTCTTGAGAAATTTCCCGACCTGCTCAGATTCTTGAAAAAACATGATGTCAAACTACCTGACTGGCTGCGTCCTGGCATGGCATGCCCCTGGAAAACCAGAGACGAATTCAATTCAGAGCGGCAGAGCAAAAAAATGATTGAACTCAGGAATTTGCTAGCGTCGACTGTAGGTTTGCAAACTGATTACCTGATTCAGCGTCTGGAAAATGCCCTGCCGCAAATGCTTGAGAAAGCAAGCACTGAAACTAAAACCAGAGTTCAAAATAACTTTGACCGGATGCTGGCAGCCGGGAGCCGTGGTGCCTTTGCCTTAATAGACTACGTCAATTTCAAAGGAGAGGGGGTTCTTGAAACCGAACGCTACAACGGTAAAGGCTGGGGAATGTTGCAGGTACTCGAGGGCATGTCCGAAAAAAGTGAGGATCCGGTAAAGGCATTTGCAGATTCTGCCGTAGAAGCCCTAACCCGCCGAGTAGAAAACAGCCCCAAAGCAAGACATGAAGAGGTCTGGCTCAATGGCTGGAGCAAACGAGTCAACGCATATTACAAATAGACATTGCTCTTTACCTCTTCAAGCGAATTCGCTTTAGATTCTGACCTCTTTGCCTCTTCAAGCGAATTCGCTTTAGATTCTAGGACTAACGACCATAATCTCGTTCCATGCTTTTGCGGTTTTTCTCCATTTCATTGCTGAGCTTTTCAATTCTTCTGGTTTCAGAAATTACTTTGGATTTGTCGTAGTTCGACTTGCCAGGATCTCCGTAGAATGTCAGTTCGTTCAGTTTTTCAATCTCAATCTGCAGGCTGTCATACTGCTTACCCATCTTTGCAAGCCCCTTTTCAAACTTACTACCGTGCTTTCCGCCATCAACGCTCAGCGCATCAAGTACAGTTTCAAGATCTTCGTTTGAATCGTTCATTTTTTTCATTGACGCTGAAACAATTTTAGGATCAGCAGGTTCTTCGATGACACGGCAGCGCGGAGTAACCGGCGGCGCATCACAGATCACACGGAAGCGGCTCATTTGCCCCTGTACATTTCCGTCCGCTTCTCTGATTGAACTTATGTCTTCGTACATGCGATCTAATGCCTGCCTGGTTTCATCCTTTTCGAGCCCAGCAGATTCTTGCACGCCTACTTCAATTTGATTTGTAATCATGTTTATCAGCCTCAAATTCCCTTCAGGCGCATGATAAGACGAGAAAAGCAAACTGTCACTTGTGAAACTACCCATTAGCAGGAAGCTTGCGCAACTAGCGATAGCGCGGGAATTCCCGGTGAAATACTTGAGTTTGGACCAGATCCAGGTCGGAGTCGAAACTAATGAAATTTGTCTGCCATCTTTCTATACTCATCAGCCTCAAGTTTCTTGCCTGAGCTCTCAGCAAGTAATGCCGACAGAATAAACGCTTGCCTGGCATCTTTTTCAGTTTCCCTCCCAACAGGCATACTCAGTGCAAGCTTTCTGCATTTTGAAAGAAGGATAGTTAACTTAGCGCTTGCATCGTTGTTACGCAAGAACTCTGCGAGCTTATTGCTAAGTATCAATAGCAAGTGCCTTTCTTCAACCGATAGCGCGCCGAGATTCAATACCACGATCTGTTCAAGTATTCCACTTACCGCCCCAATTATCTGCTTTCTGCCACTGCTGATATTCTCGTTTCTAACAGATTTGCTCTCAGTTATATTGCTCATAAACCTGTTATGGATGGAAGTCACAAGACCGGCATCCAGTTCTTCAGAGGAGGACCAGATTGCTCTGATTTTATCGAAAGTATCATTCGCATCTTTGAATTTGTGTGTGGCCACCTGCACCATTGCAATGTGACAGAGCGCCTTAGCCTCTGCATGTGGAGCACCTAGTTTTCGGCTCTGAATATATCCCTTCTCAAA
Organism: uncultured Candidatus Obscuribacterales bacterium; assembly: GCA_964615655.1. Classification (GTDB taxonomy): domain Bacteria; phylum Cyanobacteriota; class Vampirovibrionia; order Obscuribacterales; family Obscuribacteraceae; genus JAIEPM01. The sequence goes on along the minus strand of CAZTQO010000011.1, from coordinate 53,391 downwards.
TTTAGCAAGGGCCAGAGCAGTTTTACCGTTGCCGAATTCTATATCTCCGAAAGAACATATATCCGAGAGATCGGGATAAACATTTTCGAATTCATTCTTCTCCATTTCATTGAACATTTTTTCGGCAGCCTCAAAGTCACCGATGCGAGCAAGCAAAATACAGCGCTGAATCTGATCTTTCACAAGCACAACTGCAAGTTTTTCTTTTTCTGCTTTTGACTCCGCTCGTTGAAGGCTGCCTTCCACCCTGGCAATCTGCTTGTCTAAAATAGCCAGACTTTTCATTTTGTCTTCGAGCAAATACCGTTGTTTAGTCTGTTCCGGGGTCAATGATTTTTGGCTGGCACTCTTGAATTGGCTCTTACGAAGTGAAAGCACAACCCCTGAACTAGCGAAAATCAGCAGGACTAAAATCACACATGCTACATATCCGTTTTTCTTGCTCCAGATTGATACATGTCGTCCTGCAATTTTCAAATCCTCAGGATCCAGGCAGCAAATTTTCTCGAGTTCCTGATAGAACTCATTCATAGACTGGAAACGTAAGCAAGCATCCTTCATTAACCCTCTGCTTACTGCAAGTTCAAGCTGCTCAGGTATCGAATCCTCACCGCAGACTTCAGAAAGAGCCATAGCCGTCTCGTTTGCATGTTTGTAAATAACTCCAATCGCGTTATCAGCTACAAACGGAGGCGTGCCTGCTAGCATTTCATAAAGAATGCAAGCAAGCGAATAAATGTCTGATCTCTGGTCGGGATTGTGCCCTGTGCACTGCTCAGGACTTAAGTAATTTACGCTTCCGATCAGCTGCCCTGTACTGGTCAGCTTCTGGTACTCGCTTGCACTTTCACCGCCAACGAGCGGATCTTGCCTGGCAAGGCCAAAATCAAAAACCTTTACGAAGTCTGGTTCCGGCTGGCTTATGAGCATGATATTTTCAGGCTTCAAGTCTCGATGAAAAATCCCCTGCTTGTGCGCGTATTCCACAGCTTTGCAAATCTGCATGGTTATTCTGACTGCTCGTTTCCATCCGAGCTTGTTCTCAGCAGACAAAAGCTTGCGCAAAGTCTCACCGCTCAGGTACTCCATTGCGATGTAATAAGTACCGTCCTGAGAAATACCAAATCGATAGAACTGAATGATATGTTCATGGCTGAAAGAAGAAAGTATGCGGCCCTCCCGCTCAAAGCGAATCAGATTTTCCTCATCTTCCAGCCTGTTTTTATGTATTACTTTAAGGGCGACTGTTCGTTCAAGTCCAATTTCTCTTGCCTTGTAGACAGTTCCCATCCCGCCTTTACCCAGGACATCTTCAACCTGATAGCGCCCGTCTAGAATTGTGCCAGGGAGGCTGTCTTTCACACTTATATACCACACTTAATCAGCTCAAAAGTCTATGGAAGCATAGATAATCCAATCATAACTGTTAATCGGAGAGAACTCTTGTCCAGATCATCTCTTCCACGAAATTCTAACACTTGGGTATAAGAAAATTGGCAACAGAAAGCTATCTGGAACAGCCAAGAGTTTTTCAGTCAGAATCAAATAATGGTGATTGAAGTGCCGAGTTCATCTTCTGAGCAAAATTCACTGAAGGTGTTTGGGGAACAGGGACGCCGCTACTGCCGGGAGTTGAGAGATATTGTAAGCAAATTTTCGAAACTGGATGGCAACGAGAGGCTTCTTGCCTATATCAGCCAGAGATTTCGTTACTTCAGCGAAGCCGGCACACGCTTAGGAATGCAAAAGTTAAGTAAACTGGGAAGGAACGGCGAGAAGATCTGTGCAGGACTCAACACAGATTCTCAGGGCGAACTCACATCTGCGATTAAAAAATGGAGAGATCTGATTGCAAGGCTTGAAAACGAGCTGAGTGAGAAGATTCCCGACCAATCAGCCTAAAGCATCAGAGGCAGCTAAAGCATCAGAGGCAGCTTCGCACTGCAATCGATTGAATAATTAAACTTGCGTCCTTTTCTCTCGATGTAGCAAGGATATGCAAGAATCTCAACCCCGTAAGCCGCAGCCTCCTTTAAGCGGGCAGCATAAATTTCATCTATATGACCCGCCGGTCTGAAAGCCTCAGTATCTTGCCTGGCTATGCAAAAGAACTGCACCGCCCGCAAACCGTTTTCCCGGCATTCAATCAGCTCTTTCAGATGCTTGCACCCTCGTTCAGTTTTTGCATCAGGAAACATGGCCACCCGATTTTCAGCCAGAGTAGTTGATTTCACTTCCAGAAAACAATCTGATTTCTTTTTGTGCCTGCTCAGGAAAAAGTCAAAACGGCTTGTCTTATATGTTTTTTCCTTTTCCACGAGCTCATAAGCTCTGAGTTCGGCTATCTGCCCGTTCTTTAAACACTCAAACACAAGCCTGTTGGCCATTAGCGTATCGACACAAACTATCGTTGACGGCAGTTCAGTCAGAACCCAGGCGTATCCTAATTTGGCTTTCTTATTGGTCGATTCTCTGAGCCAGATCTTTGCACCGGGCTCCGCCACTCCAATCATGCTGCCCGGATTGGGACAGTGAACAGTAAGCGGCGAGTCCGAACCGTTTACCTGAACATCTGCCAGAAAGCGCTTATATCGCTTAATCAATCTTGCTTCTAGAAGCTCTTCACTTATCACGTCTTCGCTTTATCATGTCTTAGCATTATCACTTCTAGCATTTCAAATCCCACGTTCCGGCTCTTATCCCGCATCTGCTTAATCCTCCTCCCGGTCAGATTTTCACAGCTGGCCTTATCGCATGTGCTTAGCTATCAGGAGCCGGTTTTTGCCGGCGGGGTTTTGCTCGCCGGCACCTTAGGCGGCGGTGATTTTCTCGGAATGGTTTTCTTGGGAGGCGGCGGCACATTTTTTTCGAATCTGGCTTCGCCTTGCCGTGATTTCATAACCCCTGCATTCTTCATGATTTCATTGAAAACAGTAGCTGCTTTTTCACCATGATTGTTCAGGCCCTTAATCAGGTCGTGGAGTTGAGTAAGATTATCGATAGAAATCTCTGCAACCAGAAAGCGTCCGCCTTCAAAGACTTTGAAATCACGCCTGCCTACTGAGTCTTCGGGCTTGGCTTCATCAAGGGTAATGGCTTCGGCCCCTATCAGAAGTTCAAAACCTGGAGCAATTGCAATAGCTCCGCTTTCAATCTCCTCGTAGGCTTTCTTAGACCCTTTGCTTTTATCGTTCAAATCACGAACTTTGCCCTGATGTCCCCAGGGAGATGCAGTCCAAAACTTGTCATGCATGTTGAGAAATACGGTATCACCAGTAGTGCTCAGGTTTACAATCTTCAGGTCATCATCCTCACCGCGCACTACCAGAGCATCACCACCGGCAGTCACAACTACATCACCGAATTTGGTCGCCACCAGTACCATTTCCGAAGGCCGCCGAACTGAAACGAGTAGAGAGCCGTCTTCCAGCCAAATCGAAAGCGGTGAAAGAAGGTCATAACGTGTTTCTTTGCGGGCGTGAAGCAATACTCCTGCCGCGCTTCCGTGAATGTCTATTGCCGACGGAAAAACACGGGAGCGCGTAAGCTGAACACCAGTCACCGAAGCAACTGAATCATTTGTAATCAGAGGAAAGGGCAATGCCTCCTCGCTGTCTTTATCAGACACCTTTGACTTCGAGGATTTTGTCGGACTGCTTGACTTGCCTGCAGCTTCTTTGCCTTTGCTGCCTGTTCCGCTTTTGGCTGCGTCCGGTTTCGGAAGATTCTGAGCCTGCTTGGCAGGCGACTCGCCCATAGCCGATTTCGACGCAGGCGAAGATGTCGCGACAGGTTCAAGCCCTCCCTGCTTCTTGCCATCCCCCTCTGCACCTGCCCCCTGCAGAAACACAAGCGAAAACGCTAAAGCAATCGTAGCTCTTGAAATTATCTGCCGCTTAACGTAAAAACAGCTTATCTGGCTGTTTTCCAGCACCGGATCTCCTTTCTTAGAACCCAATGCGCCCCTCTTTGTTCGCCCACTTCGTAACATACTACTCTGTACACATACCTTTTACACAAGCAAATGAATCAATTTTGCGCTTATCTGCTTTAATGACTGGGCAAATTTAATGTAATCCGGTTGTCGAGATAAGATTGTGCCAAACGCAGTTGAGGAATTCCTCCGCTCACTGAAACGTACCATAAATGGTGTTCCATATCCAGCTCAAGAAGCTTGCAAATACGCTCCGATTTCCTACCATGTAGCAGGATTGAGAGATCCGCTCCAGAACACTCTCCTATCAGGAAAATATCGAATCGACAGCAGGCTGGGCAAGGGAGCGATGGCTGTCGTATATAAGGCAATCCAGGAGCCTATCGACAGGGTAGTTGCACTAAAAGTTTTGAATCACAATTTTTCAAAAGACCCGGTGGCTGTCAAACGATTCAACCTTGAAGCCAAGATACTCAGCTCTCTTAAACATAGAAACATTCTTTCCGTACATGACCTTGGGAACACTGAAAACAATCAGCCATTTTTTGTAATGGAATACCTCGACGGTCTTTCGCTTGAGAGTCTGATTGAAAAACGGGGACCGGTTCCGATCGCTAGGGCGGTCCCCGTTTTTTCCCAGATCTGCGATGCAATGGGCTATGCACACGCTCAGGGAGTTATACACCGTGACTTGAAACCAGCAAATGTGATGCTTGTCCGGGAAGAGAACGGTGATGAGCTTGTTAAGCTGGTAGATTTCGGGATTGTACAGGTCAGCCGAGAATCCCAGATGCTTTCACAAAAGCTGACATTGAAAGGCGAAGTCTGGGGAAGTCCTGTTTACATGAGTCCGGAACAGTGCCGCGGCTCAGAACTCGATTCCCGCAGCGATGTTTACTCAATGGGTTTGCTCATGTACGAAAGCCTGCTTGGAGTACTTGCTTTTGACGGTCCCAATATAGGCGTAATCGCAAGCAAGCAGATAAGCGAAATGCCGCTCTCATTCAAAGAAGCGGCACCGCTGCTGCGGATTCCGGAGACCCTTGAAGCGATTGTACTCAGAGCTCTGCAAAAGAACCCGGCAGACCGTTTTCAAAGCATGGATGAACTGAATCATGACCTGCAGGCCTTTGCAAAAAACCTTGGCATAAAGCTCCGGGTAAGTTCTAAAATCAAAACCGGCGGTCAATCAATATCTTCTCCAACACAAAGCCGACATACTCCGGGCGACAAGAGCGAAGAAAAAAGTGCTGAGGCCCCTGCAAAAGAAAAAGCTAGAACTAGCGGTGCAGACACGACCGGAAGATCTGCGCTGACACCGAAAACCTGCACAGAACAAAGACCAGAATCAGAACAAAGGACAGAATCAGAAAGACGACGAGAATCAGAAATAAGACCAGAATCAGAAGAAATACTTATAGAGCAAGGGCTTGCGGAAAAGAGCTCTAAAGGGCAGAGACCGCCGACAGAAGTTCCTTCCTATGTTTATTTGCTGGCTCTGATTTTAATAGCCTCGGTCCTTGCGTTAGTAACTCTAAGTCTCAAATCGGCTGAGACAACTCCGAAGCCAAAGAGTGTTCCGGCAAAGACTCAATCGAATCAGAATGAAGGGAATGCTCCGGCCGGGCGGGGTCCAGAGCCAGTTCCCGAAAAGAGATCAGAAACGGTTCTGCAGAAGAGTCCTGAAGAGGTTCCCAAAACGAAACCTGAATCCTTACCGCAAAAGAATCCAGAAACGGTTCCGCAAAAGAATCCTGAAACAATCTCCTCAGAAAGGAACCGAACAAGAGTCCCTGAAAAAAGCAGCAGTAAGACATCAAATCATCAAAACACAAAGCCGCAAGCAAAGAAAACAATACTCAAAAACAGACCATCCGAAAGTATGAACGATGATGAGCTCGAACGGCTTTATCTCAAGAAAAAGCACAATGACGGCATAAAACAGCTGATGCGCCTTGACGAAACCGGCGAAGATTGAATTTCTTTGCGGCTAGCCTTCGGCAAGCATTTTTTTCCACTCGTTAATTGTATTTGCAATCTCGTCACGCATGCTTTTGAGCTTGCTTGTTTTCTTCATCAACTTCTCTACTTCTGAGAAATCGTGTTGCTCAAATGCCTTAGCCCCAAGCTTGCTCAGTTTCTCAAGCTCAAAATCGATTGACTTGCTCAGGATCTCGCACGCTTTTGCCATATCGATTTCGCCTGGTATTTCCGCTTCACAAGGAGCAACGGAGTCCTCCTGTTTCTTTTGCCCACCGGTCGGAGTCGGGTTTTGAGCTGCTTTTGCCGCAGCTTTCATTTTGCTTGTTTGAGACTGGCTAGCCCGGTTTGCCCTTTCTTCCCTGGGCAATTTTGTAGTTGTCGCCTGATCGGCACTTGTTAAATCAGGAGACGGATTTTTCAAAGACTGAATGGGCTGCTCGTCTTCAAAAACACCGCCATGACGGAGCAGATAATCTGGCGCAGCATTTGACGAAGGCGATGATGCATCTGATAGGAGTCTGGTCTTTGATTGAGATTGAAATTGATCGTCTCCCATTGGTTTGGGAGGCATGGACGAAAGACCGGGCTTTCCGAATTGCTCATCAGCATCGGCCTCGCCCCGGCTTACTTTAACAAGGTGCCCGAAAATTTGCTTTGCAGTTTGGGGCAGCTGATCTAGACTGATCGATCTCTTATCGAAACTCCATTTGAGCTCACCATCCCAGACCGGCATGAATTCGAAAAACTGAGTATAGGCCTGGATGTTATTTTCAAAGCCAATCAGATGGTCGGCCGGAATAACATAGCCTTCAATATGGCTCAAATTGCCTCTAATAATCAGGCTCCACTTTCTGCAATGAAGCCTGCCCGTGTAATGATGGTGATCGCTTCCCTGCATTTTACCGACCAGCTCTGGAGTTATTACCGCCCGCTCGGTCTGAATCTGCAAGTCTGGACTTTGGGTAGCCCGATTGTACTCAACCTCATACTGCGAAAAAAGGTCAAAAAGCTTATCGACCCATTTAACCTGTGTTTGAGCAATCGAAGGATGCGAGAACTGGGCCGGCAGTGCTACGCCCGGATTGTGATTCGGTGCTGACTCGGCAATCTCATCCATGTTCTCGCTTGTCAGGTCGTTTATCCATTTTGTGGTCTCTTTGCCGCTCCGGCTCTTCACTCCACCCAGAATCATCTCATTGAACTGACTCTTCTTTTTCTGGTCTTGGGACCCTGACTCGTTATTTGTCATTTATTCGACCTGCCTCGCTTCTAAGGGCGCTTATCCTCATGTACCACGCCGGCAAGATTAATCCGGCGACTGTTTATCTTTCTCATCTGCTGACTATAAATGCCTGAAGATTCACTTGTTTTTGACATTCTCAGAAAGAGTTCCGGCAATGCTTGTAGAAAGATTCTCAAGTTTCATATATTTGCCGATTGCGTCATTGGCCTCTTTCAGTGAAACACTCTGCAGCATAGCAGGGTAATGATCCATAAACTCAGGACCGAGCCCCATAGTTGCGTAACGGCTCAATGATTCGGCAAGCTGGCTGGGGGTACGCATCCTGTAAACAATGTATTCCCCGGAGAGTCTTTGCTTTTCCATCTGCAACTCCGCGGCTGTCATGCCTTTTACGTTGAAGTCTTTCACAATCGAACGCACCAGCTGCAAAGCTTTGTTTTTATTCTCAGGGTTTACCGTAAGGGTGATCTCCCAGCTTGCCCATGCTTGGGCAATCTCAGAGAATCCCGATCTGATGCCGTAAGTAAGCCCATGTTTTTCTCGTACGGCTGCCAGCCTGGAAGCTATTGTGTCATGACCTAGAGCTGAATTTGCAAGCTGAGCTGCACAAAAGTCTTTGCTGTGAATGCTAACGTCACAAGGATTTGCAAGCACGATGCTCACACTCGATTTATCCGGCAGGCGGCTTACGAGCTCTTTTCCTTTTGCTTTATCGTTACCACGGCAAGCTCTCACCGACATATCATTTTCCTGTCCCTTTTCCCATGCGGCAAAATGTTTTTCAGCAAGTTTGAAGGCTTCTTCATAATCGATGTCACCTACAAGCGCCATCACAAGATTAGAAGCGCTGTATTGTTTTTTGTGCAGGGCTTTCAAATCGTCATTGCTTATTTTCTTGAGTTCTTCAAGTTGCTCTTCAAAAGGCTTTGCATAATAAACACAGCCCGGGCTATAAAGCATGCTGCTCATTTTGTTGTCTGCCACGGCATCCGTATCGACCATTGAATCTTTGAGATCAGCTTCCTTTTGTTTTTTCAGCTTTTCGAGTTCCTCAGAAGCCAGCAACGGGTTTCTAACCGATTCTGATAGAACTGAAAGCAGCCTGTCCAGATCTTCTGTGACCACTTTCGAACTCAGCTCGGCCCAGAAAGTTCTGGTGTATGAATCGAGACTGCAGCCCATAGTTTCAAGAGTATCGGCCAGAGCTTCTTTGCTCAGATCTTTTGATCCTTTGTTCAACATATCTGCAAGCAACTCAGGTGCAAGCGTTTTGTTTTCATCTGCAATCGACTCGCCGCCTTTAAACTTGCAGGAAACAGCCACCACCCCAGATCCTCTGACAGGCAAAACCAGTACTTTCATTCCGTTGGCAAATGTTTTGCTTCTGGTTTTTGATGCGATCATTCCGCCGCCGTTATTGCTTGCGGCTTTGCTTGCAGTATTTTTGTCTGCAGGCTTTTTTTCCTTGCCTGCGTCTTTCTTTACGCCTGCAGGATTCTTGCCATCAGTTTTTTTGCGATCAGAATTACTTTCAACTGCCGCTGCAGCTAGGACCATCATCCCGGCATCATCGCGCCGGAAAGAGGCTGAGTCAGTTACGCCGGCTTTTACATCTGAATCTTCAGCTTTTATGGCTTCAGCTGTGGAAAGCTCAGTAAAGGATGTCTCGAGCAGCCGTATCTGAGATGCATGGCTCTCGTTTTTTTCACTGGTCTTTTCCCCGCTCTTATCTTCGCCCTGGCCGGCTTTTTCATTTTTCCCTTCTCTATTTTTTGGCCGGTAGTAGCCCACGGTCCGATTAGACTCTGCAAAATATTTTTTGGCGACTCTCTGAAGGTCGGAAGCTGTAACTGCCTTGATGTTCTTTTCCATATTGAGCAACCACTGCCAGCCAGCTACAGCTTCAGCCTCGGAGAGCTGCATGGCAAAGCGCATCGGATCGTCAGTGTCCAGTTTCATTTTTTTCCACACGGCTTTTTTGGCACGATCAAGTTCTGTGTCTGAAACTGGCTCTTTTCCCAGCTTTTCGAGTTCTTCTTCAATTGCTTTTTCGATTTTTTCAAGCTCTGTTCCGCTTGTCGCCGAAGCATAAATTGAAAACAAACCAGGATCTTTCATAGACGAGTTATAGGCATAGGCCTGAGAGGCAAGTCCACTGTCAACAAGGTTTTTGTAGAGCCGGCTCGACTGCCTGCTCTGGTCACCCAGAACCGACGCCAGCACTTCAAGAGGGTAAGTATCCTTATTTGTTGCTGCAGGTATGTGGTAAGCAATCATTGCTTTGGGCATTTCATCCCCCCTTTGAACCACAAATCTACGCTCGCCTTCCTGCGGAGGCTCTTGCGTGTATACGTGCGGAAAAGGTTTTGCTGAAGCAGGTACTTTTGAGAAATACTTGTTGATTTCAGCAAGCGCATTAGTTGTGTTGAAATCACCAATCACAATCAGAGCAGCGTTGTTTGGATAATAGAATTCCTTGAAAAATTGCCGCAACCTGGCGCTCGGCACCCCCTCCACATCCGAACGCCAGCCGATTACCGGATGATGATACGGGTGCTCGCGAAATGCAGTAGCATAAACCTGATTACTCAAGATTTCTTCAGCCGAGTTTTCGCCTCTTTCAAGCTCATTTCTTACAACAGTCATCTCAGACTTGCGATCAGAGTCTCTGAGCAATGCGTTGCGCATTCGGTCCGCCTCAAATTCAAGACAGAGGCTCAGGTTTTTTGAAGGGACCACTTCAAAATAATTGGTTCGATCAAAACTGGTTGTAGCGTTATTCAAACCGCCGACCGGTTTTAAAACATCATCTATACCGGTTCCTTTTAAAGGATCATGAGCTTGTGTTCCTTTGAACATCATATGCTCAAGAAAATGAGTCGAGCCCGTGTAGCCCACGGCCTCATTTCTGGAACCGACTTTATATACTACCAATACCGTGACAACCGGTGAATTATGTCGTTCCTGCAGCAGAACTGTCAGACCATTGGAATTCAAGCGATATTCTTTGATTCCACTTTTTGCATCTTCTTTTACGAACTTGAACGCCGGATTAGTTATAGCAGCGCAGTATCCTTGCTGCATAAATGAGTTGCCGCTTTGAGATAGGCAAAAAGCCAAAGCCAAAAAAGCAAACGAAAGTTTCCTGACAACCCCAACTGCCATTTGATTTCCTCCAGCAAAGGAATTTCCTCGAGCTTTCGATTCTACTACTTTGGGAGCAAATAATCTTATGAATGAAGCTTCAATCACCGACCCTTGTGCCGGCATTGGGAACATCCCAGGAATGGGAATAACTGTCCTTTTTCTCAACACCATAGCTGTAATCATGCCAGTCACGATGCTGGTGTTTGCGTCGCGATTGACTTCGCGAAACTCCGGATCCAGCACCATCGCTGGTGGGAAGATCGGGTCTACTGGCGCTCTGCACGCGGTTTTGTGGCTTATATTCCTTTTTTGCAGCTGCACTGGCTGTTTTTTGAGTTTTCTTTTTCTGGCTTGCAATATTTGAATTTGAACTGCTTTTCGAAATCACAGGCTTTGGAGGCTCAGGAGCTTTTCTTGCTTGAACTGGCTCTTTTGGCAGCTTATTGGCGCCCTGATTTTTCAGAGTCTGATTATCTGGCTTTTTAAGAGGGTCCGGCTTTCTGTTCTCAGGCAGGAGAGCACCGCCTTGCAAGCCAGGAAGCACCGGATTTTTATCTTGATTAAGATTAGATGCAGCTTGAGGCTCCGGATTCTTGCCTGTATTTCTCAGGCATACTCCTATGCCCACACCAAGAATCAAAACCACTGCCAGAGAAAGAATTACTATAAGTGGCCCTGATAAGCGGATTGCTGGCCCTTTAGATCTTGCTGAGTCTGATCTTTCCGGTTCGGATACAGCATTTCCGGCTCTGCGAGATCCAGGTAAATCGGCGACTTTGTCTTCAGGCTCAGCTTGTGGCATTTCCACACTATGCCTGGGCTTGCCGAATTCAAGCGTCACAGGTTTAGCAATTTGAGTAGAACTAGCCTTGGCTTTTTTGCTCCGGTCTTTTAGTTTCGGCAACATCGCATCGATTATTTCGTCCTTCAATTCCTGCATCGAAGCCTGCCTGTCATAGGGATCTTTGCTGAGTGCCTTCATAACAACAGCCTCAAGGCTATCAGGAACATTCAGTTCAAGATCCGGTCTCATTTCCTTAAATGGCTTCGGGCTGTCGTGCAGCTGCCTGGCTATGGTTTCTGCCACTACCGAACCCAGAAAAGGTACACGCCCTGTCAAACATTCATACATGAGCACACCGAGTGCGTAGATGTCCGAGCGATGATCAAGACGCTGGCCAAGGCATTGCTCTGGCGACATATATATTGGACTGCCGAAAACTTCTCCTGTTTGTGTCAGTTTCTGCGATTCTTCGCCGGGATCAAGCGCTTTAGCCAGCCCGAAGTCGACGATTTTTACAAAGTCTTGCTCGCTTTCTTCTTCGACCAGCATTACGTTGCTTGGTTTTAAGTCTCGATGAATTATGCCTTTTGCGTGAGCCTTTGCAACACCGTCACAAATTTGCTTAAAAATATGCACAGCCCGGTTTACTTCGATAAAGCCTTCTTGCCTGATCAGGTGATCGATTCCCACACCATCCAGAAACTCGATCACTATGTAAGCTTCGCCTTCGGGACCTTCGCCGAAGTCTATCAGCTGCACCACATTTGGATGGTTGATCTTTCCGGATGCTTTGGCTTCTCGCCTGAATCGATCATGCATGGTCGGATCTTCGGCAACATCAGGCAATAGCAGCTTGATTGCAACAATTCGCTCCATTTGAATATGACGCGCTTTATATACCGCACCCATGCCGCCATGTCCGAGTAACTCCAAGAGTTCATATCGCTCGGAAAGAATCTTACCGATACGAGCCATGTCTTTTTCGAGCTTTTTGGCTTCACGTGTTGACTTTGGGCGATTTGAAGCTTCCATCTTACTGCCGGCAAGGTTCTTGAGCCATTCTATATAGAAAGCTCAGGTTTTATCAACGGGCAGTCGCCGATATTCAATAACAAGGACTCAATTAAAAGGGACTCCGTGCTCAGACCAACTCTTTACTTCCGGGAAGCACCGCGCTCAGCAGGCAGCAGGCTCGAAAGGAAGAAAGTAAGCTCCGGAAAATAACCGGACATACGCTCGACAATAATTCCCGGTGCGGTCAGAACCAACTCATGACTGCCGCCTTTTTTCAATGCCTTAATCACATCGTTTGCAGCCTGTTCGGAGCTGATGCTCAATACATTTTTCATCAGCCAGCCGCGCAATCCTTTCTGGCAAGCAATTGCAGATGGATCTTCTGCAGTTTTATTTCTCTTGAAAAATTCTGTGCGCACCCAGCCCGGACAAACGGTAATCGTGTCGACTTTACCTGCAAGCTCGGCAGCCATTCCTTCTGAGAGTCCGGTAAGCGCAAACTTGCTTGCCGCATAACAAATGCTTCCGGGAAACGCTACTTTGCCTGCAACGCTTGCAATATTTACAATCTTGCCATAGCCCTGCTGCTCGTAAGCCGGAAGCACGCCATAAATCAAATTCAAACAGGCAAAAAAGTTTACTTCAAAAACATAGCGCCAGTCAGCAAGCGTAAGCCCGCTCATAGGCCCGGAGCGGGCAAGCCCGGCGTTGTTAATCAGCAGGTCCACACCACCAAACTCATTTATCGAACTTTCAACAAGTTTCTTGCAAACCTCCGCGTCAGACACATCACCCTGAACCAGAACAACTTTGCCGCCTGCCGCTTCGATCTTCTTGCCGCATGCCTGCAAATCTGCTTCGCCCCTGGCATTTATCACCAGCCGCGCCTGGTAATCACTGGCGAGTTGCAGAGCCAGAGCCCTGCCAATACCGGTGGATGCACCTGTAATTATCGCCCTCAGCCCTTTTTGCATTGCGCTTTTCATACTGCTTTTTTCCTGCTTTTCCTGCTGATTAAACTCAGCTGATTAATCTAGCACAGAAACTCGGGGGCAGACTGTCTGAAATCACCCGATTGAGCGAATTAAATAACCCTTTCCAAACAAGCTTTTTGGATTTATCCACTTGTCTCGTTGGAACAATTCGTAACAAATTAATATTACGCACTTACTACATTCTGGCTGATGTTATTTATCACGCGTCTTAGTCTAATAATTGTTTGCGTCCTCGTTCTTCAGTGGATAGATTCTCAGCCGGCTGAATCACAGAACTTTAACAACGCGCTAACTAATAATATTGAATCCCAGCCAGATCAAGATGATGCTGCTTCAAACGTATTGCCGGTCTATTATCCGGCTTCTTCAAAGACAGTGCCCCTGCCGGTCATGGGTCAGGCAGCTCCTGTGATCGCACCTGTTCCCAAGCCTTCATCTGCCACCATGCGAATCCCAAATATGCAGGCGATACCGGAGACTGCCCCTGAGCTGCTTCCTGATACCAGACATCAGCGAAATCGGCCAGAACTTCAAGTAAGCCGCATGAGTGGGGAAGTTCATTTCAAACACTTGCAGGGCAAGCGCATAGACCCTTCAAGAGCCTTGAGTGTGAAAACCGGCAAAGCCAGCTGGTGCGAGCTCAAAGTCCATAACTGTACGGGACGGATCTGGGCCGATAGCCAGCTGGCAGTTTTTCCCGACTCAGGCGTTCTCTATCTTGAAAAAGGTGCACTAATAGTACATGTAAATTCAAGACTGGAAAGCGGAATCAGATTTACGGTCATAGCCGGCGACTATCTTTGCCGAGTGCACGGCACTACCCTGAGAGTGAACAGGACCGACCGGATGGTAGATTTCCAGGTGCTGGAAGGCACAATCACTGTCTACAACCGGCAAACAGGTGAAGTGTTCAGAGCCAGCCAGGTGAGCAGGCCGCAAAGCAATTGAGTCCGAAGAAGCAGCGTCATTGGTAGTTTTTCTGTATCGAGCCAGCTCCAATTGCTACGTTGGAAATTGAAAACCTAAGATGAAATTGTTAACTGAGCGGAGTCCATTTAAGATGCTAGCCACGGCGCTTGAATCAGCATTCGGAAGACTGGGTGGTCCTTTCAGCAAAGCTTTTCTCGGTCAGCCCTGCCGTAAAGAAAGCGGAGACAACTCGCTTGTCATAAGCGACAGCGGCAATGTTTACAGGCTTGAAACTGTGCTTGGTGTTGGTGGGCTCTCTGTTGTATATCGAGCATTGAGATTTTCAGACAACAAATATGTGGCACTTAAAGTCGCAAACGTAAAAAAGGCGCCGGACGCCAGAGAACTTCTTGCTCGCGAAGCAGAGCTCATGGGCCGTCTCAATCACCCGAACATAGTTGAACTCTACGACAGTGGTGTAACATCAGACGGCGATCCATTTCTTGCCATGGAAATACTTGAAGGGCAAACCCTCGAACAACTAATGATTACAGAAACCAGGCTCGATCTTTCAAGAGTCGCTGGAATTTGCATACAGGTAGCAGAAGCTGTTCAGCACGCACATGAAAGAGGCATTCTTCACAGAGATATCAAGCCTTCAAATATAATGCTCGTGAAACGTGACGGCGTCGAAACAGCTGTGATATTTGACTTCGGCATTTCACTAAGCGTTGGTCATGACGGTGTTTCATTCGACCATACTTCAAGCGGCAGCCTGCTTTATGCTTCTCCGGAACAATTAGGAGAGCAGATTTGCAGCTATTACACCGATGTTTACCAGCTTGCTCTGGTTATGTTCGAAGCTCTGACAGGCCGCTTGCCTTTTGAAATTTCAGTATCAGGCGCACTTGCTTACCGCCGCGGCGAGGGTCCGGTGCTTTTGAGCAACGAAGACCTGGGCGAGCAATACCTGCACAACGATATCAGAAGAGTTCTTGAAGAAGCACTCGAGCGCAATCCGAAGAAGCGCACTTCAACGATGAATTCATTCATTTTTGGACTGAAAGCAGCTCTTGGACAACTGGGCAACTGGAGTTTTCAGGCTGCCGCCACCGCCTGACAGTCCCCAAAAAAACACATGCTCTTTCTTCCTTGCTGTGCCTGTGAATACGTTTTTGAGAACTAAGACCCGAAACTCAGCTGGATTGATACCTACAAAATAAGGCTCCAATTCCGGCAGAAAGCAAATGATTTCAAAAGATTTCCGCTGATTTAATCTTTGAAGCCGGGCTTTTGATGCAGAAAAAGGCGAAAAAAAGCAATTTTCCAATGGAGTTGTTGGAAACTGGCCCAATAGACTCATAAATGTGGTGGTATAACGCTTTTTGGAGGTTTTCAAGCGGAAGACATTTTAAGTCCACATTTCTGTCCCCATTTTTTAGTCCTTGTGATACCCCCCCCTTCTTAATGTCCCCACGCAGCTTTATCAAAAAGTCTGTCGCTTGAAACCGATACTCGGAGGAAAGAGCCATGAAACCCCAGACAACAAGGCTATCGGCCTGGCTGGCTCTCTTAATGACTTCAAGCCTGGTAGTAAGTCCCACCTTTCTGAGGGCAGACGCCAGCGGCATCGGCAGTCCGAACCTGGCGGCTAATAACGCTGCTACAACTGCTCCATTGCTTTCAGGATATTCAGCCAGAGTCAACAAAATTCAAGGCGAGGTCAGCAAACGAATCGCCCAGGGCGAGATACTTGCTCAAAGTTCAGTCTGTGAGGTAAATGACCTGCTGCCGGAAGGCAGCGTTATCGAAACAAAAGGCAAAAGCTCATGGGCTGAGCTCAAAATGGGCAAAAACAAGGAAGTCACAACCAGAATCTGGGGTGACACCGTAGCCAGAATTTATCCTGGAGCTCGCACAGTTTGCGTGGGCAGCGGCGCTTTCCTGCTTAAGAAGAATACAGACTGTTCAGATGAATACGTTATTGAAACAAGACGGCTTCAAGCAAGAATTCGTGGAACTACCGTAAGACTTCATGCAATGCCAGAACGTGATGAAATTCAGGTTTTAGAATCTCACAGCTTTGTAGAGGTTTGGAACAAAGTCAACAACAGCCGGGTCAAGCTCACACCAGGCGTGGTCATGGATGTAAGAGGTCAGATCAGATCCGAAGACACTCGCTTCAACATGCACAGCATGTTGCCTCATAAGCAACCGATTGCAAAAAATGACGAACCTGAATTCAGGCTGAACCCAAAGAAAGGCGAGCTTATATTTAAAGACAAATACTCAAGCACGGTTGTTTATACAGCAAATTCAAAAACTGTTTTCGAACATCCAATGATTGCTGGAAGAGCTGATCTACCAGCTATTGAGTCGCTTAACCTCATTAAGCAGGGCATGTCCAAAGTGCCGAGCAGCGACAATATTTTCGGCAACATGATTGAAGAAGCATTCAATGCAGGCAAACCCGACAGGCATATTGTCAGAAACTTCAAAATATTATCCGTGCCGAGCAAAACCGCATATTACATTGGGCCGAATGTCGGCAACGACAAGTCGATTCACCTGCCCGGTCTGGCTTACAGCGCCGATCTTGCACCAGCGGGTGTAATAAGCGCGGTCTCAAGTTCAGCTCGTGTAATTGCAAACCAGAAGGTGGCGCCGGTAATGAATGTAATGCCTGCCGGATTCCCATATACGGAAAACCCGGCAGCGAATCCTCTTACAGCAAATGTAAGTACTTTCGTTCCGCAAGCCAATACATTTACAAACACGAACTTCACTCCGGTTACGGCAGTTAGACCTGTGACTCCTCCGCTCACCCAAATTCCACAGATGCAAGCCCCTGTACCCACACAGATTGCTAGCCCGGCACCGCTTTCGCCGGTAACACCGGTTGCTCCGATAATTGCTCCAGTTACCCCATTTGCACCAATGCAGCAATTTCAAGTACAGCCGTTCAATAACAGCAATATCACAAGCAATGTCAACTTGCCGGGAAGCACGCAAAATCAATTCAGCAAGGCCGATATCAATATCGGACGCAATTAGTCGCAAGCGAGGCTTGAGAGGTGTTATGCCTGGCGAAAAAACTCAAGCTTCCTGAAGATAACTGTGTCAAAACGCAAGAAAAATGGCATATAGCGGGTAGCCGGGGTCCGGAGGAGCGGAGCATAGCCAGAAAAGCAGAGCAGCGAAGGGTTTCCTGGAGCCTTTTTACAGTCTTTGTGGCTGTAGCTATAACTGTGGGCTCGGCACTGCTTTTTTCGGGAATTTTCGACCGGCAGGAACTGCAGACCATAAACAGACGCTTTGAAGCAAGGCAGTGGTTGAGCTGGACACCTGAAAGTCTCAAGAGGCTCAATCCTCTGGTGTTGTGGAACTGGCACGAGAGTCATGAACAACCCCGCAAATGGTATGCCTGGGATTTTACTTTAAGCTGGCTTATCGAAAACAATCATCCGAAAATCAAAAATAAAATTGTGATCTTCAACCACTCAGTTGAAGACGAACCGCCGCCTGAAGCTGTTAAACACTTTCCCTGGATGCAGCCGCTGCTCAGCTATCCTATAAGGCGCCAGACTGTGGCAGACATGGTAGAGCTGCTTGCAAAATCAGGCGCCAGAGCAATTGTGCTCGACAACGACTTCCCGCAGTATTCGCCGGATGACACTTATTTTGCTGAGGTAATTCACAAAGCTGCAAGTGGAGCCTATGGAAAGAAAGTCCCGGTATTTATGGTACGCGCACTCAATAGCTCGAGTTCATCCCGTATGGTTACCCTGGTTGCACCAACTGCACCAATCGGAATATTAGAACAGCTGCAAAAGCTTGAGCCGGGTGTTGATGTGGAAAACAAATACACCGGCATGACCTGTGTTGATCAGGACGAAGACCAGGTTGTAAGACGGGCATGGAACGTGATTTCGCCTCGTCCGGGCGAAAGACTTGACTCGGTAGTTGTAAAAGCGCTCAGAACCCTGGGTGAAAAAATCCCCAGAGATCTTCCAGACAAAATGGACATCGACTTTGCCGGGTTTCCAAATTCGGAACATCTTTTCCCTATAAGGCCTCTCAGCTATTTGCTTGATCCTCAGCAAAAAGAGCGTTTTCTGAAAAAGGAGAAATCAAACGATGTAAGCGTTGATAATGCAATTGTATTTATCGGAGACGGCATCACAGACATCTACAGCACCCCCTTCACCAATGAAGGTCTGAATCTGATGAGCGGAACCGAGATTCTGGCTAATGCCTTAGATACGATAAGCAGGCACTCCTGGCCCCAGAGACTGAACGGTTTTCCGGCCCTTATTTATTTGCTGCTTTCATGTCTTGCAGGCAGCGCACTCTGGTGCTTATGGAAAAGCATACAAGAAAAATTCGATTCTTTACCCCAAAAACGAAGACCGTTCAAGCATGGCGGCAGTCTATTGAGACTGACGGCAGACACAGTATTCTTCTGCTTCCTGCTGTTTGCATCCTACATTTTTGCATGTTTTGCTTTTGCCTTCACCGGACTTATAGTGCCGGTATTCGTGCCCTCAATAGCGCTGGGGCTTGGAGCTCTGGCTGCAATCGTCTGGGAGCGAGAAAGAGAGCGCGAACAATTATTCCAGACCGAGTTGCATGCACAAAAAGAAAAGCATGATTTAGAGCTTGAAAAAATCGAAACTGAAATGGCAAAGCAGGAAGTCGAAGCCGAAAACCGCGAGATGTATCAGGACAGAAAGCGCAGGCACGAATTTGTGCGCCGTATCAACCACGACCTGAATGCTCCTGTAAGCGTTCTTAACTGGACGATTTCCGAGCTCCAGATGATGGGTCTTGAAGATCAACAGGCACGAGATAAGGTTTCAAGACTGGTAAAATCATCGGACAAACTTTGCGAACTCATAGACCAGCTGGTTCAGTCTTACGACTATGAGATAACCCCCGGTCTTGCCAACAATCAAGCTGCTCTCTGCGACCTGACCCAGGTAGTTGAAGACTCAGTCGACGGGCAGCAACCTCTTGCTCAGAAGCATGAAGACACACTTGAATGGACAAAACCGGAGCAAACTCTCTGGGTGAAGGCAAACTCGCTTGAACTTTCAAGAGTGGTAGACAACATAATCCGTAACGCAATCAAGCACAATCCACCGCACACGCATGTATTTGTGACAATGGATACCAACGGTTCATTTCACAAAATACTGATTACAGACAGCGGCAAAGGAATTGCCCCCGAGCATCTGAATCACATTTTCGAACCCGGCTACCGAGTCAACCCCGAAAAGAAAGACGGTCACGGGCTCGGTCTTGATATAGCCAAGACCCTTGTCGAGGGAATGGGTGGAGAAATTTCAGTAACAAGCACATTAGGTAAAGGAACCACATTTCAGCTCAAACTGCCTGTTTGTCCGGAAGCGCGTGCGATGCACAAAGACTTCCTCCAGGATGAAACACTGCAAGATCAGGTAGCATTGAATTCAAGAAAGAAAACTTTGGAAATAGCAAATAAGGGAACCGGTGAACGATATGACTACTAAGATACTGATAGTTGAAGACGATGAGGACTTCTCCAGCATCTTGAAACGAGTACTCGAGCAAGATGGTGAAATGGAGGTAGTAGACGTAATAAACTGCGAGGAAGAAGCGCTTAAGCGCATTCGCGACCCCAGCATTAAAGAAAGCGACTGCGTGCTTTTAGATTTGCAACTGCCGTTTCGAGTGGGCGACAAAACCGTAAGCTCGCTTGCAGGCATACGCATACTGGAAGAACTGCGGCATCAACACGGGTTCTATGGGACTATAATCGTGCTTACAAATTCAAAAGCGCCTGCCGACGGGCAAAGAGCACTTGCCGCCGGTTGTGACGGATATCTTTGCAAACGAGCAAAAATATCGGAAGTGCAGGACATGCTCAATGAGCTTAAAATGGCAATCAAAGGCGAAGTAATACTTGTATCCTCACCAATGAGACATGTCTTTATTCGCGACGATATAAACGCCAAAGAAGCCCGCATGATGGATCTTCTGGCTTGCGGCAAAAGCTGGTCGGAAATTGCAAGAGAACTCGGATACAAGACATCAAAGGCTGCCGCAAATGTAGGCGACCGCGTGTTCGACAAACTGCTCACGCCGCAAGACGCGCAAAAAGTTGCGGCCGAAGGTTCAAAGAAAAGACATAAAGCGCTTGAAATCTGGAATTCTCGCAGACTGAGCCATGCGCGCTGAGTTCTCTTGAGTTGCGCACGTTTTGCCTTATCTTCTTATTTGCTATTAAGCGGCTCTGAAAAGAGCCGTTGTTTTTTTGAAAGCCTGAAAGCAGAAAAGCGCAGCTATCCAAGAGCTTGCATTCAATTCAAGTCTGGCCTAACATTAAACAGGGGGCATCGGAAGCGTAAATGGCATCTGGGCAAGAAAATCCAAGTGGAACAAAAGCTGTTTCGCCTCTGGGCGCTACAGTGGCCGAAAAATACGAGATTCTTGAGAAACTCGCAGAAAGTGAGAACGGCGTCTCTTACAAAGCAAGAGAGCTCCTGAGTCAGGGGCTTTTCGTTGTAAAATTCCTGACCCCGTCAATAAAAAATGAAGCTGCGCGCCTGGATATGATGAAGTACGCAGCAAAATATGCGGCCGCGCTTTCAAGTCCAAATATGATTCCAAATCTTGAGTTTGGAGAAGACCCCCAGTTCGGTTTTTATTTGATCAGGGAGTTTGTCGAAGGCAGAACTATCGGAAGTCTAATAAAAGAAAAGGGTGTTTTCAATCAAATCGAGTTTTTTGATACTTTCCAGCAGGCTTTAAAAGGTCTGGCTTACCTGCACCGAAAGGGCTTCCAGCACGGGAATCTTTCAAACAAGAACATTATTGTCACGGACGACTTTGTTGTAAAGATAGTCGATTGCGGAATCACCAGAAAAAACGAAACGAGTTCAAAAACGCTGGCTACGGCGGGCGCCGGAGTTGTAAGAGGCGACCCGGCTTACATGAGCCCGGAACAATGCAAGGGTGAAGCCTTCGACATCCGTTCCGATATTTATTCAATGGCTTGCATTATGTATGAAGCACTCAGCGGCTGTCCGCCCTTTGGTGAAGGGCAAAACCCGACCCAAACCAGAATGGCGCATGTACAAGATAAAGCAAGTCCGTTTATGTCGCTTGTACCGGCACGAAAAGTAGATGAGCAACTCGAAACTATAATATTCAGATGCCTGGAAAAAGAAGGAAATAATAGATATCAGACTCTAGACGCACTGCAAACCGATCTGAGGCGCATTGAGGAGGGCGAAAAAATAAAGCCCCTGGATCTCAGTCATGGAGTAGGTTCTTCTGTCAAGATAGCTTTGTTATTGGCTGTAATTTTGCTGGGTCTGGGCTCTTTTGCATATTACCTGTATCTACAAAAGGCAAAAGACTCCGAGACAAAGGTTGAACGCAAACTTGTATCGCAAGAGCAAAAAGCAACTTTGTTGAAAGAAGAAAGCCAGGCCGACGATCTGTACAAGAAAAACAATTTCTTTGAAGCTTCCGAGCTCTACAACAAAATCGAGCCCGCATTTTCACAGGCTTTTGGAGGCGAAAGCCGCGAGCACGTAAGACTCTTGCACAAACTTGCAAGAGCACAGCTCTGGAATGAAGATGTTAACGAAGCCAGGGTTTCTTATCTTGTAATGATGGAAATTTTGAAACGGCATCCGGAGCTGCTCCCGAAGCAGTATAAACCCCAGGCTGAAATTTATTCCGTAGCTAAAGAGCAGTTCAGAAAAGGGCGCCTTGCTACGGCCGGCGACGCTTTTAACCTGGCGTTTCGCATCGACAATGAATACTATGACGAAAAAACACCACTGCGATATCAGATTCTTGTCTGGGTGGGTAAAGCAGAAGCAGCCCAGGGAAATTTTAAACCTGCAATCAAAACTTTGCAGCGGGCGCTTGACGTAATCAGAGATAGCCTCGATGACCCGGAAGGTCTCAGCTTCGCATTATTAGAATATGGGCGTGCGCTTACAAGCTCAGTGGACGGGCCCTCAGACGGCCACAGAGAAGAAAAAGTGCTTAAGAAAGCTGAGCAGTCTCTGAAAGAAGCGCTGAAGATACGCCAGGAGCTTCAAGACCAGAAGGGTGCCAGCGAAGTTGAGGAAGCGCTTGCAAAGCTCGAATCTCGAAGGAAGGAACTTGCAGAAATGGCCAGGTGAGCAAGCAGGCCGGAATCACTTCTCATGAAAATTCGCCTGCAAAAACGCTCGTCTGTATAAGGAAAATCGCTTCGATAATGGGCTCCCCTGGATTCCTCACGGACAAGCGCTGCCTGGCTCAGCAAAATTCCGAGCAAACCCAGATTAGCAGCTTCAATTTGTTTTTTCTCAAAACTAAGAGGCACTGCTTCCTCGGCAGCAAAGTTGTCCAGAATATAAAGAAGCGAGCCCGTGCTTCTAACAAGACCTGCATTATCGAAAATCACTTTCCGGAAAAGATCAATCTTTTTCGGGCTGAAAACCCTTCTTGCTGAGTAGATTCTATGGCGGTTCAAGCAAGAGACAGGAATTTGCAAACTTGCTTCTCCAAGAATTGTGCGTGCAAGCTTCATAGCCATGACCCCACCTTCCAGAAGCGAGTTGCTCGCCAGCCTGTTTGCTCCGTGCAGGCCGCTTGACGCACATTCGCCAATGGCATAGAGTCCGGGCAGGGTGCTGCGGCCTGACCCATCTGTGTAAATACCACCCATAAAATAATGAGCCGCGGGCGCTACCGGTATGCTTTCTTTTAACGGATTTATACCGGCCCGCAAACATGACGCAAGAACATTCGGGTAAGCGGATCTGATTTTTTCTTCGCCAAGCGGGCGCAGATCGAGCTGCACACAAGGACTTTCCTGCTCCTTCATAACAGTGTGAATCGCCCGCGATACTACATCTCTTGTTGCCAGCTCTCCATCCTTATGGAAGCGAAAAGCAAATCGTTCACCATACCGGTCAAGAAGCTGGGCTCCGGATCCTCTAACGGCCTCGGTAATTAGCGTGGCAGGACATCCCTCCAGACAGAGGGCCGTCGGGTGAAATTGCACAAACTCCATATCCGCAAGGCTGGCTCCGGCTCTAAATGCCATGGCAATACCATCGCCGCTTGCAATATCAGGATTAGTGCTCCTGGAAAAAAGCCGTCCAAGACCGCCTGTTGCAAGTATCACTCTTGGTGAAAAAATCTCAAGAAGCTCACCCGCTGAGATAACTCGCAAACCGGAACAACGGCCGTTATTAACAATCAAATCGACTGCAAACATTTCTTCGAACACTGCAATCCGCTTACGCTTGGGTGAATAGAGCGCATCTGCAAGTACAGTCGAAATAGCCTTGCCGGTCGTGTCTTTGCTGTGAAGCACCCTGGGCTGGCTGTGCCCCCCTTCACGAGCAAGCGCCAGTGAGTTGTTTTCCTGCCGGTCAAAACTCAGACCAAGTGCTTGCAGGTTTGCAAAAAGGCTTCTGCCACTTTCGATTATTTCTCTTGCTATATGCGGGTCGCACAAGCCTGCTCCGCAGTTGAGGGTGTCTATCAGGTGCTGTTCAGTGTCATCGAACGGATTGGCACCGGTGCAAATGGCGATGCCACCCTGAGCAAATGAAGTATTCGAATCAAAGAGACGCCCCTTGCAAACCAGAGCGCAGCGCATGCCGCCGGCATCCAGTTCAAGAGCCAGAAGCATGCCGGCAATACCTGAGCCTACGATGACTGCATCATATCTGCTAAGCAAGTTATTGCGTTTCATAGCCCACCTCGCGAATTAATAGATCGAGATCATTCTTTCGATAGCAACTCTTGCTCTTGCTGCCGTTTCGTCAGGAACAGTTACTTGATAAACGTCTTCTTTCAAGGCCCGGTGCAGCTTTTCAAGACTGATCATTTTCATGTAGCGGCAGCTCATCTCGTTGTCTATGGCATGAAATGTTTTGGCCGGGTTTTCTTTTCTTAGCCGGTGTAAAATACCGATTTCAGTTGCCACCACGAATTCGGCTGCGCTTGACTCAGCCGCCATTCTGATCATTCCTTCGGTGGAACGCACTTTCAGAGGGCAGGAGCCGTTGCCGCGCACTACCCGGTCGAGGTATGGGGTAAGACATCCGCACTCCGGATGAATTAAAAGCTCAGCTTCCGGATGCTCGGCAATCTTTTCTTCAATTGCTTTAGGAGGCACGGCAGCATGAACATGACATTCTCCCATCCAGATATGCATGTTTTTCCTGCCTGTCATTTTTTGGACCCAGGACCCCAGAAATTGATCAGGTAGAAAAAGTATTTCCTTTTCTTCCGGTATGGATCGGACAATCTGGAGAGCGTTTCCTGAAGTGCAGCAAAAGTCGCTTTCGGCCTTGATATCAGCCGTGGTGTTAACGTATGAAACGACGACCGCGCCGGGGTGCTCACTTTTCCAGGCTTTTAGTTGCTTAAGATCAATTGAGGAAGCAAGAGAGCATCCTGCGTCTAAATCAGGGATCAATACTCTTTTGTCCGGGCAAAGAATCGCAGCAGTTTCAGCCATAAAATGAACTCCGCAAAATACAATAAGTCTGGCATCGCAAGCTGCAGCCTGCTGTGATAATCCGAGCGAATCACCCACATAATCGGCAAGATCCTGAATTTCGGGAATCTGGTAGTTATGAGCAAGAATGACTGCGTCGCGTTTGCGGGCGAGTTCGTAGATTTCAGCCGCCATTGCGGCTTGCGCGACTGTATTTGTACAACTCGATATCTTGCTTGTAGACATGGCTTTACTTCCTGATTCTCTTCCTGATTCTCTTCCTGATTCTCTTTTTCTGATTGCTTTTCTGTAATTGCTTTTTTCTGATTGCTTTTCTTTGATTGCTTTCTGTAATTGCTTTTCTCTAATCCTATGATTCCGATTCTTCATTTCGAATCTGCCGAATTCGAATCTGTCAACTTTCAAACTCAAGGCTGATGTCGATGTTTCCAGCTGAATGTGTAAGTGCGCCAACCGAGATGCCGTTAACTCCGGGAATTAGATAAGCTTCCAGATTTGCAAGATTTATGCCGCCTGAAACCTCGATATAGGTTTTGCCGGATGCGATAGCCACTGCTTTTTGAACCATTTCCGGGCTCATATTGTCGAGCATCACTCTTTCCACAGAAAGCGCGAGTGCCTCCTCAAGCTGCGCCAGGGTGTTCACTTCCACTTCGATTGCTTCGTCTCCCCTTGCTTTGCGCGCATTACGCACAGCGGATTTGATACCACCGGCAATGGCAATATGGTTGTCTTTAATCAGAATACTGTCGTAAAGTCCGAAGCGATGATTGGTGCCGCCCCCGTATTTGACAGCCAGTTTCTCAATCAACCTGAGTCCAGGTGTGGTTTTTCTTGTATCAAGTATTTCGATTTTATGAGGAGCTGCCAGCTTTACGAACTTGCTGGTCAGACTTGCAATACCGCACATGCGTTGCATCAAGTTGAGAGCGGTTCTTTCGGAACTGAGCAAAGCTCTTGAGCTGCCCTCGATTCTTGCCAGACAATATGGTGTTTGAGCCAGCTCCTGCGAATCCTTCACTTTTGCTTCAAAAGCAAGATTTGCATCGAGGGCTCGTAAAACCATTTCAAAAATCTTGATCCCGGCAATAACAGCTGCTTCCTTCAAAACAAGCATTGCAACTGAAATTGAGCCTTCAGGCACCACTGCCGCAGCTGTAATGTCGCCACTGGCGATGTCTTCTGCCAGAGCTCTCTTAATCAGCTCTTGCAATTCCTCACTCTCAAGCACCTGAGTCTCTTGCGCGTGTTCAGTTTTGAGATTTGATCGTCCAGTCATTCTTACGCCGGCCTTATTTTTGAGTTAACGTCATTTTGACGATAACTTTAGCTTAGCACTTTTAATCTTTTATGGCTAGTCCAAACCATGATGACGCATCTGGTGAAGACTAACAGTTTTGATTACTATATTTAACCGTGTTAATGTCTGTACATTAAACGTCCGGTTGACTCTCATGGTTTCGTTTGCGGAACTGTTCTCTTTTTCGAAGCGGATCAGGGCTCGGACAGCCTGCCTGACGCCCCTTGACAATCAAGATTCTGAAATACTGATAAAAACTTGCTAAGTTTCAAGTTTAAAGCTGCAATAATTAGCCAAATACCCTTAGAGTCTGTATAGATGTCTGATACAGAGCGGAAGCTTTAGAACAGGAGACCCGAAATGCGCCGTCTTTATACACGGCTTACGATTCCGACTTTGATCCTGCTTTCATTCTTGCCGGTTATTCTGAGCCAGGGAAGTTTCGCTTACGACCAGCAGGTCTACAATAACCTGCTCAAATCAAGAGACGCGCTGCTTGGACAGAAAAACGAACTTCAGGCTGCTTATGATGCTACGCAGAAAGAAATCGACGAGTTGAACGCAAAGCTGGGACGTATTGATGGATATATGAAACAAGTGAACAGCTCACTAAAAGATGTAGACACTGCTTTGCTTTACGCAAAACAATAGTTAGACCGGAGCCGGTCATTTCAATCTGAAAGCCGGCAAATTGAGGAGGGGGCACGATGCGACAACTAATCGGACAGGGATTCACTTTAAGCCTGCTTGCGCTTACTGCATTATCAATCCAGGCGCAGGCCGCCGAGAACACCGGTGATTCTAATCCGAGCAAGTCGCAAGAAGCCAAATCAACGCTTCTCAAATCACGCTCCACGCTTGGCGAAGCATACGAGAACAAGATACAAGCACATTCGAACATGCACGACCGCGAACTCGCCGCCGCCTCCAAGGAAGTAACGGTCAAGTGCGTACAGCCCCATGCATGCTGCGAAGAATCCAAAAAGGTAATCGAAACGCTCCAGACCATGGTCAAAGCACTCAACAATCATGACTGGACTACATACGAAACTTATCTCGATGAGCATTGCAGCACTTTCGACGAAAATACCAAAAAGTTGATTGCCGGTAAAGAAAACGTCCTTGCAGAAATGAGGGCAAAAATTGCCAAATACCAGAGCGAAGGCCATCCCTTCGTCCATGTCACCATCGATCACCCCTATGCCAAAGTAATCGGCGACACAGCAGTTGTAACTCTGAAGGCTATCAGAGAATACGGCGGAAAACATCCATTCAAAGAAGAGTGCAAGGTTACCGACATTTTTGTAAAACACGGTGACACCTGGAAGAAGTGCCACTTTAGAGGCGCCTGGAAGCGAGTATAACGAATCTAATGTCTGGTAAGCCTGCAAAACCACATGAGGTTGAAAAACGACTTCAGATCTTCTTTGGTTTGGCTATTGCATTTGTGGTTGCAGGTTTAATTGCTTTTGTCGTACTTGTGATCAAAGACATGCAACACTGATTATTTGCTGCCGTTTGAAGAAACCGAAGCACTGTTCTCGTCGTTTGCTTCCGGAGTCAGATTGCCGGCAGAACCGTGTCCGCTAACGATGCTGCTTGTTCCTGCACTTGTTCCTGCGCCGCTCCTTGTGAGTTTGGCATTGAGCTCATCTACCCGACGCTGCAGCTCTTCGATTTTTGCCAGGTCCGGCATTACAACTGCAAAGAGCGCTCCCACTACTATCAAAACCAGGACCAGATTTGCAATCAAAAGCGGCTTGTTATTGTCGGGCGTTCCCTGATCTGGCTTGTTTTTGGGGGCCGGCTCTCTTGCAGCCTTTTCAGGCGCTTTGTTTTTTTCTTCAATAAACTTCGCCACCGGCACAACAGCCTTATTTATCTGAGCTCTGTATTGTTCGAGCTCTTTGCTCAGATCTTGCTTGAACGCATCGAGTTCAGTCTTGATTGACTCCTCGGATTGCTTACTGGAATTTTCAAGCCTCTGCCGTGTCTGGTCAAATTGAAACACAAATTGATCGGAAAGCTTGGCAAATGACTTTTCCTGCCGGTCAACCGCTTCCTGAAACACCCTTTGCTGGGAAGATATTTTGCTGCCCAGAGCGCTTGTAATGTTTTCAGTCTGCTGTTTGAGCATATGATCAACTTCACTTCTGGAATAGGTGGCGTATTTGACTGAGTTCTCCACAGCTTGCTCTCTCCGTGTTTCTTTCATTTCCTGTACATTTATTTGCGGTCTGTTTTCTTTTCTGATGATGAATTTCTCAAGGGCTTTTGTTGATCCAGGCAGGGCCGTGGTTTCATTTGACTCCGATTTAGCTCTTTCTGATTCAGCCGCTACTGATTCAGCTCTTTCTGATTCAACCGATGCAGGTTCTTCCGCTCCTGATTCAGCCGCTCCTGATTCAGCCTCTACTGATTCAGCTCTTTCTGATTCAGCTCTTTCTGGTTCAGTCGATCCAGGTTCTTCCGCTCCTGATTCAGCAGTTTTTGAGACTTCAGCTTCTATTGATTGATCTAAAGCCTCGTGCTTAGCCAGTTCCGATTTTTCAAAAACACCAGACCTTGCGTATTTTTCAGCAAGCGCAAGCATAGCCTGGCTCGGCAGTGAGAACCCAGAAAAACCACCTGCCGGCATCTGCTCCTGCAAACGGTCTTCCGCAATCACCGCAAAAAACTTTTCTTTGAAGTTTATCCTGATAATAAATTCCACCGCATTCTCAGAGCTCATTTTCAGCTCGTTTGCAAGCTGCCCGATTATCCTTTCGGGCAGAAATCTGGCTTCAAACTCTGCTTTTATCCAGGGGCAATTAGCATCCTGCTTACGCGCAGCATCAATCAAAGTCCAGCGTTCACGTGAATATCTGGCAGCCAGATCTGTGGGCTTTGTGTTTCTGTCCATTTCAAGACGAAAAAATGCAGCAGTCTTAGAAATGTCCAGGTAAGCAGATCGAATTCCTGCAAGTTCAAAATTGGCTGAGAATCCGACAATCTCGCAAATCTGGCGGGCAGCCTCCGGATTCAAGCGGAAAAGCGCTCCCCGATATTTCTTCTTCAAATCAAACCATTGCATGCTCACTTTGCCGAACTCAGGAACTATGAATTCTTCCTCTGCAAATGCAGCTAAACGAGCTTCGTTTTCTTCCACTCCCAGAACCATAACTTGCAAGAACCCGCAATCAAAGTAATAACGTTTTGAGTATCCCACAGATTATGGAGTCATTCTTTGAAGAATTCTCAGCAAGAACTTCAAGAAGAACCGAGGACAAAAACTGTCCGGCACTAATTCTTAAAAGCCTGACTCGGTCTTATCCCTGGTTTTCAACTTAGAATCCGGTCTGGGAGCCAGTTCTGGAATGACAGCCGGGGCACCCTTAGCCAGCTCGATGAACTGGGGAGCAATTTTTTCCTTGCCTCTGAGGCGCTGAAATTCACGTACTCCATATGAAGCTTCTGAAACTTTATCCTGCATTGAAAGGGCACGTGCAAGATGAAGCCAGTCTACAACGCAACTCGGGCATTTTTCCAGAACCTCTCTGAAATGGTCAGCCGCTTCTGAAAAATCACCATTTGCCAGCTCCAGCAATCCCAGCTCCCTGAGTAGATAATAGTTAGAAGGCGCCGAGTACTGGGCCTGCCGGGCGCTTGAAAGCAAGTCTTTGATTTTGCCTTTTAATGCCAGTGACTGACGCTTTTTACTGCCTTTCTTTTCCTGTGTTCTTGCAAGCAGGAGCCTCCCGTTGTCGAAATTGTCAGCAAGAAAAGGATCCCAGCTGAAATCGTGTTGTTTGGGATAACCAAGCACCGTCATGGAACGATACAGAGTTTTGCGCTTTTGATCTTTTGTGGCTTTTTTCTGTGAACTTGCTCTCAACCAGAGTGCAACCCGTTTCTGTCCGGTCTGCGGATCTCCCTGCAAATAATCGAGCTTGGCAAGCAGCAAAAGATTCGGGTAATAAGGTTCGATTGATTGCGCACGCTCTGCAGCTGTTCTTGCAGCCGAAAAATTTCCTGCAAGATAGTTCAAAATTGAAAGCCCCTGATATGCAAGCGGTGAATTCGACCTTCCTTTTAGCAGAATTCGAAAATACTCGTCTGCGTTTTTAAAATCGCCTTTGCGCAAATAAGCAAAAGCAATGTCTCCATTTGCTTCAACCATGCGAGGGTCGCGCTGCAGGGCTTTTGTCCATGATGCAATTGCAGCGTCGTAGTCATGCTGCAAATAATAAGCAAATCCAGTCGTAAGCAATGTTTCTGCCAGGTTTTTCATATGGTAGGACTTTTTGAGCAAATCAAGCGCTTCTGCATATTTGCCCTGGCGGACATAAACCAGACCCAGCATCGAAAGCGGCACTGCATCCGTTGGGTCAGTATTGATTGATTCGATCAACAAGCTGGCCGCTTTTTCGTCAAGTCCTTTTTCAAGTTGTGTAAGGGCCAGCGAAAGCAATTTTTGCGAGCGCTCATGCTGGTAAGTATCCCAGCTCTGAAGTTTTCCCTGGCTCAAGACCGGCTGAAAACAAGAAAACAATAGTAGAAGAGAAAGAATACAAAACAGTGCTTTCATTGCGATTGACTCAAAACACGAAAACCGGCCGGTCGGGCAACTTTTCAAAATCCTGCTCAGAAAAACAATAAAGACGAGCAGGTCTGTAGGAACCTTCCTGGCTTGTTTCATCTAACTCTTGCAAAACCCCCGAACTCAAGAATTTTTTTCTGAAGTTACGATTATCTACTGGTTTGCACAGAATCGCTTCATAAACAGTTTGCAAATCACGAAGAGTAAATTTTTCAGGCAAGAGTTTAAACGCTGCAGGCGAGTATTCGAGCTTGTATTTCAACCTCTGGTAGCCGTATAAAACAATTTGTTCGTGGTCAAAAGCCAGCTGTGGTAACTCAGAAAGAGGCCACCAGGCAACGCCCGAAGCATCGGTGCTGGCTCTGAGTTCAAGCCCCTCCTGGCGCAAGAGCGCCAGATACGACACGGTCACCACTCTGCCCCTTGGATCTCTGCCTTTGTCACCAAAAGTATAAAGCTGCTCCAGATAAACATTGGCTACGTTTGTTTCTTCATAGAGTTCTCTGGTTGCAGCATCCTCAAGACTATGATCGCTGTCGAGCACAAAACCGCCCGGCAGCGCCCAGTAAGACTTGAAGGGCTCGTATTTTCTTTTGACCAGCAAAACCTCTAGATTCCCCTGAGCCACTGCAAAGGCTAGAGTGTCCACGGTTATCCTGACATTTTCTGAAGCCATTTAGCTCCTATCAACCTTTGCTTATTATCCAGAGCTTGACAAAAGTCCAATCCGGACATTAGTTCTTTGATAACTAATTATTGGACTGATCATATTCTATTCCAGTTTATAACCAAATATAGCTTTAATTTCAAATCTATTTGCTAAATCGACCGTAATCTATACGCTTGCCTCGTGAAACCTGACAGAAAAATGCAATGAGGCAAGCAAACCATTCAACTCTTTAAGCGAATTCGCTTTAGATTCTTCATTCAGGGTAAACACCAGTTGCCAGGAGCTCATGACTGCCTTATTCTTTTCTTGACTTCAGTCTTTACTACACCGGTAAAAATCAAATGCAGCTCAGTAAATCAGGTGCATTCAGTGCAACCATAATCAGTTTAATTTGCCTTGCTTTCACTCCATCAGGAGTATTTGCCCAGGATGGCAAGTCAAGCTACGGATTGCCGCCCTGCAGAACCAGTGCTTTTATGGGACAGCCTGGCGACGGCATTCGCTCGGACATGGGTCATCATATTTCAGGACAGCCGCTGAAGCAGAAGCAAGCCAGAAGCACTCAAATCGGTCTGCCGGCCTGCAGAACCAGTGTTTTTATGGGTCAACCTGGTGACGGCATCCGCTCTGATTTGGGTCAGCATATTTCAGGACAGCAGGGTTCAGGTCAAAAATTGATGCTAATGAAGCACAGTCCTCAAATTGGCCTGCCGGCTTGCAGAACCAGCGCTTATATGGGACAGCCTGGCGACGGCATTCGTTCTGATCTTGGTCGAAGGATCTCAGGGCAAGAAATTATCCAGATACGAAACACGCCACAGCAACAAAGAAGCAATTATCTTACACCAGCACTGGGGTATAGAGACTATCACTGAAGCAGTAGCCAGTTGAAATTGATCTCGGAGCTCTAAGCAGGAGCCTGATCAAATTCAAATAGGATTGCCCAGTACAAAATTCAATCCTTTCAAATAATAGCTTGCAGGCGGCGCTTCATGCGGTCCGTCAATCTCGTCAAAATGAACAGCCAGTCCCCGCTTACCACTTTCTTCCACGATTTTTTGCTGCAACTCGGGAGGCACCACTGTATCGCCTTTTGCAGAAAGCACATATATTCTTGCGCTCTTAGATAGGCTGTCTATGTTTGAAAGAAAGCTCTTCTTGAAGTAAATGTGACCCGCCTGCTCGGGCGGACCACCGAAGGCGAGCATCATAGCCGGACGAATTGCATCTGCATGGGTGCGGCTATATAAAGAAGTCAAATCTCCGGCACCTTCCATGCTTACTACTCCTGCTATTTTTGACTTTATGTCCTCAGGAGCCAGGCAGGCAAAATTAAGGCTCACACAGGCCCCCATTGAAGTTCCCATCAATACTATTTTCTTGATCGGGTATTCTTCCATCATTTCTCTGATGTTTTGAACAATATCTGCAATTGCAGCATCATTTCCCCAGGAAGCTTCTTTGCGGTAACTTGGAGAAAGAAATACCAGGCGAGGACTGCTGCTTGTTACAATCTGCGCAATACTCTGCCCTGCCGGTATAACAAAAGGCTCCATCTGGTTGGAACCCATTCCATGCAGATACACACAAAGCGTGTAATCAAGAGAGCCTGAATTTGCAGCCGGCGGCTGAAAAGCAAAGAAGTCAGGCTCGCCGTCCAGCTTGCTCACAAATAAACGTTTCTGGCAAGATTCCGGTCCGCCGGCACCCTGATTCAGCTGGTTCATCATCGATGAACTCTGGACAAAAGCAAGATTTCGCTCTAGAACTGCCTTTTCTTTGCGCGCACTCTTGTAATGTCCGTGCTCGGTTAGAAATAATACAAAAAAAACAATTCCTGCCGCGTTAAGCAGGATTGAAAGGACCAGGATTGATACTAATATTGGATTTTTCAAATTCCGGGCGATTTTAGATCATCTGACTGGGCTATCATAGCGTAATAAGTGAGCAGAAATTTGTTGTAAGATTCTTTGTTATGACAAGGAAGACTCTTTCATCAGCAATTATTTTGTCAACTCTGCTCTGCACGGGCTTTTGCCCGCTTGCAAACGCGGAAAGCGCCGAAGACAAAGCCCGGAATCTTAACAGAGAAGGGGCTCAGCTTTTAAGTGAGGGGAAAACTCAGGCAGCAGCAGATACATTTCGGAAGTCCATCCAGATATATCCTGATGGGGCGTCTGCCCACAACAATCTCGGACTCGTGCTCAAAGAGCTTGGCAAGATCGAAGAAGCTGAAAAAGAAGCAAAACAGGCGATAAAAATCAAACCGGACAAAGCAAATTATCATTTCAACCTGGGGCTTATATTGCTTCATCAAAGCAAGTGGTCCGAAGCCGAAAGCAGTTTCAATGAAGCCCTGAAGCTTGAACCAATGGATGCAGATTGTCATTACCGGCTGGCTCAGGCCCAGCTCAATCAATCAAAAGCCGAAGAAGCAATCAAAGAAGTGAAAATGTCCCTGCTTCTAAAACCGAACGATGCTTCTTATCATAAGCTTCTGGCTGATGCCTTGCTCCAGAACAAGAATTTTGATGCGGCCCTTTGCGAATATCGCAGCACCGTGGAACTTGACCCCGACGGCAAAGAATCAGGCGATATCAAAAACAAAATCGATTATCTCAAGCAAGTTCTGAACCTGCGTTGATGAAAGAATCAGAGAGGCTTCTCATAGTTCAAAGGCAACTGGTAATCGCAGTGCTTTTCCTGCTGCTATTAACCTGCGTGTTTTTCATTGGTTTTTATTTTGGCGACATACTGAGAATTCTCGGTATTGCACTTGTTCTTTCGTACATGGTAATCAACATCGTAGACTGGCTGGAAAAGCGCCTTAAGAACAGGGCACTTGCAGTAGTGCTTGTATATGTGGCCATGTTAGCTGTCATAAGCGTGAGTGCTTTGTTGATTGTTCCGGCCGTGGTAGTTCAGGTCTCACAACTTATTCAAACCACCTTTGATGCGATTCCGTCAACCCTCCAGAAACTCACCCAAATGCTCATCCCGCTCGAACAAAAGTTTCACAACTACCAGATAGATATCAAGGCTGTGGACATCATGAACAATGTGGTGGCTAATATGCCTAAACCGGATGCCAACCTGCTGGTTGCCAAAATGAGCGATGTGGCGATGGGAACCGCTACCTGGCTCCTCTACTGGATCTCAATTTCAGTCGTCACCTTTTACTTCTTGCTTGACGGCTCAAAAATCACGGAATCACTGATCAATCTTTTCCCTAGCAAACAACAGGAATTTCTCCGGTCGGTTTCAAGTGACGCTGATAAAAGCCTGCAGTCTTTCTTTCGCGGTCAGCTCGTACTGGGCCTTGCATTCGGACTCTTGATGCTTGCAATCTATTCGGCGCTGGGCGTGCAGTATGCTCTATTATTGAGCGTTTTCCTGGCAATTATGGAGATTCTGCCCGTTATCGGTCCTCCGATCGGTTTTCTACCTGCAATTCTTTCAGTCGCTTTCCATGGCATGTCGATTCCCGGAAACAGAATCGCTCACGTGATTATGATCACAGTCATTTTTTCGGTTCTCCAGCAATTCAAAGACAATCTAGTAGCCCCAAAATACATAGGTAATGTGATCGGGCTTCACCCTGTGATGATCTTTATTGCAATCATGATTGGCGCAAGGCTCGACGGAACGTTGGGAATAATTTTCTCACTTCCGGTAGCCTGTGTTGCAAACGTGTTTTTCTCGCACCTGCGAACCGGCTGGCAAAACGAAGGCATGCAGCCGGATACAGCAAGTCCTCAAGCCGATTCTTCCGTGCAGGAGCAAAACGATTCTTCAAAAGAACAAGACAAATAGCCAATTAAAACAAATAGCCAATTAAAATCAACTAAAAACAAGATCCCTGAAATTCGCATCAATTTTGGCTCTTTCCGCTTTGGAAAGATGAGATTCAATCTGAGGATAAGTCTTGTCTTTTCGGCGACGTAGCGCAGGCTCCTGTTTATGCTGAATAAAAGCTCTCAGCCAGCTCCACGCCGGAGGAAGGGAGTAAGTTGGATCTCTCCCGAATTTGTTTATAATCGGACTTTTGTGAAATAAATGGTAAAGTCCGGCATTTCAGACCAGATACTCAATAATGAACGCGCACGCGAACCGGCAGTTTTTGCTTCACTGGAGCCTGAAAGCCCTTGATCAATGAAGTCAATGAATTCAATGAATACATTGAACTCAGCAAGAAGATAATATCGCTCAGTCTGCTCATTTTATAGTCTCCGCGCCACACAATGAAAATACGCCGCCTGTTTGGTGCTATTTCCTGCCGGTGATCCAACCTTAATAAAAGCATTCCACAAGCTCCAGTTTCTGTGAATGTGCAATCCCACACTCCTGTTATAAGCATGCCACTCAAATTCGGCTGGAACGAAGCACCCAGACCCGAGCCAGGAGCTTTAGTCTAAAGCTTTCCTGGAAGCAAAATATTTTGAAGGCGACGGCACGGAAGCGGGGTCCATTTGCAAGAAATTAAGCAGACTGGCTGCTGCTTCCCGAAGCCGGCTGTCCTCGTGTTTGCCTAAAACTTCAAATGCTCTGGATTTTTCGGGACTGGTAAAATCCTTTGATTCAAATAGCAAGCTTTCTTCCCCGCATTCAAGCGTTTCCCAGAGCTCAGGATAAACCGAAAGAATCGAAAGAGAGAAATACACAACCCAGATTGAAAAGTTGTCCATATAGGCGCCAAAGTGAGTTGCGCTTCGGGCCGGATGCTGGTAATTGCGGTGCCCGATTTCATTGCTTTGCCTGCCTGCAAGACCGGGAACGAACATGCAATCATAATCTACAAGCACAAGCCCTGCCTTGTTAACAAGAATGTTGCCGTGCTGAAGATCGCCATGAGCAATCCCATGCCTTTCCAGGCTTTTTACAAGTTCCACAAAAGCAGGCAAAATCCAGGCAAAAAACTCGCGATTCTGCAGCTGAGACTCAAGAGCGGCGTTTAGATTCTGCCCTTCGACCCATGCCATTTTTAGCACCGGATAACTGCATCCTTGAACCTCAATTCCATCGCTTAAATAGCTGAACTCAGTAAAAAAAGGCAGCTTGAGATTTAGCAGAGTTTTTGAGATTTCGGCATAGCGTTCCTGATGATCTTTTACAGGCTCTGTAAAACACTTCACCGCCCATTGTCTATTAGCGCTACTTAGTTTGTAAACGGTGGCGAAAGCACCGGAAAGGGGTCTGGGCAAGCCTATCGCATTCAGTTCAGGAGTGGCGGCCCTGAGTTCCGGATCCCTGAAACTCGAGTCGGCATTCTGCACGGATTCATTATAATTCTGAGGGCTCGGCCAGTTATTATGTGACCCTTCCTTTCCAGCCTGGAGCTTGCTTTGACGCCTGTTTATCCGATCAGGCAAAATCAAGAATGTCTGGTCGAATTCGTTGAGGCTGTAATGAATCAGGTCTTTAACTGCCATGTTCAGAGGCGAATTTAAAAGGCGCCATTCAAAAGTCACTTCTGTTGAATTGCCAGTAAACTGAGACCTTGCCCTTAGCTCAAGGCATGCCTGCGTTTTTTCAGGCTCGGCAAAACTGCCGGAACAGGCACCGGCACCGTGCGCGGCCAGCTCAAGTTTGGCCAGCAGTTCATGCTTAAGCGGATCGCTTTTTATTATTTGCCACCAGGATTTTTTCAAAATTGGCGGCATATTTGCAGGCAGGAAATTGCCCCGGAAACTCAGCAAATTACTGAGAATTGTTATTGCCTGTTCGGCAGCCACAGCATAGCTTCGCTTATCAGAAAAGAAGAGTCCTTCAGATTGGGCCTTTTCAACTCGATTGTTCAAGTGCCAGGCAGCCATGAATCTTTTGGCATCATGTAAGATTTTGCTCTGGTATGCAAGAATTTCTTTCAGCTCTTTGTGATTTCGTCCAAGCGTAGCCGACATAAGTGCGACTTCTCTATTGAGTATCAGGCTTGCCTTCTCAAGCTCTTTTGCCTCCAGATACTCATCGAGTGTTTCTTTTAAGCGCAAAAATCTCATCCACATGCCGGTTGGATAATTGGCCTGATAAGCCTTGAAACAACGGCTGTGCAATTCATGAAGCCCGCTTTCATAGCCGGCTTCTAGATACAAAAGCACAAGTGCCGAAAGTGACTGAAGCGCCTGCTCATTTCGGTCGCCTTCCTGAGCCGACCAGAAAGCCAGGGCTTGATTGTAATAGGATTTAGCCGACTCGAAGTTTTTGAGCTTGCGATTTATTTCGCCTGCCAGATAATAATCTTCAGCCACAGTCGCGTACTGATTTCCCCAGAACATTTCGTCTGTTTCAATTGCAATTTTAATCGCTGCCTCTGCCTCGTCCAGGCGACTTAAATAGATAGCAGCCCGACAGAGTCCCCTGTGTGCGTCTGCCCATAACGGATCACCTGAGGCAAAACTTTTCGCCTCATTAATTGCTTCTTTGAATCTTTGATATGCCTGATCGAAAAGACCGCTTGAAAGCGCCCGGTTTCCTGCATGTATGTTCTGTTCCCAGGGCATCTGTATGAGTCCGCTTCTCTCTGCTTATTTTAGACCCATTTAGCCTCGATTAGATTCATTTCAATATACAGATGTCAAGATGAATGCTAGTCTGATTTCAGCCGGCTAAAGCTCCAGAATGAGTTTAGTTTCGGCCAGGGCTGAACCGGGTTGAGAGTTGGAGTATGCAAGAAATAGAGCCGCCGGTGGATAATCCGGATTACTCGTCTTTTAAATCTTTTGACAGTAAATCTTTTGACAGTAAATCTTTTGACAGCTTCCTTACAGCTTTCAATGAAGAAGACAGCCGCAGATTACTGCTGGCTTCAGAATCAAAAGCCAGAATGCAGGGGGCAGCGTCTCTAAAGAATTTGCCGGAACTGCAGCTCGAAAACAGGGGAGCAGTCGTGGAAGCAGTAGTCCAGAGGGTTGCTTTTCAAGCTAAAGAGCGAACAATAGATATAAAAGACGCCGACAGTATTTTCGGCTGGTGGCAGAAAAAAGAGTACGAAAAAATCGGTGCCACAAAAGTTACTCTGGGTGAAAACTACGCTGCCCTCGATCTTAAAGCTCCGTATCACAAGAATGCAATCGTGGCAAAGCTTGATCTCGAGCGCAGTTTTTCATTCCATTTCAACAACAAAAACAATCAGTGGATTTTGAATGATGTTCATGGTCTAAAAGTAAACGGCTCGCCTGTCGACAGAGCCGAAGCAACAGCCAGTGGCATAAGCTTCTGGAGCGGCAACAAGAGGCAGGATTTCGGCAAAGCAGCCAGAGACTATATGAAGTCTTTACTGGACCCGTTAATGCGCGCTGATTTGAGACGCTGAGAATTTCAAGCTACTCGGCTGAAGGCACTTGGCGGGGTTTGCAGCTTGCATAGCCGGGTAGATTAAATATATTCGTACGGAAATGCGCTTGCTTAATGGACACACCGGATAAGAAACAATTTCTTGTGGATGAAACAAGGGCTATAAAACTGTCGCCGGCAGAGGCGGCGGCCGAGGAGCAAGCCGCCTCTGCCGGAAATGAGAGCGAGAATAATAACGCCAGCCCAAACGAATCTGCTCCCGATAGAAAGCCGGATATTCCAAAGGGTTTGTATAAATACCTGGGAACAACTTTTGCCCAGCGCTATCAAG
Source organism: uncultured Candidatus Obscuribacterales bacterium (assembly GCA_964615655.1). Lineage (GTDB taxonomy): Bacteria > Cyanobacteriota > Vampirovibrionia > Obscuribacterales > Obscuribacteraceae > JAIEPM01. Next base: position 14,690 of record CAZTQO010000011.1, on the reverse strand, counting down.
TGCTAGAACTGCTTGGACGTGGCGGAGTCGGTGCAGTTTTTAAGGTCAAGCATCTTCATCTGGATAAGCACTTTGCTCTCAAAATTCTGTATACGCAAAGCGGTATGGAAGAAGACGCTTTGAAGAGGTTTCAGCAAGAGGCCAAGCTTGGAACCAGACTCGATCATCCAGGCATTGCCAGAGTGCATGACTTTGGTGTTTTTGATAACATGCCTTACATGGTAATGGACCTCCTAACAGGTGAGCCGTTATCAGAGTTGTTGAAACGAAATGAATTAAAGGGCAAGCGTCTATGCAATATTTTCTGCCTGATCCTTGGTGCACTTTCGCACGCCCATGAAAAAAACATAGTTCACAGAGACATCAAACCTGCAAATATTCTTGTAAGCAAGAATGAAAATGACGAAGACGAAGTTACTGTCGTAGACCTCGGCATTGCCAAAGTTTTAGATACCGGTAACAAAAACTTGCAGCTAACTAAAACCGGTGATGTTTTCGGCACGCCTCTGTATATGAGTCCTGAACAATGCCTCGGTCAGCCGGTCGACAGCCGTTCGGATCTATATTCTCTAGGTTGTGTACTTTACGAGGCGGTTACAGGCAAGATTCCTTTTAAAGGTGAAACCGTATATGAAATCATCAACAAGCATGTACAGGAAGCACCACCTGCGTTTTCTCCGGAGCTTAGAAAAAGCAAGGAAGGACGCATGCTGGAAACCATCGTTCTGAAAGCAATTGCAAAAGAACCACAAAATCGCTATCAATTTGCCCTGGAAATGGCAAGTGAGCTCAAACAGCTGGAGCTGGCTCAGCCTGGTGTGGCTACTGATTTGAAGATCTTTTTCAAGTCTTTTGCTGTGCGCATGAATGCTGTTCAAAAAGGTGCCGCAGCCTGGTTATGGTCCGTAAATGCTTTAAGCCTCATAGCTATTACTATGGCCTTTATGATGGGATTTGCCCAAACTCAAATTCCTCAAGAGTTCAAAGAACTGGAGCGAAACGCAGATATAATCAAAGAGCTTCCCGATCTGGTTGATGGAAATACCCCCCTGAGATTTCAAAACAGATTAAAGGTCCGGAACAAGTTCGAGCACCTTTATCAATTGACAAAAAAAGATCCAAAACAACTTAAAGAACTGAGTCAGCTCAAGAAAGAATATAGCAAAGCACTTCAGGTAACCGAAACTCAGATAAGAAAGGCTCACGAGAGTATTAACTCCGATAGGCTTCAAAATCTGGTTACACTGTTTCGCAATTTTGGACAAGTAACCGCTCCCTGGACCCAGGCAAGCTGGTACCGGGCAAGCCTCTATGGCTCGGCGCTACAGAAGTATCTGAACGCCTGTGATCATCTGTCATTTTATCTCCGGCTTCAAAGCTGGCTGCCATATGCAGGATTGCTTTGTTTAGGCGCCATATTTGGGCTATTGACTTATAAGTGGAAAGAGCGATTCAAAACACAGAGAGCATACGACCAAGCCAGACGATCAAAAACAGAAAGTGCCCAGACCTGAGAGCCTGAAAAATTTGCAAAAGCACAAATCAAAATTGAAAAGATTCCTGACTTTCCTGCTATTTGTCTTTTCCTTTTTTCAAAGCAGTCAGTGCTTAAAAGCAGGAACAGCAGAGTCCCTAAAAAATATACCGCAAAAGGTCATCTGGGCATGGCGCCGCCCTGAGAATCTTCTTTATATCAATCCGCAAGAGTTTGCAGTTGCCTATCTTTCTTGCCAGGTATTGATTGAAGGTGAGAATCTAAGCTGGCACTTTCGCGACCAGCCCTTGCTTCTGCCTGATAACACAGTTGTAATTCCGACTTTAAGAATTGACCTTGACCATAAAAAATCCGCAAATCTAAGTGATGAGAATCTGGAAAAAATCGTTTCGTTAATTCAAAGGCTTGCAAAAGCAAAAAATGCAGCAATGTTTCAAATAGATTTTGACGCACTGCAGTCTGAAAGGGACTTTTACAGGCATTTGCTCAAGAGAACCAGGGAAGTCTTGCCGGCCGATATGCCGCTTTCAATTACTGCACTTGCTTCCTGGTGTCTATTTGACAATTGGCTTGATGAGCTGGCTGTTGACGAGACTGTACCTATGATGTTCAGCCTGGGAAAAGAACGCGAAAAAATACTTCTTTACTTTGCCTCCGGACGCGATTTCATGAACAGCCGCAGCAGGCAGTCTCTGGGGCTTTCATTTGAAGATCGTCCTGTTAACGATCTAATGATTCCGTTGAGTCTAAAGCGTAAAATTCCTGTTCGAATCTATTTTTATTCACAAAACGCCTGGACTGAAAAGAAATTTCAAGAGCTTCGCTCAATTCTGAATAATAAAACAAATCTGGACAGAAAATGAAAAAAACACCCTTTATCTCAATAGCGTTGAGCCTGGCAATTCTGGCTATGCAAACAACAGCTGCACTTTCATGTGCTTTCGGCTCGGACCCTTATTACACCTACACTTTGCACCCGGACTTTCCACTTGCAAATTATGCCCGTGGCAAACTTGGTATTTTGCACAATACTTATGCAAGATCATATTTGCTTGTAGCACACAGGTATTTAAGCGGCAAAACTCTATCGAATGAAGAAATGGAAGGTCTTAATTCTCTCTGGGATGACCGTTTCAACAACACTTATTATTCAACAGAGTCTGATCTGAAACCGTGGCTGACAGCACGAGCAAATGTTCCCGGTTTAAGCAAGCTCGATAAAATCTGGACTGAACGACCTGTAAGCAAGGAAAACAGCTATCAAACATATGCAAACGCTCAGTCAAATGCCTTTATTACTGCCGCCGCTACGTTAAAGCGCCTGATCGATAAATATTCGCTTGATTCGCCTTATGTGAAGGACTGGGTAAAAGCTCAAGATCAGGTTTTTTCCAACTGCGGCTCCGAAAGCTATTCAAACAAGATTCCGGCAGTTTCGATTCCTGAGGCCCTAGCGGCCGATGCCGACCCGGTGCTTAAGAAAGAGCGTGCTTATCAAATAGCCGCCGCCGAATTCTATGCTCAAAAATTCGAAGACGCAAGAAAATCTTTTGAAGCAATCGCCAATGACAAAGAATCACCCTGGCAGAGCATGGCCGGCTATCTTGCGGTCCGCAGTTTAATAAGACAGGCAACTCTTGCAAGCCCATTGAATACAAGTCTGCTTGCCGAAGCCGGCAAAAGAGCAAATGAATTGATTTCAAACCCAGCATATGCAAGCTTAAAAGCAGACCTTCAAGAACTTGCCAGTTTTGTGGCAGCAAGAATTTCTCCAGAGGCACATTTAAATGAGCTTTTGAAAGAAAAATACAGCATGGAAACTCTAGCTGAGATTACAAAAACCATCGACAATTTTATCGACCCGGACAACTCAGGCGGCCAAGTAAATTACGCTTCAGTGCCTCAAAGTTTAAAAGCGAACGAAATTACGGACTGGGTTTTGACCTTTCAGTCAAGCGATGACGCAGGCAAAAAGCACGCAATTGAAAAATGGAAATCAACAAAATCAACTCCCTGGTTACTTGCCGCAATTGCAGGTGTTGATGCCAGAGACCCTGATGCTAAAGCTCTGATTAGCGCTGCTCGCGCCTCTAAATCCAGAGCTGCGTACTGGACTCTTTTCTATCACACACTGAGGCTGGAGTCGGATTCCGCTAAGGATAACTCTGTAGGACAGAGCCTCGATAAAGTTTTTGCAGCACCGCCAGCCGATTTGCCGCCAGGCAGCCTCAATGAACTGAAGCTGCTCCGTTTGCCTCTGTCTGTAACACTGGATGAGTTTGTAAAATTCGGCATACTCAAACCGCTTGCCATATGCAGTAACAGCGCCGTGGCTGAGATGCCCGATGATGAAGAAGGCTTAAAAGGCCTGAGTAAAACCAAAGCCATGTTTACTGTAGAAGCTGCAAATGTTATAAACAACAAATTGCCTTTAAGCATAATCAGGCTGCTTGCCGCAAAAACAACAATTCCGGCAGACCTGCGCAATAATCTTGCCTGGAGCGGATTTGTCCGGGCAATCTTAGCCGGAAACGCAAGCGAAGCAACAGAATTTGCAAAAATCGCCTCGCCTTTGAACAAAGCCAAGTCGGCATATTTTGCGGATTATTTAAAAGCAACAAGCCCGGAAAGCAAAACAATTGCAGCAGTGCGCCTGATGCTTCATTTCTCATCTGCAAACCCAAACGTAACTGCAGGGCAGCAACTTGACGACGACTACGGCGACTCAAGCGGCTGGTGGTGGGGAGACTCGCCGCTTGCAACAGCCACAGGTCCGGATGGTCCGGATGGTCAGGACGCCGAAGTGTTCGAGCCGCTTTTTATTACAGACGCACAGAAAAAGCAGGCCGCACAGGAGCTTGCAAAACTGAAATCTGCGGTGGGCGCACCGAATTATTTTGCAAAAATTGTGCTTGCATTTGCAAAAGCGCATCCGCAAGATCCAAGAGTGCCGGAGCTCCTTCACTACGGAGTCAAGTGCACACGCTACGGCGCAACGGATAGCAATACAACTGCGCTTTCAAAGCAAATGTTCACGGTTTTGCACAGCAAATACAAAACTAGCCCCTGGACCAAGAAAACGCCATACTGGTTCTGAGTCATTTTATCCATGTGTTATGCTAGCTCTAGCCGGACGCGAGTATATAAAGATGGAAGATCAGGTAAAAGCTGATCAGATTCAAGAAAAAAAAGAGAAAGCAGAGGACCAGGGAAACTCATCGCCTGACCCGACTGCAGATCCATATATCGGATACATTCTCGATGGCAAGTATCAGATACTGGAACAAATTGGATCGGGTGGCTGGGGCTGTGTTTACAGAGGTCTGCATTTAAGCCTGGATTGCAATATCGCCATAAAAATCATGCACAGACACCTGGCGAAAGACGTTCAGGGTATCAAAAGAATGTCTCAGGAAGCCTCAATATTGAGCCGCCTCAGCGATCTAAACATTGTGCGAGTGCTGGATTACGGCGAAACACCGGCTCCATATATTGTGATGGAGTTTTTCGAAGGCAAGCAGCTGGATACGTTTATCAAAGAAAGCGGTCCGCTTTCTTGCAAAGATGCAATCGAACTTTTCATTCAACTCTGTTCTGGTTTAAACAATGCCGCCAGCCTGGAACTTGTCCATCGAGACTTAAAACCGAGTAACATAATTTTGCGCGTTAAAGAAGGCGAACTCGTATCGAAAATACTGGATTTCGGCATTGCGAAAATTCTTGATGCAACTCAAGATCGGCAAAGGCTCACTGAAACAGGCGAAATTGTCGGCAGCCCGCCATATATGGCTCCGGAGCAATGGACCGGCATATGCGACCAGCGCACGGATATTTATGCGCTTGGCTGCATCATGTACGAAGCAATCACCGGCAAACCCGCATTTGCGGCCGACTCCAGCTTTCAATATTTAAACCTGCAGGCATCTAGTTATCCGGAGCCAATCAGCAAGCTCTTTCCGGAGCAGAAAATTCCGAAATCACTGGAACTGGCAATTCTGAAATGCATGCAGAAAAAACCCGAAAACAGATATCAATCAGCAAAGGACTTGAAAGCAGATCTTTTGAAAATCAGAGATGGTGCCATAGTTGATATTCATATAAAGGGGGCTGCTCACAAAGATGCCGGCAGTTCATCGAAAAGTCGGCAAATTGAATACAGTGTCGTAGCAACTGTTGTTTTTCTTTGTGCAATTGCAAGCATTTATACTTACGTACGTTCGAATTTCAAAGAATTACCATTGGATGAGCGCTGGCAAACATATGATCTGGAAGGGCAAAAGCAGTTTGATAGCGGTCATGTAAAGGAAGCCCAGAGTGTTTTTTTCAAGGAACTAGAGCTTGCAGAATCAGCCAGTGATAGAAGTAAGATTGTCTCAAGCCTCAATGAGATACTGGACACTCAACGTTATTTTGAAGACAGCCATGGCGAGCAAACAACGCTTGCAAGAATAAACTCTCTAATACTGACAGAATCCGTACCTTACCTTATCCAGAACCTTGAACAAACATTGCAGGAACTCAGAAGTCGAAAAAATGACGGTTCTTATACCGATGAACTCAGGTCGTTTGCTAGAGATCTCTGTGCTCAGGCAAACAAACTTGCGGAATTCATCATCCCTGGCTCTGAGCCCAGGCAGGGTCTGGATCTGATGCTCCAGAAAACTGCTGAGCTGGCTGAGCTGGTTCAGGGAGCAAAGAGTGTACTCTTTGCAAAATGCAAACTCAATATAGCCAGGGATGCAATAAAACACGGTAAATATAAACTCGGCATCGACAACTGCCAGCTCGCACTTAAGGCTGCCCAGAACTCCGACAGAAAGGATTTCCGCTTAATTGTACAAACGCTACTTGCAATGGGATCTAGCTATTATCTTCTGGGAGAATCCGAGCTCTCCCAGAAACGGCTAGATGAAGCAACGGAAATAAGCAGCAAAGAGTTTGGCAAAAAAAGCAGGGAATCGGCAAGCTGCCTGCTTGAACTGGCTCAGATTTCTGAGTTGAGAGGGGAAAAAGAAAAAGCCATTGCTTATGCCAGAGAAGCTGTAACTATATATGATCTGGACAAGGGCAGCCATGAAATCGAAAAAGTCTGGGCTTACACAACATTAGCCAGGCTGGAACGGAACCCGAAACGCTATCAGGAAGCTCTCCTGCTTGCAGAATCAAAAGAACGAAAAGACTACAGCTGTCTTGCTTACAACCTCTGCCAGCTTGGAAAAGCGCGGCTTGCCTCCAATCAAAAGCTGGCTGAGGCAAACTTGCGCCGGGCGCTAGTACTTATAGAACATTTCGACAGAGCAGATCAGGATGTAGCAAAATGCGACATCCTAAATGCCATCGCTCAATTGAAAAAAGAGGCCGGCGATCTCGACACTGCAGAGAAGATTCTAAAAGATGTTCTTCAGCTGCGTGAGTCTTGTTTTGGAAAGCTAAGCCCTGACGTAATTGCCACCTGCACGGATCTAGCTGTTTTAGCGGCAGCAAGAGGACAGAATCGAATAGCTGAAAACAGGTTCAAAGAAGCAATTGCACTGCTCAAAGAGGCCAAAACCTCCAAGAATTTCACGGCTTTTCATGGAATGCTTGAAAAGCATGAGCCGTTTAAGGAAACGATCCAGACCTATACCGACTGGCTAAGAAAGCAAAATAGGCAGACAGAAGCAGAAAACTTACTTGCAGAATGGCAAGATCTGTCTCCAGAAACCTGGACTTCAAAAGAAGCGCATCATAGCTTGATCTCACCGTAACACTGGTTGGGACGAAGGAATTCTAACTTGAGAGACTTAATCAAATGAGCAAGCACTAAATCTTAAATGTCGCTGCAAGACGATTTCTTGTAGCTATCTCTCTGGCTTTTGCACATATACTGCTCAACTTGTTTCAATTCCTTCGCTCCGTAGACAACTGTCATAAAGCTCCTCAGACACTGGGTCGGAGTTGGTTGGTCTGCAGATATTGCTGGCGCCGGTGTCGAACTAATCTCAATGACTAGTATGATGCAGCATTGTAATAACTGGCGAAACTTTGTGCTACTCAACTGCTGACTCCTGCGCAATCCCCTCTAAAATATACACAATAAACTTTCCAGCTAGCTAAACATACTGTTCTTATTTCTGTTCCTGTTTATGAAGAGAAAAGCGCAAATGCCTTCTTGTATTGAGCCCTTTGTGTTAGCATGTATGCCTCCCCCCAGTTGAGTCGGAACTCTCTATTTACTGAGCGCCGGTACGACCGTTTCTGCAAAATTTCAGGGGAGCCTAATGAAAGTTTTCGACTGGCTGAAAATAGCCGCCACCGCAGTTCTAATCGAGATAATGCTTGTTGCAATCTCGATAGCCGAGGTTTTTGCCTGGGTTTGCATACAAGCAGAAAGACCAGGTGAAATCGCCTGCCAGCTGCATGCTGAAAGCACCGGACCAGCGATTTCAGCCATCTTTGGCGCCCTATTTATGTATTTGTTCACAGACCGCTATTGCAAGAAAAGCACTCAGAACATCCAAAGCAAGCTCCGTTATGCACTTTTACTTCCCAGCTTCTATTTGCTGCTAGACGTAGCTATCCTGCTTTTTTATCCGATCAACTGGCTTGAACATTTACCCGTTCTTATAGCTGCCAATGCTCCTAAGTACGCGGGAGCACTGCTTGCTTATTTCAGCTGGAAAGAAAAAATGAGCCGCCAGCCTGTTTTTGTGCCTGCTTCATTAAACGAAGAAAGAAAAGAAAAGGCATCAATATCACAATAAAGATAGTCAAGTCGAGCCCACTGCAGCGGCAATTCTGACATCTAGTTAAGCTTGCCGGTCTAATACGTGATTACCGACCGGCTTTTCGTTGACTCTCTTTCTGGCAAACTATATTCTGCCTCTGGGTGGGCTGGCAGGAAAAATGCTGCTAGCCCTGCTTTGCTTTTAAACCAAGCTTTGTGCTTCAGCAACTGAGTTCATAGCTGCAGAACAGCTATCGAGAAAATACTCACTTTTCCCGGTCGCATTGCAACAGGCCGGTCGAAATTGCCAAAGGAAGAAGGAGCTTGCACAAATGGAAATTGAAAACACATGCTGTCCTGAAAAAGCAAAGGAAGAAAACCAGGAAGAATCCAGAGTATTCGATCCGGAGCTGCTAGAGAATAGAGCTACACTCGCTGCCCATATACCAGGCAATTCATGGAATCATCCGAATCCTAATTTGCCGCGGATTGATATTATCAACCGCGAAGCCAGCATGCTGGGTCTCATGCTCGATAGCGGCAATGCCCAGCTTGCACAACTCAGATTGCAAAACGACCTGATTCAATTAAGACCGAATCGCTATGCCCAGAACCTGCTTTTGAACCAGCTCAATATAATGGACAGAAAAGGTGTGGGCTCCGATTTGATGCTCGGACATTACAATCCGTATAACCAGACATTCTCATACGGCTATATTGTCCCCTCAGTATTCAGGCCTTATCCAACCTTCCCTGTGTATTACTGAGACAGTCTAAGCCTACGTTAAAAGACTCCTCAGCGGGAGATTCAGGAGATTCAGGAGATTCGGCGAGTCCGGAGATTCTGAGTTCTTCCTTTTTGCCAAAGATCTGATTTAAGCCTTTCCAGGTTTTAAAGGGGTTGACTAACCATACAGGCGTATGTATTAATAGTTAATACCAAAACAACTCATCAATCCAGTCAGCAAGCTCCGTTTCCCGAGCCGCGTCCCGTTTTTTTGTTGCTTGCAGCGAATTCAGCCCTGAAAAAGAGAATTCAGGTCGGATTTTGTCGGCTAGCTATTCCACCTAAATTGAAAAAGCTCTGGCGTAAAGGCAGAGCTCCTCACTGTACGCACATTATCGGTCATCATCAGTGCTCTTGCCAAACTAGAAAGAGGAAAGAAAATGAGTATGCAAGTTCGAGTGGAGGCGTTGAAACAGCAACTTGAGCAACTCTTTCCAGGCACGTGCCTGAGTGCCAAAAAGGGCTCACGCAACAGTATAAGTACAGGTATTGATGGAATAGACTCAGGGCTGAGTCGTGGTATAGCTCGCAAGCGTATCAGTGAATGGAGCGGGCCGCTCTCATCAGGCAAAACTACTCTTTTACGAAACGCGATAAGCCACTGCTGCACCCAGGGGCTGAATGTTGCATACATAGACTGCCAGGGAAAGCTTTATCCAGCCGACTGGGCTTCCATAGAAGGAGGGAAGTTCTGGATTATACGCCCGGAAGAGAAGAACGAAGCTGGAACAAAAGAAACAAGCGTGCTGCCCCTTGTTTCCAGAAAGAATATGTATGTACAGGAAGCCCTCTGGAGTGCAGATCAATTTATTCGCAGCAATGCTTTTGATCTGGTTATTTTAGACCTGGGAAACAATGATCTTTCAAAACGAAAGAATCTGGGAATGGGTTATTCTTCTTTGCCTTCAAAAATATATGCGCGCTTGAGTCGGGCACTTGCCAAATCAAAAGCAGCACTGCTAATCGTTTCCGATACTGAGATTCCCGAAAGCGAAAATGAACCGGATTCAAAACGAGCGGCTACCGCTTCTGGAAACTGGGGTTGCCACACTCGCTTTCTTTTCAACCGCGGGCTTGCCATACGAGCGGAGTCGGGTCTGAAAGGTCTTGCAATGATCATTCCTACTGTCAAACTCACAGTTTTACGTGACGGACAATTACAAGAAGTGGAGGTTAGCCTTGGATCTTCGGTACCGAATCGCCTGTTTACGCATCCCCAGGTTCCAGATCGCCGCACATCAAAAGCGTGATCCGGCACTTATCGCAAAGCCCTTTGTAATTCTTTCAGGCAAAGGTGCAAGAGCTCAGGTATTGCTCTGCTCTAAGGAAGCAGCAAAATTCAGAATAAGACCGGGCATGAACTTTGCTCAAGCAAAAGCATTGTCAGCCAATCTTCTTTCTGTCGAATATAACAGTGATCTTTATGCTGCTTTGCAAAGCTCAGTAGTACAGCAACTTCTCATGGTCTCCCCTCATATAAGCAGCATGGGCAGCGGCATTTTTATGCTTGACGCAAGTGGACTCACTCATCTAGGCGGTGAAAAAAAATTCTGTATTTCAATTCAAAAAATCATTGAGAGTTCGGGCTTCCCGGATATACACATAGGCATAGCTGATACAGTTTTTGCTGCACAGGTGGCAAGCAAATTCAAAAAACACAAACACTATATCGTTCCAGCTGCCAAAGATAGGGACTTTCTGGCTCCTCTTTCAGTTCATCATTTGCCCATGTCGGAAGAATTTCAAGAAACACTTTCAAGCCTTGGCATAAAAACAATTTCTCAGCTCCTGCAAATTCCACTTGACGAACTGCAAAAACGCTTTGGAAAAGAAGGTCTCAAAGCCTACGATCTGGCTTGCGGTTTTGATGCAAGAAAGCCCCAGAGCGTCCAGATGCCGGTTCTTTATGAATCAGCTCTTGATCTCAACTTCCCGGTTGAATCACTGGCACAGACTCAGTTCATATTGAAATCGATGCTTGAAAGCATCTGTTCAAAACTTATCGAGAATGAACTATTAGCTGAAGAATTAGTCGTTTCTTTTTACAACGACAGTACAAAATTCGACTGCCGCCCGCTGCAGCTTATTCGCCCCTCAAATAAGAGCAAGTTTTTGCTTGAAATAATAAGACTCTCGCTTGAAGCCGTCCCGCTTATACGTGAGTTTACCGGGTTGCATATAGAAGTAAGAAAACACTGCCCTGAAAGCTACAAACAAAACAAACTCTCTCAAAAAGAAGAGCCCTTGAAACTTGCAATAAGCATTAGAGATGAAAGAGACAAAGCAGATGCAGACAAAAAACATGCAAATAAAAAACAGGAAAACAAAAGGAGTGAGTCTTATGCAAAAACGAGATTTGTTGCCGAGAGCAAAAATGATGATGCACAGGCAGAACCGTTTGCATTGCTTCTATCAAAATTCATCACCAGAATGGGCACAAAGTCTGTGCTTCGTCCTCTCCCTTGCGATCAGCATATTCCGGACCTGGCTGCAAGTTTTTTACCTGTTCTTGAAGAAGCAAGGTCCGTTTTACCTGTCAATATCAGCTCTGCAAACACAGCAGCAAATACCAGCGCTGCAGCGCTTGCCTGCGGGCTTGTGCTCAAGAAATCAGCGACTCCGGAGCCGGTATTAGTCGAATACCAGGGTAAAGCTCCCAGGTCCATAACCTACAGAGGTCGCTGGCACAGAATAAAAGAACTGACGGAGCCGGAAAAATTATCCGGCTTGTGGTGGGAGCAGCCGCTACGCCGCTCTTATTATGTGGCGCTGCTTGAAGCGGCCGTTGAACGAAAAGCAGCAAACTACCTTGTCTTACTGGTGCACGATCATGAAAACAATTCCTGGCAGCTTGACGGTTTTTTCGACTGAAATAAAACGAATCGGAAATGCAATATGCAGAACTACATTGTCACTCGGCATTCTCACTTCTAGACGGTGCATCTAACCCGGAAGAACTTCTGGAACGTGCTTCAGTTATCGGACTCAAAGCAATCGCACTTACAGATCATGACGATTTAGGCGGCACGGTTCGCTTTGCCCAGGCCGGTAACGCATTGAACATCGACGCTATTATCGGCGTCGAGCTGAGCATGGAGGGTAACGAACACATAGTTTTGCTTGCAAAGTCATTAGAAGGATACAAAAACATATGCAGCCTGGTAACAGCAGGAAGAATGAATTCTCCAAGAGGTATGCCTCGCATAAGCATGGCAATGCTCGCGGAGCATGCAGCCGGTACAGTCGCATTGTCCGGCTGCCCTCACGGAAAGCTACCTTCACTTATTGCAAGGGGAAAAATCGACGAAGCATACAAAGCATGTAAATTCTTCCTGGAAATATATGGAGACGATTTTTTTCTGGAGCTCTGGGATCACAATCTTGCTCAGGAGTCGCTAATCTGCAAACAACTTTATGAAATGTCCGAAAAGCTCTCCGTTCCATGGGTAGTAACAAACAATGTTCATTATGCATACCCGGAAAAACGAATAATCCACGATGTGCTCACCTGCTTGAAGCATGAAGTGACTCTTTCAACAGCAGGCAGACGTCTGCGCCCAAACGGTAGTTTCTATCTAAAGTCGGCGGCTGAAATGCTCAAAAACTGGCAGCATCATCCCCAGGGTATAAAAAACACTCTGGCCGTAGCCGAACGCTGTGAATTTCGCCTGGGACTCTTAAAACCCGAACTTCCACATATAGACCTGAGCTATGCATGGAGCTATCTGAAAGAAAAAGCAGCTGAAATGTACGAAGGGAAGAAAAAGGAAGCAAAGAAAAAAGAAGCAAAGAAAGAAGAGGAGCAAGAAGCAAATACAGAAGACGCAAATCAATATATAAACAGCCTTGAAAAAAAGTTTTTCTATGGTGGAGACGGTCTTGAGAAAACAGACCGTCTCCACTACCCCGCCCCCGATACAAGCAAGCAAAGAAACGAGCTGCTTTTCAAACTTACATGGCTGGGTGCCAGGCAAAGATACGGAAAGAAGCTTTCTGAAAAGCAAGTTCGCCAGCTCCGGCACGAATTAGATCTTATTTGCCGCCTTGACCTTGCACCCTATTTTCTTATTATGTGGGACATAATTTGTTTTGCGGAGTCTCAAAACATCGCCGTGCAGGGGCGTGGTTCTGCAGCAAATTCAGCCGTTTGTTACTGCCTTAAAATCACCGCCGTCGATCCAATTGAAATGGATCTTCTGTTTGAACGCTTTATTTGCGAAGACAGAAAAGAGCCACCTGATATAGATCTCGATATTGCTCACCAGGAGCGTGAAAAAGTACTTCAATATGTTTATGAAAAATACGGAAGAGAGCATGCTGCTATGGTTTGCGAGCATATCACTTATAGAGGCGCTTCTGCAGTGCGCGATGCCGCCCGGGTTTTTGATCTGTCACCTCAAGAGCAGGATAGCCTTGCAGCGCAAGCACATCATATGGAGGCGCAGTCGGCAGCTCAGGCACTTGCAGCAGGTGGCGCTGCAAAAGCCGGTTTAGATCCTGATTGCCGCCGGGTAAAACTGCTAATTCAAGTGGTTGCAGGATTGCACCAGCTCCCGAGACACCGTTCCATACATGTGGGCGGCTTCGTGCTTTCAGGCGAGCCAATCGGTTCGATTGTCCCGGTGGAGCCCGCTTCAATGCCCGGACGCACTGTAATTCAGTGGGATAAAGACGATCTCGACTATGCCGGGCTCATAAAAATCGACCTTTTAGGACTCGGCATGCTTACAATGATCCAGGAAGGAGTGAAGCTTATTAAAAAGCATCGCAATATAGATCTTGATCTTTCACAGCTTGACATGAACGATCAAAATATTTATCAAATGATGCAAAAGGCTGACACCATCGGCGTTTTTCAAGTAGAATCCCGCGCGCAAATGAGCATTCTTCCAAAGATTCGCCCGACCTGCTTTTACGACATCGTAGTTTCAATTGCAATTGTCCGCCCCGGTCCAATACAGGGCAACATAGTTCATCCTTATTTGCGCAGGCGCCGGGGGCTCGAACCTGTCACTTACCTGCATCCTTCAATAGAGCCTATTTTGAAGCGAACTTTCGGAGTGCCGCTTTTTCAAGAACAGGGCATGAAACTTGCAGTGGTAGCAGCCGGATTTACGCCTGCCCAGGCCGACCAGCTTCGCAGGGTAATGAGCCACAAACGTTCGGTCGAAAAAATGGCGGCTCTCTGCCTGGAGCTGGCTGACGGCATGCGCAAAAACGGACTTTCTGAAGAAGCCGTCGAAACCATTACTTTCCAGCTCAGAGCTTTTGCAAATTACGGTTTTCCGGAAAGCCACGCAGCTTCTTTTGCTCTGCTTGTATTTGCTTCTGCTTATATCAAATTTTATTATGCGCCCGAGTTTTATTGCGCGATTTTGAACGCGCAACCCATGGGCTTTTACAGCCCGGCTACTCTTATTAGAGACGCGCTGCGTCACAATGTCGAAGTGCGCCCCTGCGATCTGGCATACAGCTTCTGGGACTGCAGCCTTGAAGATCCTGAAATGCAAAATCAAGAACCAGCTTTGCGAATAGGTCTGCGCTTTGTATCCGGGCTTGGAGCAAGCGCCAGAGCTTCGCTTGAAAGCGCCTGGCAAAAGGGAGGCAAATTCAAAAGCATTGAAGATGTTTGCAAGCGCTCCGGACTCCGCGCAAAAGATCTGGAGCGTCTGGCACTTGCAGGCGCATTCGACAGTTTTTGC
>CAZTQO010000010.1:118620-168353 GCA_964615655.1 uncultured Candidatus Obscuribacterales bacterium | reverse complement strand
CAGCCTGTAACCGGTGACAAGCCCGTGCAAGCAGAAGGCGGAAAGGTCGAACAGCCTGTAACCGGTGACAAGCCCGTGCAAGCAGAAGACGGAAAAGGTGAGCAGGCGAAGGAGCAGGCGGAGCAAGAGCAAAAGGCTAAGGTGGATGCACGTAATGAATACTTGAAGGAAACCAAGGCTGCAGTGGCGGAATCGTCAATGAGCGTTCCGGTTCAGAAAGGTGAGAGTTACTTCCAGGTTCTCAAACGTATGTATCCGGAGATGAAGGATGAGGACCTCTCTAAGCTTGCTGGTGAAGTTAAGGCACTAAATGGTGGAAAGGTGCTGCATCCAGGTGATCAATTCAAAGTCATGAGTGATGAACAGCAACTCCGCCTTATAGACCAGATCATGAATGATTATGATGAAAAACACGACAGTTCAGATCTTGACGTGTACGGTGACTTTGCACCTGAAAAAGGGAAGATGGCCTCAGCCCATAACGATCAGCGAAACACCCTGGCAAAACAAATTGAGGCAAAACTGGCGAAGGAAGAAGGACCGATTGAAGGACCGATTGAAGGACCGGTTGACCCGCCACCCCCGCCACCGGATAAGAAGAACGAAAACTTGAGTCTTTCCGAGTTCGTTTCGGTAGCAGAATCTTTATTGCCCAAAATCGACTTAAATCATGATGGTTGCATGAGTGAAAAAGAGCTTGAGGCTGCAAGCGCGGATAAATCTTATTCTGGTAAAGAAGCCCAGGCAATTAAAGTAATGCTCGATAACGAGAAGCAACTCAAGAAAGTAAGCAACGATCAGTTTGGTGTTGAGAAAGGTATTTCGATGAAAGACCTGGAAGCATTCGGAAAGTCTGTGGAAGAAGTTGGAAAAGAGTACAAGACCGCAAGTTTGACCGAGCGCATTTTTTCAAATGAGCAAAAATTCCATGCTATGGATACGGATCAAGATGGATTGCTATCCAGAAAGGAACTTGAAGCTGCCTCACAAAATAAAGAGTTGAACGGTCGTGAACAGGCGGCTGTGAGCTACCTGCTCAAAAACTATGAAGACGTTATGGAAGTTTCCAATGACGAATGGGGCGACGAAAATTCCGGTATTTCAAGAAAAGACATTGCTGAGAATGTTCAGAAGCTGAAGGACAGCAAAGAAGGCGAATTGCTTTCTGCTATTCACAACGCAATTAAAGCGCTGGCTTGCTGAGACCGGCTTTTCCCTAAGTTAATTCATGACCCTGTGTAGTGGCGCTAGCATAATAGCTAGCGCCATTTTATTCGATCAAAAGCTCTGAGCCTGTTTTGAGAATGCCTTCTTCAATGAGCCTTTTCAAGCATGTTTCAGGAAGCTGAACACAGCCGCCTGAATGAGACTTGCCGATATTCTCCTTTTCGTGCGGCGTGCCATGCAGGGCAATTGAATACCAGTATGTCTTGCCTGAAAATTGCGAAATTTTAGGGCCCGTAACTGAATCTTTTGAATCAAGGCCGATGTAAGCAGCACCGTATGCAGTGTCAGACCTGCCGTCTCCGTCGAAATCAAGCGAATTCATGTTTGAGAAAAGCCCAGCCAGCCCTTCTCTTGAAGCTAGTATTTTGCTGATTTCTTTATTGCTTGCATATTTTCTTTTGCTGCTGGGCGCAATGTCATTGTAGGCTGAGTCTTGGTAGAGAATCAGATCGACCTTAAAATTGCCGGCAGGAGTTATACAGTCGCTCATAGAGTTTTTTTTGCCCAACCCGCCGCGGCCGATCCCAACTGCTGCTTCCAGAACCGTTTTTCCATCTTTATTTATTACAAGCAGCCGCTTTTGTTTGCGCAAAATTTTTATTGAGTAGTTGCTGCCCTGACTCGGATCATTTTCAGCCAGGCTGCAAGAAATGGCCAGGCAAAAGCAAAGGCAGAAGGGAAAAATGCTTGAGGGTAGCTTCAAAGTCAGTGTGTTTTGCGTGAAAGTGACGCAATCGTTTGTTGCCGGTAGTGGTCAAGGATCGTATCAATTTGGGCTCCCTGTTGCAGACCAACCAGGCGATTCAGCATGCGCCCGCGCCTGTCGATAACCATCAGAGTTGGGATTTGAGCAACATTTAGCTGTTTGACCAGCTCTTGATTCTTGTCCACATCAACCGGGGTGTACTGGACAAAACCGCCGTATTTTGCAGCTGCCTTTTCTACGACCGGAGCCAGTTTGCGGCAACTGGGGCACCAGCTTGCCGTAAACTCATAAATGAAAACTACCGGTGACTTGAAGTTCGGTTGAGACCCGGCTTTTCCCTGCAATTGAGATAAAGACTCTGGTGCTACTGTTTCATTGCTGCTTGGTTGCTGCAGAACAGATTCAGCAGCCGGACTTGCTTCAGGGGCATTAGCACTAACTGGAGCGCTAGCAGGCGCTGCTGCCTGGCTTACTGGACTTCCATGTTCGGGCGCGCTCTGGACAGGCGCTGTCTGCACTGCCGGAATTTCCTGATTCTGCCGGGAATAAGTCAGATCTTGAATTGCTGAGTCCAGAGACCTTATTGGCGGAGCAAGTGGAGGTAAATTGGCGCCCGGGCTTTCCTGAGCCTGAGTTGGGCTCAAATTCAAGAGCAGGGTCATGATTCCCAGGACAGTATATACTCTAGCTTTCATAGCTTTCCTCGTCTCACCCGCTCAGTATAGTGGCGACTTTCTTTATCTTCAACAAAGTCTTCGTAGTATCCGCCAAAATTGCCGGGACAGAGGTCAGTTCTTCGTATTTCTACACTGATTATATTAGGACGACTTAATCAATCGCCACAATCCCGCGCAGGAAGGCTGTTGATTATTGAATGCACTTCATTACTGCAAGAACTTTGTCAAGCTGTCAGAATTAGTGCCGGGATCTGGATTAGCTCTTTATGCGAAAGCTTTACATTCTTCCTTGTTTCTTGATTTTGTTTTGCCAGTTCAATTCTGCCGGCAGTTTTGCTGCGGAAAGCAAAGTTCCTGAAGCAGAAAAGGCAGGCAAAAAAGTTGAAGAGGCTGATAAAAAAGCCGGGCAAGGCGACAGGGGTGCCCAGGAAAAAGACTGGGATGAGTATCTGGCTACTTCGCAAAAGCTCTATGCCGATGGGCACATTGACGACTCTTTGGAAAAGCTGGAGATGGCACTTGCAACGGCAGAAAACCTGAAAATCGAAGGCAGCCGGGCCGAGGCCTTTCTCAAAATCGGCGAGCAGTATTTATATTTACGCAAATATGAAAAAGCCAGGGTCTTAATGGAAGAGGGCTTAAAAATGAAGCGCAAGATTCCCGGCTTCAAAAGCCTTGCCAATGCAAATGCACTAGATAATCTGGCACAGGCATATTCGCGTTCGGGAAATCTTGAGAAAGCAAACGAGCTCGAACTTGAAGCGATTGATACCTATGATTCTACGCAGAAAAAGGGAAGCGCCGACTATGCGATTTTGCTTTCCAATCACGCAAATACTTTACGCCAGCTCAAAAAATACAATGAAGCAGAAAAGTTTTTTGCAAAAGCTGTGAGCGTCCAGCAAAGTCAGGACAAAGACGGAAAGCCTGATGCCGAGCTTGCTAAGATACTTTTGAACGCCGGCGGCCTTTATTGTGAGATGAACAAACTTGCTTCTGCTAAGAATCTTCTTGATCGTGCAGAAAAAATTATTCAAGATAATTACAAGGAAGAACACCCGCTATATAAACTGAGCATCAAAAGCCAGCGTGTTTATTACAAAAAATTGCTTGATGAATATTTGAAAAAAAATCCGGACCCTGTGCGTCCGGAAATAGGGCAGGCGCTTCTGAAACTTGCTGCCTTGTATGAAGCCGAAGATGACAGTGCGCAAGCAGTTGCTGCTTACAAAGAAGCGCTTCGCATTGAAGAGAAACTGCTTGCTCCAGATTCTGCCGAACTCAAAAAAATCAGGAAGGACTATGAAGCTTGCGAAAAGAAACTTGAGAACTAAAGCTCCATCTGCTTTCTTATCTGTTTTAAGATTGGGCTTTCCAGGGATAGAGTATCTGCCTTAGCTAGCAGATTTTTGAACTCACTTTCTGCTCTGCCCCTGTTTCCTTGTTTCATATAGAGAAAGTAATAAACAGCTCTTGCTTCAAGCTCTTCAGTTTTGTAATTACCCAGGCTGGCTAGCTTGATGGCACGCGCAATTCCATCTACAGTTTCAGGCGAGTTTTTAAAATTACTCAGCATGATTTCAGAATAGGCAATTCTCGTATAAAGTTTGGAAAGCTCCTGATTCGATTCATAAAGATTGTTGGCGCCGTGTGAGGCATGCTTATATGCCATGACTGCGTTCAGTGCCCTGGATGCGCATTGGCTTGCTTTGGAAAATTCCTGTTTTTCAATCAAGTAATCGCAGGCAGCTTCAAGTTTGTCGAGCAATTCCGGATCAAGGAGTTCTTCAGCTACCAACTGATGGTCGTCGAAGGATCTTCTGGTTGTTCGAAGCTCTGAAGCACCTGAATTTGAAGCTCCGGAATCTGTTGCCGCAGAAGCCACGGAAGCAAGTGTTGGTCTCTCGTCAACAATTTCTATGAATTTCCGGAAGGCCTTTTTCTTGCTTGATTCTTCCTTGGTCTCAGGAATGGAAATCGGTCCGGAAGACCAGCCACTGCGTCTTGCTCCGTCCCTATTTTGATTAAATCCCTGACTCCTCACCGGACTCGGTGCAGATGAAGGCTTCCTTGCAGATAGGCTTCCCGCCAGAACCGACGACGCTTTTTGGGGACTGGGATATGTTGCTGGTAACGGGGCTGGTGATGGAGATGGTAATGGGGCTGGTGATGGAGAAAGAGCTAGAGATGCAAGTGGGAGTGGGGGAGGGGGTGGCGACGAAGGGGCGGATTCCTGCTTGGTATCAGCGATTGTGACCCCGAAAATGCTGCCGTGGACTCCGCCGCCGGCGCCACCGTATGCAGTGGTGCTGCTCGCTGCTCTGGATTTGGGTTCCTGAGTCATCGAGGCTTTTAAACGATTATGGCTCTGTTTACGCGAAGTTCTGACTTTGATTTCAGTTTGATTTGCCAGTACTAAATTGCCTGCATCTGGATTGCCGGGCAGTTTCCTGAGGAGGTCATCGATTGGCTCGTCGCCGATTTCGCACTTTGCAAGAATTTCTTTTATCAATCCCTGGCGCTGGTTTCTAGCATTATTCAGATCATCCACGTTACCTTGCTTTGCGTATACTTTGATGAGTAATCCAAGGGCACGACTTTCAAAACTCTTGTCGCCGCTATGTTTGCTCAGCTTAACCGCAGACTTTATCAGAGGTTCGGCCCTGTTAAATTCGTTCAGTGCAAACTCATGGTTTGCTTCTTCAAATTGCTTTTGTGCAATCGCCAGGCAGGCGTGAGGATAGAGAATGCTGCCTGCGATTGCTAATGCAAGCACGCTTGCAATAGATGCTGTTATCAACTTTGATTTGCGTGAAATTTCTCTGCCGAAGTATGAAATATTGCCGGACAATTCTTTACTCTCGCCTCTGGAAAACTCTTCCAGCTCATTTTTTAGCTCAAGCATGCTTGAGTGGCGCTTTTCTTTGTCTTTGGCCATCATCTTAAATACGATGTTTTCCAGGCTCAGTGGAATCGACTGCCCTTCAGATACTTTTTGCAAGCTCGGCGGCAGCTCTTTCATATGCAAATGCATCGTCTCCAGTGCCGATTGACCTACAATTGGTCTTTTGCCGCTCAGGGTTTCATAAAAAACAACACCAAGTGAGTATATATCCGAGCGCCGGTCTATCTTGCTGCTTTCACATTGTTCGGGGCTCATGTAAAGCGGGCTGCCGAAAACTTCGCCTGTTTTTGTGAGATGCTGAGACTCGGCATCCAGCATTTTTGCAATTCCGAAATCGACGATTCGAACTCTTGAGCCGCCTGCTGGAAGATTTTGCAAAACTATGTTGCTCGGTTTGATGTCTCTGTGAATAACACCATTTTCGTGTGCGGCTGCAAGCCCGTCGCATATTTCCATGAAAAGTGGTAATGCTTCCTTGTAAGGAAGCCAGTTGCGCTCTTTCAAAACTTCCGAAAGGCTCTTTCCTTCAAGATAATCCATAACAAGGAAAGGCCTGTTCTTTTCGTCAAGCCCATAATCCAGGACAGCCACTATATTCGGATGAGAAAACTGGCCGGCGGCTTTTGCTTCTTGCAAGAATCTGGCGCTGCTCTTTTGATCACCTGAAAGATGCGCCAGGAGCATTTTCAGAGCCACAATTTTATTAATCGGAAACTGTTTGGCTTTATAGACAACGCTCATGCCGCCTTCACCAAGGCGCGAAATGATCTGGTATTTGCCGCCGACAGTTTTTCCAACCAGCTCATCTGAGTTCTGAGATTCTCTAGCGGGCTCGAACTCGATACATGAATCCTCCTGGGAGTGACGATGGCCGCAAATCGAGCAGAGCCCGGCTCCGCTCGGGTTTGTATTGCTCAATTCCAGGGGGTCTCTGTCGCTCATAAATGACAATCTTACATTGTTACGTGAGTTAAGCCTAGAGGGAAAACACCGCATCCAGATCCGGGCTTGAGGCTAGCTCAGGGAATGATGGCTGTGTTCTTAGACGAAACTGACGGTGTCTCTTCACTATGATCTTTGTTAGCAAATTTGTTGCACTTTTGCGCCAGCCAATCATAAACCACGGTTTCTGTAGATTTCTCAATGTGAACGGTTTCCAGATGAATGTGCCCCTTTCCTTTCATCAGATGAAGGGTTTTGTCATGACAGGGTAATTGTTCCATAAGTTCGGAAATTTCATCTGCGCGAAAGAGCTTGTCCTCGCTTCCCTCGAGCACCAGTACCGAAGCGTTCGCGGGTAGCTGCGGCAGCATCTTCAAGCAGTCCTTGTTGAACCAGCGAGTTTTCCAGAGTTCGCCTACGTTTAGTTTGTTTCGTGCAAGTGGATCGTTAACTCGCTCATCCACAATCTTGTCGTTTTCGGATACTCTCGATCGCAGATAGGGAGTCACATCGAGTTGAGCCGCCGGGTTTACAAAAAATACTTTCAGTGCCTGAAAAATCACTGATGGCCCAAAAAAGTAACGTTGTTTAATAGCTGGACTCGAAAGGATCATGCCGTCGGCGCAATCAGGGGCGCTCGCCAGAAGCCGGATGGCCATATTAGCTCCCACGCTTTCCCCCATTAAGAAAACTGGTTTGCCCGGGTAGAGCTGATGAACTTTTGAAAGCAGGTTTCTAAGGTCTGTTTCGCTCTGACGGTAAAGAACATGACGGGCAAGCTCATCATCTTCTTTGCTGTCATGGTACCAGGCACCAAAACCTCTTAAGTCAGGAGAGAAAACTGCGTATCCCTTTTTTACCAGATGTTCTGCGAGTTTCGTATAGCTTCTGCCATGAAGCGTAGCTCCGTGAATGGCGATAATCACCGCTTGTGGTGCTTTCTCGGGAGCCCATGTGTAGAGAGGAAAACCCAGTTCTGCACTCAAGTTGTCAATAATCGATGCTTCAAGCTCCTTTGTATAGGCCTGAGCAGGTTGGAAGTCAAGACTCGGCGGCAGTATACAAGAGACCGCAATTGCAAGCAGTGGAATCTTAATAGACCATTTCTGTCTGCACGAGGCCGTCTTAGCGCAAATGCTTGCTATGCGCTTGTTTTGAGCGTTGAATCTGGTAAATTCTTGCAAAGTACCGACCCTGTTGACCCTCTTACTCTTATTGTATTTATTTCCCCGTTGAAGTATCAGTCCTGCAGACTTTAATGAATTCTCTGGTTAATAAATGAAGAGGCTGGATTAAATTTAGCATTCTCAAGATCTTTGCTTGCAGAATCTAGCTTGTCTATCTTCTGTGTGTGAAGACTCTTTTTTGTCCCTGGCTTTGACCGTTTGCCTGGAGCTTTTCCATGCTGCGTGCTCTTTTTAGCTCGTCCCAGGCGTTTCCTTCAGGGCTTGTTGTAAAGGTTCTGAGCAGGCTTTTGAGCCACTCTTTAATGACCGTCATTTCTCCCTTCCTCTCACCTGGCATTGAAAGCCAGGCGACTCCAGCTAGTGCCATCAATCACAATGTAAGGGTGCAAGCTTCCGTGCTTGGGTTAGCACCGAATACGGTGGCGGCACAAGCACGGAATTGACCATAGTGCATTTGACGAAGCCGGGCACAAAGTGTTCCCGAGGACTTAGTTTCTTGTTTGTTCGTCGTGTTTTTGCTGATAGATATTGTTGCTGAGTGCGTCTTGCTGCTTTTCGAGTTTTACCCGTTCTTTAGGACTCAGACCGCAGCCTGATGCTCGCATTCTTTGTTCCCGGGCTGCAAGCTTTTGTTGCTGTACCTGCAGCCTGGCAGCTTCTTTTTTGGTCAGTGAATCGTTAGCGACACCTTTGCCTATTCGTCCCTGTTGCTTCAACTGGCGGTGGTTAATACGGTGATGTACTCTCGGGTTTGCTGACGCCTGCTGGCAGCTGAGAGCAAAATAGCCGCTAATAAGAGCTGTGCAAATTCCAAGTGATGTTGCTATTTTCATGTCAAGATCCTTCGCGGTGATTGATTGAGGTTTTAATTTGAATGAGGGCTTCCATATCTAAAAACGTAGCTTGCTGCCAAAAAGTTCAATTTATTTGATTAACTTTTTTGATGCTAAGTTCAGATCTGAGCTGGCTGAAATTGGAATGACTGTTTTCTTCTTGCTCTTGAAGCGGGTCCGGCGCCGGGTCCGGATTTTGGCAAAATTTTCTGCACTCCTCTGACCATGCCGTCAATACCGTCATCAAACCCTACTTGGAAACCTGCGACTTTGCCGTTTGCATCTATGAATATAGTTGTGGGCACCGGTCCAATTGAATATTGCTCGATAAGTGAATCGTTTTTCGGGTCATCTACATCAATGATTCTGAAATCAACTCGATTGCCGGCTACTGTTTTTGCTTTGCTCACAATTTCATTCATATCCTGGCAGGGTTTGCACCAGGAAGCATTGAACACCAGAACAGTTGGCTTTCCGGATGCTTGCTTGAACTTGCGACTCTGCATGCCCTGGGGTCCTGCGAATCCTTGTGGCAAAAGCATCAACATTTTATTAGCATCGCTTGCAATTTCAGAGCCTCGCCCTGAGCGCAAAGCCCGTGTATAAAACTGGCGAGCAATCAGGAAGTGCTTCAGTCGTGCATGCGCCTGTCCCATCAATAAATTTGCACCGGGATTCTGAGGGTCTTTTTCTAGAACTCTTTTCAAAATCGAAACAGCCATTTGAGCTTTTCCTGCATCAAGCGCTGCTTTTGCATCGGCAAGCGGATCGGGAGGGCAGCGCTTGAATATCCACTCAGCTACCCTGTTTAATGTATCCGATGAAAATTGATCATTCTCGAAGATCAAATGCTCGGCGTTTTCGACCATGAAAAGTTCTTTGTCCGGTGTTTTCAGCTCGTCATAAAGTTCCTGCGTGCCTTCCGGTTTAACTAGTTTATCTTTGGTGCCCTGGACCATCAATACTGGAAGCGAAGTTATTTTTTCAGCCATTTCATGATTCTCGTTCATGAAGCTTTGAAATTGCATGAGCTCTACAGGAGAAAGATTCATGCGTGCCAGATCATCTTCCTGCCATTTTTCCTTCAGCGCAGGATTGTCGCCGGCTGCCTGATCAAGAATCTGCTTGCCTATGTCAAACTCTCTTTTGGGTCCGCTGAGCATGTGGAGAAATACTTTCAGGTCCGTTTTCTTCTGTTTGAACCTTTCGGCTGCCGAACAAACGGAAATTACACCGTCCATAAGCTCGGGAAATTGCGCTCCGGCATGCAGTGCAATTGCACCACCCATAGATTCACCAAGCAGAAATACTTTTCTGCCTGGATTAGCCTTGTGCAGCCAGCTAAGTGTTTCTTTCAAATCATTTACACATTCTTTTAGATCAACTTTTTCGTGACCTTTCGCGTTCATATAGGAGCCGAAGCCACGAACATCAATTGCATAGGTGGCAACACCAAGCTGAGACATATCTTTGCCGAGTTTTTCAAAACAATTGCCATTGAGTCCAAGACCATGAACACACAATAAAACTGCCCTTACGGGCACACCGAATTTGGCCCAGGACATGCAGGGTGCGTCTCCCCGAACCTTGCTTTTAGATGACTTGTTCTTGTGCTTTTTCTCTTCTTTGTCCGATTCTCTTTTGTCTGACTCTGTCTTTTCGGCTGCTTGCTTTTCGTTTTTTTCGTTCTCTTGCGTGTTTGCCTTGCTGCTTCCGGGAGGAGCTAGCTTTAAGTCCGGCATTGGATAAACCTGAACTTGTTTGGCTGCCTGACCGGCTCTTCCGGACATTATCACGGCTCTGATCCGATTGTTACGTGCTCTGCGCTGGTTCTGAGCATCGGCCGCCAGTTGAAAAGCTATCTGGTTAGCTAGAAGGAGAAAAATCAGGAGGTTTGTTTTGAAGCTCATCTGGCGATTACTCATATGCCGTTTTTTCAAGCTGATTCTAGTTTCTGCAAATCCATATAAAAAGGGAAGAGAATTAATGGTTCCTTTGAGGACAACTCTTTGCAGCGCACGGGCTACAATATGCTGTTTAAGCTTATTCCTGAAACACTCTTGCTGGGGGTTTAGAGATGGAGAACTGGAATCTTTACTTCAGAGCCGGTTTTGCTAAAGCTGGTTTTGCTTCGACACTGCTCTTTACTCTGCTTCTTTCAGTTCAGCCGCTCTTTGCCGAAGAATCTTCAGCTAATGCTAAGCCGGCAGATGAAGAGAAGACCGCAACGCAAGAAAAGCAAGCAGAAGCGAAGCAATCAGAAGCGAAGCAATCAGAGGAAAAACAATCAAGTGATAAGCTGCCGGGTGAGAAAAAATCAGGTGAAAAACAAATAGAAGAGAGTCAAGCAAGAAACTCTGAACAAAACATTGAAGATCAGATCAAAGAGTTGCTATTCAAAGCACTCGTAAGCGAGAGCTTGTCAAGCCCAGAAGGGGCTAAAGCTAGCTATGAGCAGGCATTGAAGCTGGCTCAAGGAAGTGAGCCTGCCCGGAGGAATTTTCTCATCTGCCGTGTTTTGCTGAGACTGGCCACATTTTACTTTGTAAGGCAAAAATATTCGGAGGCGGCTAGATATTTCGAGCTTGCAAAGGCACATGACCGCCTGGACGAAAACCAGGAAATAATGCTTGCTTCAAGCATTTATCTGAGCGGAAAAACTGATGAAGGTCTTAAGGCACTCAGTCAAATATACGAGTCAGAGCTCAAAAAAGAAGAAGCTGCCAGAAGTCGTTACCAGTCCAGTTCTGCACAGCGTTCGGAACTTGCAGCTTTGTATTTGAAAAATAAACGAATTGAAGATGCTGCCGGCCTTTTTGAAAAGGCGACTGAAGATCTGCAAAAGAGTTTGAATGAAACAAAGCAGGAACTGGCTGACTTGAACTGGGAACTGGTATCAAAATACAAAGAGGCCGGATTCTTCGATAATGCAATAGCTCAGTTGAAAAAAATGCTTGTTCAATCTGAGTCAGCCGGTGGCAAGCTAGATCCTGAGAGCTGCAAAATTACAAGAGAGCTTGCATCGATTTACCTGAAGCAAGGCAAAAAAGACCAGGCAGAAGCTGTAATCGGCTCAATGCTTGAAGCCGCTCGTGATGATGCTGACAGGGTCGCAGCACTGGCTCAATCAGCCTGCTTCCACTTTGATATTGGTGAGTTTGCCAGAGCAAAAAATGAGCTGAAGGAAGCGATTAAAATAGCTCAGGATCAGAAAATTCTGGATCAAGATGAGTTGCTGGTCTTGAAAGAGAACTTGCTTGTGGTCTTAAATGCCAATGGTGATAAAGTCGCTGCAGAGCAGACTGAAAAGGAGCTTAAAGAGCTCCGTAAAAGCTTAATACCGCAGGATCTTAGAGACCAGCTCGGAGATAGTGACTCCCTTTATTTTGAATTACTTTCTCAGAAGAAAATAAAAGAAGCAATTGAACTGTGCAAAGCTCAGGAAGAAAAATTTGCCGGCTTCGGAGCGCCAAATTCGGATCAAGTCACCTGGCTTCAACGCTGGGGTCTAGCTCTTGAGGAAAACGGTGACTTTGAAGCCGCAGTGAAAGTTTTTGAAAAAGCCTTTGCACTTGAACAAAAACACCACAGACATTCTAATACGAGGTTCAGTCTGGCGAAGGCTCTTGTCAGGTCAGGGCATTTTGATAAAGCTAGAGCACTCTACAAAGTTCCTGCAACTGTATCTTCAATAGATGCTTTTCAGGCGGAAAGTCTCGATAACAAAGTACACAGTTATTTGAGCAATTTACTGGCAGCGGTGTCTATGACTAATGAATTTGCAATTGTTTGTTTTGAGACAGGCAATTACAAAGAATCAGAGGGCTTGATGCTTGAAGTGATTAGTAATCTGGAAAAGAAAGGTTTAGAGAATTCAATCAGTGGCATCATTGCATACGAGAACCTCGCGTTAATTAACATAAAACAAACGCGAATGAAGGAAGCTCAAAGAATATTGAACGAGCTGTACTCAAAACAACTTAAAGAGGATCTCTCGCAACCGATTGTGAGCAACCCGTTGCCGGGTTTTTCTGTATCAATAAACCATACTTTTTCTCAGGGCACAAGTGCTTATCAGGATCGGCCATACAAAAAGGGAGATGGCAAGCTTCGTGCAGTGCCGCTAATTCTCGCCAAAATAAGTTCGCTGACAGAATCTGCTAATGGCCAGATACGCGAGCTCAGGCTTTACCATCTAAATAAGTTTGATTCCGATTGGGAGCAACTCAAAAATCGAGCTGATTACCTGTTGAGCCTTACTGATCATAAAGTGGCAAAGTCATCAGAAGCCAAGAGTGATGCAGCGTTTCCAAAAGTCATGGAAAAGAAAACCCGAAAAGAGAGCCACTAAAAAAATCCCTAAAGCTCACTAATGCTTCGCTAAGTTATTTTGCTCGATAAACTGCCCCGGAATTTTAACTGCAGCCGGCAATTCAGCAAACTTTGCAGCCAGTCCGTCACTTTCCTGCTCAAGCACATTTGCGTCTGTGCTGTACACAGGTGCCTGCGCTGTTATATTTTGCAGCCGGGCAGCAAACTGCTGAGCTTCGGCTATTTTGTATCTGCTTTCATTGCTATTTAAATATGCAAGAGATTTGCTTCGCTTTTTATTGCGCAGTTCGATAAGAGCGTTGCGCACTGTATTTAATAGTTCCCTTGCAACCGGAAAACTCATAAAGAAAATTGCGTAGATCATCATTACATGAATGAGATCGGCATATGGAAGCAGGGGTGCAAACCAGGCAAGATGTTTGTTCAGAGCATATGAGCCGCATAAATTTGCGCCGGCAAAAAAGAAAACCCAGTGCAATCGATCAACAGGCACTCGGGAAAATTTCCATTCTTTTTCTTCAATCATTTCAGGCAAGGGCATCCGCAATTTGCCACCAGATGCGGTGACCTGCAATGAAGGGAATGCGTAAACTATGTTGCCGCTCCGGGTAACTTCAGGATTCCCGTCAAATCGGCACATAAGTTCGAGCATGGCTTTTGAGTCTGCTTTTGTATTGAGCAAATAAGGTGCTATTTGATCTGCTGTGACCACCCCGTTTGCAAGTCTTATTCTCTCAGCTATAAATTGCCACTGTTTATTTTCCAAACCATGATTGGGGTTGCCTTCTCCGAACAGGAATGAAAAGCAATTGTTGAAAAAGCCTTTGTCTGGTGTATCAATTTTGATGCCCATGTATTCATCATCAGGATCTGAGGTAGGTGTTTGATGCCTGAATAGAACCGACCAGGAAAAGAACAGGGCAATAGTGTCCCAGTCGAAAAAGTCGAAATCGAGATCGCCGGCGCTCATGTCCATATCGCCATCTGCAGCATCGGCTCCGAACATGATCAAAATAAGCGCAATCGAAAATATAACCAGAATCGTTAGAACCGATGCGATAAGAAGCACACCGAAAGAAATCCTGAGCAGGTAAAAGCCTATGTCATAAACAAGAGCCCAGATTTTGTGCAGCAGTTTTTTGATCCCGACAATCCGGTAAATGGACTCGAGATCAGGAAAAAACTTGTATGCTATGTCGCCTTTTGGCGAAACCTGAAGAACCGCGTGGGTTTCGTGGGCAATTTGATTCAGGGTGATCCGGGACTCTGTCAGCGAAAGACCGGTTTTTGCGGCAATATCGGCTACGGACACTGTGTGTCCCAGTTCTTTTATTCCTGAAATAACCTTGCTTTTGCTGCTTTTTCTGTCCAAGTCGCTGTCTTATCTCCGGTGCCTGAATTCTATAAAAGACCGTCTGCAAGGATTCTATACCGGGCGACCCGGGGCGGGAATTCGTAAAACCCGCTGGGCAGAGCTTTGTGAGAAATATGTCAGTATTCGTGGGCTCTGAAATGAGACTAAGACTGCGAGCTTATCAAGTAAGAGTCTTCAGCTTCTTTCATGTCACTTCTTTCGCGCCTCTTTATACTTATGTGGGGGCTGGAGCAAGACAGGGTAATGATTGAGATTCTCTTATAAGAGCTGCTTTTTCTGTCTAGAAAGTGCTTGCATGTGGAACAACCCGTGAGGCTGAGAGCGGAAAAGGACATTGACTGAAAAGCACGACGAGCAATTGCAGGTTGAGAAAGAGGAGCTCAAAACTACTGCTTCTTCGGCAGAAAGTGAGATCGACAGCTCGATTCTTGCTGCTTATGAGATTCTGGAATTAATCGGTCAGGGTGGCTTTGGCAGTGTTTACAGGGCCAGGGACAAAAAGAGCTCCGGCGAAATTGCGCTTAAAATTGTGCGCAAAAACCTGGCAAACAGCGAAGTCGCCTTCCAGCGCATGGGGGAGGAAGCCAAAGCCATAACTGCTTTGAGCCACGAAAACATAGTCGGAGTTCGTGAATTTGGGACCGGAAGCGAAGGATCGGCTTACCTGGTCATGGATTACATTCAAGGGCTGCCGCTGCAGGAAGAAATCGCACTCCAGAAATTGTCAATTCAAGAGTGTTTGAATATAGCAATTCAAATCTGCAAAGGTTTGAATCACGCACACTCAAAAGGCATTCTTCACAGGGATCTCAAGCCTGCAAACATCCTGCTTGTTGGAAAGTCTCCGGATTTAAGCGTCAAAATTGTGGATTTTGGTATAGCTAAGATTGCAAACGATGTTAGAGAGCAGAATCTCACCCAAACAGGCGACATTGTGGGCAGCCCGTATTACATGAGCCCCGAACAGGGGCAGGGCTTCGTGCTTGACCCGCGGGCCGATATTTATTCTCTGGGTTGCATGATTTATGAAATGCTTTGCTGGCAGGTGCCGCACAAAGGCAAAACCCCGATGCAGACCCTGCTTAAACAAATCAACGATCCGGCGCCGAAAATGTCGGAAACTGCGCCTGCCAGAGCTGTTCCGGCTGCGATTGAGGCTGTGGTCTTAAAAATGCTCGAGAAAAATCCCGCTGATCGCTATCAAACTGTTGCCGAACTTCAAGCAGATCTGCAGCTGCTGAAAGAAGGAAAAGCGCCTGGTCTTGTTACTGGTTCTGCTGACAGCAAAGCCGTCACAAAAGCTGCTTCCAGAAAACTGCACCCGCTGGCGCTCACTGGAATGGTCTTTGCCGGATTTCTAATTGCTTTCCTGCTCTTTTTTCTGATTAGTTATCTCGGCAAAGCTAATTGAGCTGAGAGCTCGCTGCGGGAATGAAACGAGCAAACCGAAAGATTAAATCAGCTGGTCACAACAATGTCATAATTCCCATATATATTTCTTGCCAGGAAGGGAGTTCATTTTGCTTGCTTGCAATTGCTTCGATTTAGGCTTCAGGTGATTCAGGCCAGGTAGGGTTAATGCAGGAAACAGAGAAGGAAGTGCCTCGCGCAGAAAGTGAGCGCGAGACTCAGGACTGGTCGGATATTGAAAGCACAAGCCAGCAAAGTCGGAGTAATCTGGCAGCAGAAGCCGCAGACTTGCAAAGCTTGGCTTCGGCAAGCTCAGTTTCTAGCGAGAAAAGCAGCGACACCAAGAGTTCCGGTGAACTTGTCTTTGATGATCCATTCAAGAGTGCAGCTGCGAAAACCGGTGAAGGACCGCGTCTTGGAACGGCGCTGCCGGGGCCGCTGCCTCAAAGAGAAAATGAAAAAGGAAAGTCTGAGATCGACGCCGGCAAGCAAGGCGGTCAAAACGAAGCTGTTCTTGTAATAGCACCGGCACTTGTTGAAGAAGCAAAGCTATCTCCTTCAGAGGCGGAACAGAGCGGATTTAAGCGTCCGGAAGCAGGCGAGCTAACGAAATCGGCTGAAACAAGAATGCAGGACCTGCAAAAGTTCAGCAGCTGGCTCAATAAAAACTTTGACTCTTTAGACTCAAACAGCGACGGAAGCCTTACTAAAACTGAGGTTTCAGAGGCTGTTGTCGACAAGATTAAGGCAAACGGTGAAAGCGCGCCCTATCTAAATGCTCTGTACAACAGTATCGATTTTCTTTCAAGCGAGTTCTCCGGAGAAAATAGTAAGGGGCTTGCAAAATCAGGCCTGGGAAAATTGGAAAGTCTCTCAAAGGATAGTGATTTCTTTCAGAAAGGCGACCGTGCTCTGCAGGTCAAAGATCTTGGCAAAGTAATGTCGCATCTTGATACTGACAGGAATGGGAGTCTAAGCCCGAAAGAAACTGAGGAAGCACTGAAACGCCAGGATGTAACAAGGGAGCAAAGTCAGGCGCTTTCGGATCTGCAGGCCTACCAGAAACATCTGCTCACTAAAGACTATGGCGCTACGCAAAAAGATGAAAATGGTGAAGACCTGATTTTTAAAGATCTCGGTGGTGCGGTGATGATGACGCCTCGAAGCCAGATGGCTAATCTCGGTCGTTCGGACCTTGCCCTCTATGCTTCCAATATGGAACGGCTGACAGATGGAATTAGCCAGAACATGCGACATGCAAGCGATCGACTCGATGCTGCTGCAAGAGATCCGGACCGGATCTCCCAGGGAACCGATGGAAGCTGTTTCTTTCTGACTCCGCTTTCAGGTTTGAAAGATCAGGATCCCAAAGTGATGGAGAAAATGATCAAAGACAACGGTGACGGCACTCATACTGTTAGTTTTCCCGGTGCCCCGGATAAACCGATTACGGTCAACACGCCGACCGACACGGAAATGTCCAACTGGGCAAACGGAAAGAATGCTGCAATTTTAGAGAAGGCTTTTTCGGAATACTATACAAAAAACATGATCAAGAAAGATGAGCTTAACTCAGAACAGCTGGAAAAAATCGAATCGCCGGTGCAGTCAGCAAGAATTCTGGGTGGCAATACCGCAGAGGCAATAAAACTACTTACAGGCAAAGAAGCTGCTCAGTTGGAGCTTGATCAGAAGAGCGACGACGAACTGCGAACTCTTTTTACAGAACTGGCGAAAAACAACACGCCGATTGCAGCTGACACTCCTTATTACAGGCTCAACCAGGATCTGGTCAGCAGCCATTCGTATAAAATGAAATACGATCCGGCTACGGATTCTGTGACGCTCGAGAATCCTGTAAAGCCTGGAAAAGCTAATGAGAATACATCATCTTATCCCTATGAGCCTTTCAAAATCGATCGCGGGGCAAAAGATGGCCTGGATGACGGCAAGTTCAAAATGAGCCTTGCGGACTTCAAAAAATACTTCTTTAGAGTAAGCTATCCGGAGAATTGATCCGGACTTGTTAGAAAGCAATCGCTGCAATATCTCAGCCAGTCCTCAGTCAGTCCTCAGTCAAGTCCGGTTTGGTTGCGATGGTAGCGCGTGATTATATTCGGATCAGGCATAATACGAAGCTTCGCATTTTCTTTGCCTGCATACGGCAGAAGATCGAGCACGTAGCGGATACTTTCCAGCCGGGCGAGTTTTTTGTTGTTTGCTTGCACTATTATCCAGGGGCTGAAAGATGTATGTGTTTTGCTGAACATCTCTTCTTTGTAATGGGTGTAGTCATTCCAGAGTTCTTGAGCTCGCTCGTCGATCGGGCTCAGCTTCCATTGCTTGAGAGGATTCTTTCGTCTCAGACCGAACCTTTTTGATTGTTCTGCTTTTGAAATAGAGAACCAGAATTTGATGATTGTCACTCCGTCTTCATAAAGCATGTGCTCCCATTCAGGTACCTGCTGCAAGAATCTCTGATATTCGTTTTGAGTGCAAAAGCCGTTGACAGGCTCAACCACGGCGCGGTTGTACCAGCTGCGATCGAAAAATACAATTTCACCTTCGTTAGGCAGGTAGCGGCTGTATCGCTGAAAATACCACTGCCCCTGTTCTTCTAGCGATGGCTTCGGCAATGCAACCACTCGTAGTGAGCGCGGATTCAAGTGCTCTGTGAAACGGCGAATTGCTCCGCCTTTTCCTGCGGCATCCCGTCCTTCAAAGAGAATTGCAATTCTTTTGCCGTTGTCGTTAGCCCAGCGCTGCAACTTCACCAGTTCTATTTGCAAATACACAAGCTCTTTTTCATACTTGAGCGTGCTCATCACATCTTTTATACGTATGTTTTTTGAACGCAGAAGCTCTATTAATCCACGGTTTGAATTGATTAAGAGCAAATCGTCATGGCTGAGCTGGGCGTCTGATTTTGAAATTGTTTTTTTCTTCTTTTTCTTGCTTTTTACATGTACATACTTTGCTTCGGCGTCATTTAAATGAGCCTGGGCGTCGTTCAATTTGGCTTTCGCCTCGGCAAAGCGAAGTTCCGATGCCTTCAGTTCGCCCTCGGCAGTCACGAGCTCGCCGTTGCCGTTTTCTGCATTGATATTTCTTGCTGCTTCAGTCTTGCCGGGACCCATTTTTGCAACGCTTTTCACCAGTCCGCTGCTTTTGTCCTTTGACCCTGATCTGTCTTTTGCTTCGGATTTGGCTTTTGTTTCGGATTTGCCGTTTTCGGCCCTGTTATTTTGGTTGCCCATGAAGATGCTCCCGGATACGCCATTTTTAGTATACCCAGCCGGGAAAGAAAAATCAGAAAGTGCAAAGATTTCAGGAGTTTTTCAGCTGCTCTAAAAAATAATGTCAATCATAAGACAGGTTCAAGGAAGGAAGCTTTTAGATGACCGAAGGACTTGAAACAGCAGACAGATCTGAACTGTCCTTTAATGCCCGCGGGGCAATCAGCGGTCTTTCTTACTCGGAGATTCTGAATGATATATCCGGAGAGCCTGAGAATGCTGCCATAGCATTAGAAAAGCAGGTTGATTCGCCTCAAGAGAGCAGTCTTAAAGTTGCCGGTGTCGCACTTGGTGTTCTGGCTATTGCCTGTGTTTCCAGATATGCGTTTAGTAAGATCGCTTCGACTTCCCGGACCGGGCTTGCTGCCAATCTGGGCAAAAATGCAGCTTGCGACAGAGCTCTGGGTGAGAAAGCTCTTGCCCTGGTGGCGGAGGCACGTGAGGACTATGCCGGTAAAATGATCCGGCTCTGGCAGCGTACTCCTGAATTTTACCGGCGCTCGCCCGGTCACTTTGTGCAGAGGGTTGAGCTTATGGAGTCTTCCTACCAGCATGCTTTGCCTGGACTTTCATCTAAAGCGGAGCTGGATTATTTAAACAACTCGCTTAAAACATTGCGTTTTAAATTCATGGAGAATGCTGGGATTGGAAAGAGACTGTCAGCCGACTTCCTGCACTGATAATCAAGACTGCGCGGGCTGGCGCAGGTCTTGCTCTTTCCATGCAAAAAGAAGCCAGTGAGCGCGGGGCCACTGGCTTCTTTTATTGTTGAAGATGGAATCACGCAAGGGAGATTGAACTCCCGCTAATGGGAATGGACTCCCGAATAGCGAACCTGTGAGCATAAAAGACCGGATGCGCTTATGCCCCCGGTCTTTTGCTTGCCGCCCGATCCCTGTTCAGCCGCCCAGGAGCGTATCTTTGCGTTCTTTTAGCTGAAGCGCTCGCTGCCTGATTATATCGACTTTGTCTTCCAGCGCCGATATTCGGTTTCCTGAGTATCTATGATCATAAAGAGAGTCTATGAGTGTGAATTCCTGGTCCCTGAACTTGATCCATTCGCGCTGGGCTTGGCGAAACGTTTCTTTCTGCTCCTGGCTCAATTCGCTGTTCATGAGCTCCTTGTAGTTTTTGTTTAGCTCCGCATCCCAGTCGTCATACGCTTCGCCGAGCTGGTCTATAAATAGCCTGTCAGGTTTTGCAAGTTTTTCATCTATGGCGTTGCCGCTTTCTAAGCGTCTGTCGACCGCAGAGCCGTTTTGCTCATCGCCGCCCCGGTTTTGAATTTCAATTGCCCGGAGCTGCACAAGATCCTTTTTCAGCTCGGCCCCATAATATGTTGCTATTGAGCCAAAGCGAAAATCGCCTCTTACTGAATCAAGTGATTCAAAGTCAGCATCTCTGAACCTTAGCCACTGCCTCTGAGCATTGAGCAGTGCCTGCTTCTGTTCCGGACTTACGTTTGCTTGCGTGCTTTTGTATGCAGAGTTCAGTATTTTGTCCCATTTGTCTCTAAACTGGTTTGCGCAGTCCACCATTTGAGGAGTGGAGTACGCGCCGGTAAGGCCGTTTAAGTACTCATTGTCCAGCCTCTCCTTCTGAGATAGATGCTGCACTTTGTTTTCAATTGGTTTAGATGCATATGCATCTGCAACCAGTCTGGACTGAGACTCCGCATTAAAACTGTTTGCAGTCTGGACTTCAGCCAGTTCAAATGAATCATTCATGTTTTTTCTCCCGGCAGGATACGTGTGTACCCGCCAAGATACTTGCTGAAATATGACTCAGTTAGAGATTAGTTTCAAGGGTATATTTACGCAGAGATTTACACAAAGGCATGTCATTTGTTTTTTCGACTGGTTCTTAAATATGCTTCTACGTCAAAACCTGAAAGGGCTGCTTCAAAAACCAGCGAGTTGCTCAGCTCAAGCGGCATGCTTCCCGAATCTGCAAACAAGGGCTCGAGAATCAGCCGGGCCTCTTTCGGGCGTTCCTGATCCAGGGCAATTATTGCAGCTGTAGCTCTTAAACTTAGATTTCGTTTTTTATTTTCAGGACTTTCATTTTGCAATATTGCTTTTGAATCCTGTAAAAGTTCTTTTTTACATTTTGCCAGGCAAATATCTGCAAGTTCATATTGATGATGAGTCAGGCAGCATTTTGCAAGGTGAAAAAAGTCCGCGGATCTTGGACAGGCAACTAAAACACGTTTTGCATCGTCAATTTTTTCCAGAATCAGTTCTGTTTCTAATAGGTCCCGCCAGGGAGTAAAAAAGTCGAATTGCTCGGGCAGGTTTCCCATTGTTTTTTTTGCACTATCAAATTCGCCCCAGCCGGCTTGAATTCTTGTTGCAAGTGCTCTGCAATAAAGCAACTCGTTGCTGTTAAAGAACTCAGTCCGGTAGCCAATTTCAGCTCTGTGCGTTTCAGATTCAGAAATGATTTTTTTCAAGATTTCATTTGATGCTGATGACAGGTCTGTGTAATTCAGAGCCAGGGCGTATTGCATCATTGCTTTCAGTCGCAGTTGAATTGGTATTCTTTCGGTTCTGCTTTTCTGAACTTCCTCATATGCTTTTGCGGCGTACAAGACTCTTATACATTCTGATTTTGTTTTTTCAGACTCCTCTATATATAGCTGTATTTTTTGCTTGCTGCTTCGGGCTTTTACAAGAGCTTGCTGCGGCAAAGGCTTTTCAGATGAGTCGAGTCTTTCTATGAAACTCTCCGCCAGATCATATTGTTTCAATAGGCTCAAGAGCGAAATCGCGTATTTTTGCAGCTTCTCTTTCTTGTCCGGGTCAAGCTCCAGCTTATCAATTCCGGCTGTTTGGATCAGGCTCACTGCCTCCTTGCTTTCCTTTTTTCTAAGCTTAAGATAGGCTTTGCTTAAAATGAATGACAGTCGGAAATAGTTCTGGTTTCTTTCGGTAAGTTCCTGCGGAACAGAAAAAGTTTCACCAGTAGCGATGCAATGTTCAAGCATCGAACTGTCTTTTTCGCCTTTGAGAAAATCAGCTGCCCTTGCTGCTTCAGCTCTGTTTGAAATCATGTTAACAAGCTGCTGGCAGAGCTTTCGATTGTGCATTGTGATTGCAGCCGGCATCAGAATCAAAAAATCTCTGGGCAGCTCCTTAGCTGCATGATTCAGTAAAGATTCGGCTTCCCCTGTCTTCCCGAATTTGCTCAGGCATAAAATGCTGTCTTTCTGGACAGCAGCAAGCTCGTCATGGTTAAAAGTATCGGAGAAAGATCTTCGGTCAAGCCCTTTTATTTCTGCTTCGGCAAGGACCCGGTCTCTGATTCTTTGTGCAGATGCAGGCAATGATTCTGAATCCAGGCAGCGTGAATAAGCACTTAGAATTTTGAGACGTGCTTTTGCAGGCAAAAGAGTTTTGCTGTCCGTTAAAATAAGCATGCTGGCTTTGTGATAGAGCAATTTCTTTTGCAGCTTATCTTCAGTGTTTTGAATTTTTTCATTAAGAAGCTGCAAATCATCCTTCCTTTGAGCGCGAAGCTGCCAGTCCGGCTGCTTGTTTTGGATTGCCGGATTTTGCGTCGGCTTGAAATTTGCTTTTGCTGCAAAAAGAAACGCAAGTAGAAGAGCCGTTGAGACCAAAATCCATGGTGATGATAGTTTCTTGCTGGAATGCGCTCCTGCTTTTTGCTCTTCAAGGACTTCAATGCATTTGTCGATTTTGCTTGCGAATTCTTTCATAGATTTGAAACGCTTTTCAGGTTCTTTATTAAGACCTGTTTGCAAAAGCTGTTGCAGTGCCGGGTGATAAAGATCCAGCTCGCGCTCTTTGAGCGGGGGCGGTGGTGAATTTAATTGCTTGTACATCAAAGACATTGCATTTTCGGCAGTGAAAAGTTTTTTGCCGCAGAGCATTTCATATAAGCAGGCCGAAAGCGAGTATATATCGGTGGCAGGGCTGAGGTCATTTCCGGAGCACTGCTCCGGGCTCATGTAATTCAAGGTTCCAATCACTTCATTGGTGGCGGTCAACTTTTGATTTTTTTCGGATAGATGTACCAGACCAAAATCAATTATCTTTAGACCTGTGCTGGCGCTTGAACCCTGCTTGCTCTTTTCCAGCTCAGCAGCAATTATGATATTGTCCGGCTTTATATCTCTGTGAATGACACCCTCTTCATGAACAACGGCCAGAATATTTGCGGCATCACGGGCATAGGAAAGAGCTTCAAGCACTCCCAGCTTTTCACGCTCCGAAAGCAGCTTGCGGATGCTTTTGCCCTCGATGAACTCCATTGCCATATAAGGAAGCTCTGTGTATGAAATACCCAGGTGGTAGACAGTGACAATGCCGGAATCTTGCAGGCGGCTCAAAGTTTTGGCTTCTCTTAAGAAGCGATTTTTGATCTCGCTTGAGCTTGCTATCTGAGGATGCAGCACTTTAAGAGCGATTATTCGATCGCAATCAAGTTGCCTGGCCTTAAAAACGGTTCCTATGCCTCCGGAGCCCAAAATTTCAAGCAGCTCGAACTTATCATCGAATAAGTCGCCTATTTTGGGTGGAGCTT
Organism: uncultured Candidatus Obscuribacterales bacterium; assembly: GCA_964615655.1. Lineage (GTDB taxonomy): Bacteria > Cyanobacteriota > Vampirovibrionia > Obscuribacterales > Obscuribacteraceae > JAIEPM01. The sequence goes on along the minus strand of CAZTQO010000010.1, from coordinate 144,918 downwards.
GCATTCAAATAACCATCAGAGTTTAGTTTCTAGCCGGCTGTTCTGCGGTAAGGGATCTTGAACCAGAATTCGCTGCCTTTTCCATTTTCAGCCGGGCGCACGCCAATTGTACCTGCATGCGATTCTATAATAAGCTTGCAAATTGCAAGACCCAGTCCACTCCCTCTTTCCGAGTCACTTTTTCTGACTTGCTGGAATCTGTCGAAAATACGCTTACTGTGCTCTTGTGGAATTCCAGGTCCGGAGTCGACTACTTTTACTTCCAGCATTCTACCCTGCAATGCTGCAAGAAGCTTAACGCTGCTTCCGGCTTCGGAAAACTTGATTGCGTTTGAGAGCAAATTCACAAGAACCTGTTCGAGCCTGCCTCTGTCTGCCAGAAATTCGAGCTCGCTTGTTTCGAATTCGATCTTGATTGATTTTTCCCTGGCCACAGCTCCAAGTTTTGCACTTGTGTTTTCAAATAGATCCTGGATCATGGTATCGACCATATCCAGTTGCAGCCGCCCGGACTCCATTTTTTCAATATCTAAAAGGTCGTTGATGAGCCCGATTAAGCTTATTGAATTGCGCTCGGCAGCTATGATTTGCTCTTTTAAGTCTGGTGCAAAGTTCTGCGGCTGTAATTTATTCAGGGAGCTCAATGTGAGCTGGATAGACATCAGGGGGGCGCGCAAATCATGTGACACCATGGCAATGAATTCTTCTTTCACGCGCTCCAGTTGTTTTTCTGCGCTTATGTCACGGGCTTTGCAAAAGAAAACAGCGTTGCTTTCCGACCATTCAATTGTCCAGAGATAGTCCTTCAAATCGCCGCTAAAAGTTAGAAGCCTCAATACTGTCTGGATAGCTTGCGAACCTGAGCTAGCCTCCTCAAGTGCGATTTCCAGTTTATCTCGATCGTCGGCAAGAAGGATCTTTGAAAGAGGCTCGCCGGCAAGCCTTTCGTTAGTGTATTCAAGCTGTAAGTAAGCAGCCGGATTGAGTGCCTGAATCTTCTTTTCGGCATCTATTGAAAAAATAAGATCAAGAGCAAAGTCGGCAATTGCATTTTCCTTTTCGCTGATTTCTTCAACACTGCTATTTAATTCGTCTATAAAACTGTTTGCTTCTTTGAGATCCACCAATCCGAAGCCTCCCAGCCTGAACTTTAAGGCGCTGGCGGGAAGGCCGGAAGACTCAACCTGTTCTTTATGCTGGCTGCGGTCCTGTATCAAGCGCTCAATTGATTCCTTGTCTGCGGCCATCAAAATAGATGGGGTCATTTCGCCTGCACTTGTAAGAGCCGATTTTCTCAGCGTTGCAAGATACCAGTTTCTGAGTGTTTGGTAAGCGTTTTCTTTCATTCTCTAAGCATGCGATCAGGGGTCGAAGCTGTATCCCTGTGAATGTATGGTTTTAATCGGGCAGCTCTTTCCGGCGCCGGAAAGCTTTTTGCGTATTGTTTTCATATATGTGTAGAGCGACTCGCTAGAGACGCCTGCATTGTCTGTCCATACACGTTTCAGAAGCTCATCAGTACTGAAGATCTTTCCCGGGTTTCGCATCAAAAACTCAACTATTGCATATTCTTTTGCTTGAAGCTTGATTGGTTTTGAATGATGACTGAGTAGTCTGGCTCTTGTGTCAAGCTCGTAATCTGCGATTTTTATGACAGTGCCGTGATAATCGCTTGGTCTGCGCAAAAGGCTTCTAAGGCGTGCAAGCAATTCTGCTGCTTCAAAGGGTTTTGTAAGATAATCGTCTGCTCCGGATTCAAAACCTTTGACTTTGTCTGAGGTTTGATTTCTGCCTGTGAGCATGATAATAGGCGTGCTGCCGCCCTTGCGCCTGAAGTCTTCGCAGATTTGCCAACCTTCCTGTTCGGGAAGTTGCCAGTCGAGAATTATCAGATCGTAGCTATATGCTTCAAGCCTCTCGGCTGCGTGATTACCCTTAAGGACCCATTCGACCTCGAATTTTTCCTGCTCCAGCCAGCTGGAAAGTGATCGTCCCAGGTCTTTGTCATCCTCTGCCAGTAGAACTTTTGGCATTCTCTTTCCTTGTGCCGGGCTCAATTGCATTATATCGCAAGTGCTTTCTACTTTAGTCTGCAGGATTTCTGAGACAAGTGATTTTTTTTCAGGAGTTTTTCAGGTCAATTAAGCGAATCTATAACTGTAAATCACCAACGAGCCTTGCAGGCAGGGTGACCGGACCATCCTCCAAACCCCAACCCGCCAATACCCAAATTAGATGGAATGGTCACCCTGTATCTGTTATCAAGCTCTGAGATTCTGGTTTTAATTGAACGGCTCGAATGCAATTGAGCCATCTAAAAATTTGGGCCGGTGTGGCAAGAAATGCCGTCAGGAGCGTTAGCCTGGCGGCATTTTAATTTGACCGGCATTTGCGTTTGTATTGGCTCTTTGCTCTCTTTTGCTTCAGGTTTTTAGCGACTTTTTACATTGTCATTTTCATTTTCGCCGACCACCGGTGGATCGAGGCTGTCCACAGGAGCGCTCCAGTAGACTGTTTTGGCCTGGTCAAAAGCTGCTTTTGCTTTCTCCGGTTCGGAAGCCTGCATATGCAAACGTCCAAGCAGTGTCCAGAGTTGTTCGTTATCCGGATCCTGATCGATTAGTCGTTTGACTCTGGCGATATTGCTTTTAAGCTGATCTACAGGTGCCTGTCGTTTAGAGGCAGCTCGCTGGTAGACCAATCTGGCGATTGCCAGCCTCGGGTCTGATTCGTCGAGGCGACCGCAGTCACCGTATTCGATATTTGCTCTTTGCAGATCGCCTTTCAATAAATAAGCTGCAGCAAGCAAAAAATGATTGTCTATTTCATCAGGAGAATATGCAGTGGCGTCAAGTGAACCTGCAAGCAAAATTTTTATGGCTCTTGAATCTTGAGGATTTAAAACGCAGGCCCGGCGTGCTTCCATGACTCCGGTTTCCAGAAGCGCAATGCTCGAAGCAAAAGCGCCTCGCTTTTCAAAATAATTCGAATACTTGAGATAAAGCTCTGCAAGCTGCCGGTGACAATTAGCCAGTTGAATTTTGTCGCTTGCGCTATTGTCTTCTGGGGCTTTCACAATCGAGCGCAGTTCGGCCAGTGCTTCACGATCAGAATCTGCCAGAATCAGGGCCGAGGCAAGCAGGGCTCTATTCGAAAGCGAGTCGTCTGCTTTAAGCGCAGCTCGCCACTCAGCTACTGCCATCGGATAATTTCCCTGGCTCTCCAGTTCAGAAGCCAGGCTTGAGCGATAAACAGGATCGCCCGCCTTCTTTCCATCTGTTTGAAGACATTCACAAAGCAGATCGCTGTAATTGCTATTTGCCGGGTCAAAAAAGCAAGCAAGTCGAAGCAGGTTTGCCCGTTTCTGGCTATCTTGCTTTCTCTTTCGTTTCTCTGCGTTTCTGGCTAAGAAAGCTGCGATTCGTTCTTGCATAAAGAGCTCGTCGTCTGCATTTTTAACAGCCAGGATAAATTTTGCAGATGCCTGTTGCAGCTTACTTGAATTGATGAGTGATTTTCCGCTTTCAAACTGCTTTTTTGCTTCTTTCTCATGTGAAATCTCGAGCAAATAGTTTTCTACTTCAATTTCAGGCAGTGCCGGCACCTGCGGCATCGGCGGGAAAAGTCCTTGCGGCACCGGCTCCTGGCAGCTGACCGGCTTGATGAAAGCGTCTCTCAATTTCTGTTCTTTCAGGCTCAGAGGACTATCATGGAACTTGCCGTCCTCGCTTGCGCCTGGAAAACCGCCGATAAATGAATCCGGCCCGATTATGCCGTTTGTGACACCTTGGAGAATCGGAGGACTGCAATAACCACCCTGCGTAGTTTGCGAGCCGGTGTAATTGGTGCCGGTAACTACTGTGGAGTCAAATGCGTCCTGAGCAAGAGTCTTTGTGCCTGAGTTCAGCAGGCACAAAAGAAGTACTAAGGTGACCGGGGCGTAGGTTGCTTTCATGAGCTTTGCTTCTCCTGAGGAAAATCATGATTGTTGCTCTCCAAAACTGCCTGCGCCGCTCAAATTCCTTGAAAAATTCCTGAATTGTTGAGAGATTTCAATTTCAGGCGAATTTGCAATAAGTACAGCCTACAACAAAGTGAACGTGCTCTGCTTGGGCCGCAATTTTGGAAGAATGATGCTCAGTTTTCAAATTTTTATTGGAAATTGACAAAAAGACCTGCAAAACGGGAAAAATTTATTGGCAGCAGTCATTAATTTGGGGATTCCGGAAGATATGTCCCTGCAGGACACATTTAAGAAAAAGAGCTTCAATGAAACCAAGGCAGAAGCGCTGAAAGTGGCGCCGCTGCGGATGCCGCCTACGCTGGATGACCTTCGCTTTGTCATGGACCAGTCAAGAAAGCAGACCGGACGGCCAAGTGCTCTTTCCTGGGTAACGGATACTGACACTTATGTACTGACCGCCACTCATTCTGCGGGAATTAACGAACCGACCTGGATATTGCATGTCGGCTCCGAAACCATTTCGGCAATAGCCTGGCGATACACAAGTGGAGATGTAGAGCTGGTTCACAGCTTTTTAGAGCAGGTTCAACCGCCGGAGATGGCAAATGCTGTGATTCCGGAGTTTTTGCGTCCGGGATACGCAAGTGAAGATAAAGAGCATGATTATCCGCTGCCGCCTCTGCCTAAAGAGTTTTCGGACAAATTCGAGATAATAGATCGTCTTGGATTTGGCGGCATGGGTGTGATTTATAAAGCCCGAAATAAAGAAAACGGTGATTTCGTGGCTTTAAAAGTTCTGCACGGTCATTTAATGGCTGAAAAAGAGAACCGAATGCGCTTCATGAAGGAAGCCGAAGCCTGTCTCAATTTGAAACACCGGAATTTAATCAATGTACTTGAATTCAATGTATCCAAGCAAAACCAGCCCTTCATAATGATGGAGTATCTGGAAGGTGTTGCTCTTAAGGATGTGATCAAGGAGGCCGGTAGTCTTGAAATTCCGAGATTTGTTAATCTATTCTTGCAAATTTGCGACGGGCTGCGTTTTGCACATGAAAAAGGGGTGGTGCACCGTGATGTAAAACCGAGCAACATCATGGTTCTGCGCTCGACTGAAGGTCTTGAAACCGCAAAAGTGCTCGATTTCGGCATTGCCAAAATGCTTGAAGAAACCGATCAAAAAAACCACACTCCAACCGGCAATGTGCTGGGAAGCCCGGCATATATATCGCCTGAGCAGGCCGCCGGCACCAGCCCTGACCCGCGTTTTGACGTATATTCGCTTGGATGTGTGATGTATGAGGCCCTTGCCGGTCATCCGCCCTTTGTTCATGATAGTTCAATTAAGGTTCTGATGATGCAGCTTGGTGACCCGCCTCCGCCTCTTTCGGCGGTCTGTCCGGAAGGTGCCGTTCCGCCCAAACTGGAAGCCATAATCATGCGCTGTCTTGAGAAAAATCCGGAGAAGCGTTATCCGAGTGCGGCAGATCTGGGAGCTGATCTCTTTCTTTTTGCAACATCAAGGAACCGGGGTCAACAAAGCTCCGAGCTTGATGCTGCTGCCGAACGAAAACCTGGTGTGGCGCAGGCTGCGGCAACACCTGGCTTGAGCGGGCTGGCCAGAGCCAAGAACATGATCGTTGTTAGGCTTCGGCGCTGCCGCAGTCCGGGTGAGCTCGACGGTGTCTGGGAAGGTCTGAGCATGGCCATGAAAATACAAAGCCGGGAGATGCCCGTTGGAATTCTTCTGGACAGCGAATCAGTGATTTTAGTTATGAGACCGGACATGTTTGTTTCCCGGCTCAATCTTGATGCTCAGACTTCCAAGCGAATTGCGACCATGCAGGCAATGTTGCAGCAGCTTGTAAAAGGAGGCGCTCTGGTTTTTGCTTCAGAGCGCTGGGTGAAACGCGGCGGTGATGAAAGCAAGCAGGTCATGCCCGGCGTGATTGTGATCAACGACGATGAAATTTGCGATCTTATAATTGAGCGTAGCGGTTCACTTGTCGATTATTGAATAGATTGAAAAAGACTGAAAAAGATTGAAATAGCTATTGCTAATGCAAGTCAAGCTTGCCTGGGAATTCGAAGCAGAAATGCGGCAGCTTCCGTATCTGAAGCCGGCGCCGGCATGAGCTCGCCGTTCATTTGAGCCAGGATGATTTTTGAAAGCGCCAGTGCAAGCACGCTGCCCGTTTTTCCCTGGTTCTCACTTTCATCATCTAAGAGCTGGAATTTTTCAAAAATTCGGCTGCTGTCAGATCTTGAAAGCCACTGGTTTTGATCGGGCACTGTCAGTAGATAGCAAGTATCATCCTCGCCAAGATGAATCTTCATGGTCTCAGTCTCCATTCCGGCAGCAAAAAGGAGCAACTTGCTTATGGCTTTTGTAATTAAGTCCGGATCTGCTTTGACGGACGCATCGTCTGAAACTGAAGAAACGATTTCTATTTGCAGGTCTTTGCGATCTTTTTTCAGGAGCTCCAGTGCAGACAGAATTGCTTCTTTCAGATTTGTTTCTTTTATGTCCATGGGAAACTTCGCGGCTTCGAGCCGCTCGATATCAAGAAGGTCGTTTGCAAGCTGGATTACATCGAGGATGTCTTGATGGGCCCGTCGAATTTCAAAGGCCGAAGTTCCGGGCAATTCGCCATAGGCGCCATCTTCAAGCAAGGTTACTGTACCGGAAACGCTGGTAAGCGGCGTTCTCAGCTCATGGCTTATCACTGCCAGAATCTGTTTTTTGAACTCCTGATTTTCATGAATTTTGCTGAGCATGGATCTAAAATCCGAATCGAAATCTGCTAGCTCGTCGCTGCCTTTAAGAAGCGGTAGCAGTTCTTCTCTTCCCTGTGTGAACCTGATTGTATTTTCAATCAGGATGCCGATTCTTTTGCTTATGCCCCGGCTGAAATACAAGCCTAAAAGCAGGCTCAGAAAAACGCTGGCAATCACGGCAAGCAGGATCACTGTTGCAATTTCGGATCTGGTCGCGGCTATCAGCTCAGGCGATTCGTTTGCAATTTTTTGCTGCTTATTCAGAAGTCTGGAGACCTTTTCTGCAAACTGATCCAGGCTCCTTTGTATGGATGCCACTCGCTTGCGAACAAGGCCGAGAACACCAATGGTTTTTCCCGGAGGAGGATCGAGCATTAATTTGCTTGTGGTCAAAAGCAGCCGCTCCGAACTGCGGAATATGTCGCTTACAAGTTTTTTTGTTTCCGGGTTGCTGTTATTGAGTTTGTAGAGCTTGTCTATTTGTTCAAGCAAATTTCTGATCTCTCTGCTGTGACCTCGCCAGTCAACTGAATCAGAGCCGCCACTCAAGTAACCCCCACCTGCAGATGCCGCCAGATTTGTGGCGTTGCGAAACAGTTCGTTTGCAATAGTAATTTCCGAAATTGCTTTGATCTCTCTTAGAGTATCCTTTTGGGCTTTGTCTAATAGCGAGCTCAAGAAAAATACAAAGGAGATTTGAAAGAGGAGTGGAATCGAAACCAGAATAAGTCCCTTATGCCAGATCTTAAATTTGATTGACCTGCTTCCGGTCTTCTCTTTCTTAATTGTTTCCAGCTTTTCGCTTTCAGCTTTGTTTGGAATCAGATCTTCAAAAGAACTTGCGATCTGCGGGCTGCGTGGCAGGCGCAACCAGAATTCGCTACCCTTACCGACTAGGCTATCTACGCCTAATTTCCCCTGGTGAGAAGCGGCAATCACAGCGCAGATTGCAAGTCCAAGTCCGGCGCCACCCTTAGCTGTTGCATCTTCGCGTTTTGTTTGTTCGTATTTTTCAAAAATCTTTGCTTGTAGTTCTTCTGGAATACCGGGACCGCTGTCTTTAACTCTGAATTCGATCTGAGTGGCAGTTGCGCTTGCAGCTGTTATTATGTTTGAGTTCTCCGGCGAAAATTTGATTGCGTTTGAAAGCAAATTGATAAGAATCTGTGTGAGCCGTTCGCCGTCTCCGCTGAAAGCAATAGACCCTCCTTCTTCAAGTAAGTGAATGTTCTTTTTTGCCGAAAGGGCCTGCACGCTTTCAATCGATTTGTTAATCAGTTCATCTGAACTCAGATCCGAGTAATTAAGCTCTATTTGACCAGCTTCGATCTGCTCCAGCTGGCTTAAATCAGCAAGTAGCCGGACCAGGCGGTCTAAAAGTTGCGCCGATTTTTTCAAAGCTTTCCGGGCGGCTGCTTGCAAATTGCTCTGTTCTTCTAGTTTGATAAAAGTAGATCTTGCATCAGCAAGTGGTTCTGAAAGCTTCTTTCGCAAAAGCGCTGTGAGTTGCTTTCTTTGTTTTTCCTGAGCCTGCATTTGTTCGGACATGGAATGAATTACAAGGTCGAGCTTGCAAACCTCATCTGAGCCAGTAAGCAACGGCTGGGGGGCTGCTCCCCGGCTTACAAGCGCCGTGTTTTCAGCCAGTTTTCTCAGGCGTAGTGAAATGCTCCTGGCAAAACTCAATGCAAGCAAAATAGTAAGAACCGTACTTAAAAGCACGCCGGCAAGCAGTATCTGTTTGTAATTCGACTGCCTGTCGTCATCTAATTGATGATGTGTATAAGCGGCTTTATATCTGAACTTGCGCACACTTCTATCAATGAGTCTCATGTCTTCGCGAATTTCAAGCAGACAGTTTTTGCCGCTGTCTCCACTAATAAGATCTCTGGGACTCATTTCTGAAAAACGCTGCAGGCTCTCGTAAAAGGTTTCAACAGCAGTTCTTATCTGACCGGCCAGCTCTTTGAGCGACGGCTCACCATTTGTAAGCCCGTCGAGGCAATTAATAGTATCTAGAACTGCAGTTTTGCTCAGCGACGGATCCTGGGCCGGCTGCTCCGAAAGATAACGAAAACAAATGACAAAACTTGCGGCTACAAGCTCACGCATTAGAATCGTGGTTTGTTCGATCAGTTTCTGGCTGTGTATTTCGCGGTCTATTTGCGTTTCAGCGCTTTTTAATGAGCTTGAAAGCCAGGCGACAAAAACAAGCTCGAAAACAAGCGGCAGGGCCACCAGCAATATTCCCTTACCCGCAATGCTGAGCTTCGTCAATAAGCATCTCCACAGCAAAACAGCTTACTTTAATATACTACTTGATAGCAGAGCACCGGGCTTGGTTGACTATTCAGCTCCTCTTTGCAGCCTCTTCTCCCTTGTTTATCTATGTTTGCTGAATATACCGGCGCTTTTAGACTAAAGGCTATATACTGGTCTGGCTTATAAATATCATTGCAGATGGTCTGCCGGGACTAAAGAGGGAGCTTTGTATGGCAAGTGAAAGTGAAATCAGGCGCTATCAATCGGCAACCTTGCAGAACCTGAAGCTGACCCGGCGCAAATTGAGTGAGACGCTGCGGGCGATGAAGCTTGAACAGGAAGATTTGCAAACTGCGTTGAAAAAAATTGACCGGCTCAGTGCAAGTGCATGCTTCCGTATTTCAGAGATGCAAAGGCATGGTAGTAATTCACTTGCTTATTCTTCTCTGCAAGAAGGGCTCAAATATTATATGCATGAAGAACTGGGGTATCTGGCCTACGTTTGCCTGGGAGACAGCCCGGACTCGGTTCTGGTTTTAGCCGATCCCATTTGTAATGACTCGAAGAAAGAAGAATTGATAGATGCCTTTTTGCGGCTTAGAAGTGATCCCGTGTTCTTGCATATTACTAAAGGTACTGCTGAAATTCTTTCCGCCAGAGGTTTTAGTGTAAATGAGCTGGGAGTGGAGACCATTGTAGAGATTCAAAAATTCGAGCTTAGCGGTAATAAAAAACAGCAATTGAGAGCTGCACGTAACCGGGCCGAAAGAGACGGCATTAAAGTTCGCGAAGTTCAACAGGCAGATGATGCTCTGATTCATGAATTCAGAAAGGTCAGCGATGGCTGGCTAAAGCAGAAAGTAGCAGGCGACAGCCAGATGAAGCTGGTGGTTCGACCGATGATTTATGTGGATGAGCTGGACGTTCGCAGGTTTGTAGCAATCAAAGATCATGAATTGATTGCTTTTGTTGTTTTCGATCCCATCTATGAAAATGGCAAGGTAAAAGGTTATCTTGCAAACCAGTGCGAAGCTGCTACGAAAAGGGTTATTCGGTGGTAGATTACATAATTCTTGAGGCAATCAAGATCTTCAAGCAAGAAGGCAAAACCGAACTTTCTCTTGGTTTTTCGCCCATGTATAAAGTGGATGACAGTCAGGAGTTCAAGCATAGCAAGCTCCTGAAAGCGCATTTTAAACATGCTTTTGAGAATGCCAATTATCTGTATAATTTTAAGGGGCTTGCCAGGCACAAGAGTTTGTACAGACCGGAACAACCAGGGGCTTACGAGATCAAAGTCTATTGCGCTATGAAAACACGCTTTTTCCTGAACAGAATTCTGGGTGTTTACAAAGCTCTTGGGCTGAACCCTGTGGAAAAGATTTGCAATCACCTGAAAGATATTGTTAGCGACAAAATTCGATCCTGTTTCTGCCATGCAAGAAAAGATATGCAAGCTGATGAAAAAGAACCGCAAGATTCAGTAGGGGAAATTGAGTTGTAATGACTCCGCGTTCCGGATCAAGCCTCAATCAAGAAGCATTGTTCACAAAGATGCCTGATGGCAGAAATCTTGGATATGCTGAATACGGAGACAAGAATGGCCGCCCGCTTCTTTACTTTCATGGTGGAATCAGCAGCAGATTGGATATCGCATTTGCAGACAATTACTGCCGCTCAACTTCAATAAGAATACTTGCTCCAGACAGGCCGGGTACCGGACTTTCCAGCCCGATGCCTGTAGGCAAGTTTCTAACACTTGAGTCATGGACTGAAGATATGAAGTTCTTTTTGCAGGCGCTTGCGATCGAAAGAATTGCAGTGCTTGGTTGGTCGCTTGCCGGTCCATATGTGCTTGCATGCGCGCATGCATTGCCGGAGCTGGTTTACAAAGCCGCAACCATAGGCGGTGCCGGGCCGCTAGATAAAGCTGCAGAAAGTGATGAGCTCGGTCTGCTCATCGATAGATTACTTTTGAGCAAGAGCAGATTTCAAACAGGTCTTGCTGCGGCGTTGCTTCGATTTGCAAAAGCCCTACCTCCATCGTTGCTCAAAATCGCCCTGCTGAGCGATCTCTCAGCAAGTGCCGACCGTGAGATCATAAGAAATCTTCCTCTGAGCCTGGCAACCGACTTCCTTTATGAAAGCCTGCGACAGGGACCATCAGGAGTAGTCGACGATTATCGCGCCGCTTCCAGGAGCTGGAATTTTAATTTGAAAGACATCAAACAGGAAATTGATATCTGGCACGGAAGCGAGGACAAGCTCTGCCCTCTAGCTGTTTCGGAGTTTCTGGCTGCTGAGATTCCGCGTGCAAATCTAAAAATTGTGCCGGGGCAGGGACATTTCTTGCTTCATAAGAAGCTTGCAGACGTTCTGGATGCGTTGCTCGGCTGAGGCTTTTGTTTAACGGTTTGCCTTTACGAATTTTTCCCGGTCTGGAGCTGAGAACTTGCGTCTTTGTGAAAGCGAAAGCATCTCATTCACATCTGCATAGCTCATCCATCCGTCTGTAAGCGATCGTGACCTGGCAATATTATCTTTTGAAATTCTCAATGAACTTTGATGCTCGGCTTCAGTAAGCGCGTTCAGAATCAATTTATCCAGCTCCTTGTCCAGCTTCTTTGCTGTTTGAGAACTTGCATATGAAATTTCAAGCAGCAAAGACTGATTGCTTTCAAAAACCTGATCCAGAACTGCTTTTCGTTCTGCAAGCGTGAGCCCGGAATCTTTCTGAAAAGCACTATTGACTTTGGAGCTCCGATAGGATAATTCGTCGAAGTTCGGATTTTTCAATATGACTGAGTCGCTGTCCCAGACATATGGGCAGGACGTTTGCAGATTTGAGCCGGAAGCCAGGACCGCATTCAATTTTGAAAAGCCATGCTTGGCTTGTCCAGGAAACTGCAACATGGCCATCCATCCTCCGAAATCCCAGATTCAATTTAATAGGATTGGCTTAATCTTCCAATGTGCCTCTGCGCATGTCCCGCTGTGGATTAACACATTTACTTCTGAAAGTTACCCTGAGGATTCGTTTCAGTTATTCTCCATGTCTTTCTGGCTGATTACTCTGAACCGTTCATAAACAGCCTTATCCATCGAAGCTGTAAAATGTCTGCCGTCCTGAAGCAAAATCTCGACTGTAAGTTCGTGCCTGTTACCCATAATCACCTGCCCGGCGACTGCGCCGCCGATTGCACCTATGGGACCAAAAAAGCGAAGCCCGGCAAGAGCACCTAAGCCGATGCCCACCATATTTGCAGTCTGGTTTGCATTCTCGATGTTTTTCAGCTCAAGTTTTGCTATGTTGTGGTCCAGCTGCAGGCAATCGTTTTCATTTTTCGCCGGATTTGCAAAGAGTTCCGGGCTGCGAACCAGGCTGCAGCCGCTAAGCTCCCAGAATCCTGCCTGAATGTCGCCTTGAGTCACCTGAATTTTGCGTGGATCCATCTTATATAAGATACTTTCTGCGCCCATGGCATTTACCCCTTATTATTCTGCTTTTCCTTTTTCCGGGTTCCCTCTTGTAAGGACACATTCTCGATTGCTGCAGTACTTTCGTCAACAGATTTTGTATGCATTCAGACTGCTTTTTACATTAGTTCCAGAGCTGGAGGAACTTTCATATTTGCCCGAATCTTTAATTACCCTGTCGTGTTTTGTACGTTTTGATTTTTAAAGGCTCCGGGGATTCTTCTCAGCTCTCAGGCTTTTAGCGCATTTGTCTGTCCTGGCTCAGTTTGGGTTTTCAGGCTCTAAGATAAATGGACAAATATCATAGAAGGCTGCTTCTGGGGCTGGCCGTCTCGGATCGGCGCGCTTGACAGTACGGAATGACTGTAATATGATAATAAACGTAGAAAGAACGATAAGTATGGGCTGTGGAGAAAGTGGAAGTGACGATTCTCTCATTGATGCGGGAGTAAGATCATTATGTTATTCGGATTTGAGTATAAGAAAGCACCACCAACGGTGCATGTTATATTGCACCAGGCTGGCAGAGTGCTTACGCAAGGGGCTGGATTAAGCTTCTGGTATTTTGCTCCCGTCTGCACTGTTGTGGATATACCGCTTACAAGTCAGGACGTGGCTTTCATATTCAATGAAAGCACGGCCGACTTTCAGGAGCTTAGTGTACAGGGGCAGTTGACCTATAAGATAATTGCACCTGAGCAGGCTGCTCAAATGCTTGATTTTGCGGTGGATAAAAAAGGCAAATATCTGGCTGATGCCGATCAGGACCCGCTTGAGCTTTTGGGCGCCAGGCTTATAAATGCAACCCAGGTTGTAGCTCAATCAATAATCAGGCCAATGCCTTTAAGGGATATTCTGAAAAACCCCAGAGCAATTGTTTCCGGTATTTTGTCTGAGTTGAAAGAGTCCGAAGTGCTTGCATCGCTCGGAGTGCAAATAGTTGATCTCTCTGTGCTTGGGCTTACTCCCACAAAAGAAATGTCACGGGCGCTTGAATCGGAAACCAGAGAAAAAATACAGCAGCAATCAGATCAGGCAATTTATGCAAGGAGAAACGCCGCGGTTGAAGAAGAAAGGCGTATCAGAGAAAGCGAATTGAACACTGAAATAGCAGTGGAAAACAAAAGGCGTGAAATTCGAGAAACAAAAATGGCTGCTGACATTGCACTTGAAGAGCAGAGAGAAATTCTGATTTCAAGGAAGCTTGAGAATGACAAAAAAGAAGCCGACAGCCGTGCTTATGCTCTTGAATCTACTCTAAAGCCGGTAAAAGAAGTGGACTGGCGAACCCTGCTTGCAGTTGCTGCCCGTGACGGCGGCGACTCGCGCCTGGTCATGTCGCTTGCTTTTCAGCAGCTTGCAGAAAATGCAGGAAAGATAGGTACTCTGAACCTGACTCCTGATTTGCTGCAAACACTGCTTGCAAACGGTGACAATGGAAACGGCGATCACCTGAGCGCTGCGGCTGCGCATCAGCCTAAGAAGCGCTAGCTAATCACTGGCTGCTGAAGCTTTCGAAAAGTCGAAAGGAGGCGATTGAGATGTACGAAAAAATAGTAGTAGTAACCCGCCAGACTCGAATGCAGGAGCTGATTGCCAGATTCAACACCAGAGCCCAGGCACGATTTTATCTAAAACACTCAGGAGCTGATTTTGAAGACTATGAGGAAGAAGATTTTTCATACCAGAGAACACTCGAACTAGCTGCAAAAAAACTGCAGATGGGTATCAATGTTCAGTTTGTGGACAGACGTTACATTTCGAATTTCATATTTTCAGAAAACGATCTGATTCTGGTAATTGGCCAGGATGGCCTGGTAGCAAATGTGGCCAAGTATGCTCACGGATTACCGATAATCGGGCTCAATCCCGATCCGAGGCGCTTTGACGGTGTGCTTGTGCCCCTGGAAATAGAAGGGCTTGACTATGCAGTTAGCGCGCTCTTTGCCGGGCGGGCTTCATTTAAGGATGTGACCCTGGCTGAAGTTCTGTTGAACGATGGGCAGAAACTGCTTGCTTTCAACGACTTTTTCATTGGTGCCCAGTCTCATGTGTCTGCAAGATACAGGCTTGAGTTCAATTCAAGGAGTGAAAGCCAGTCTTCAAGCGGCATTATAGTTTCAACCGGTGCCGGTTCGAGTGGATGGCTTTCGTCACTCTTCAATATGGTTTCCGGCATAAACAGTCTTTTCGGCAAAAATGCAGTGAACCCGGTAAGGCTAGACTGGGAAAGTCCTGAGCTCATGTTTGTGGTCAGGGAACCTTTTGTAAGCCGGCATTCTAAGGCTGGTATCGTCGGAGGTTTTTTGCATGCAGGTCAGGAGCTTTTAATCGAGTCGAGAATGCCTTCCGGTGGCACTATCTTCAGTGATGGTATCGAATCTGATTTTATTGCATTCAATTCCGGTTCAATTGCACGCGTAAGAAAGGCAAAAGAAAAGGCAATGATCTACTTGCCGGGCTCTGGCTCAGTTGGGGAGCTTGCTGCAGGGAATGCTCTGGCAGCGAAGCTGTGAGCGCAAGCTGAGTTTATCTTGCTTGTTAAAACCAGAGAGACGGAACGGGTTTGGCCGTCTTGGTCTCATTTATGAAATCCGCGGTGGGAAAATTACGATTGACCCGATATCAGGCCAAATCTAATATAAAGCATGGGTAAGGTTGAACGGCTGGCTCACTCGATTAATTGGGGAGCGAGCACATGGGAGCAGAATGGCAAATTCAGCCGGAAGCTGAGAGCTTCAGGCAAGATGGATCTTCAGAAACACCGGTTTTTAGCTTTGAAGCAAATAGCTGGTCAACCAACAATGGTATGAATTGCAGGCAAGAAGGCAATTCGATTGTTTGCTATGACATTTATGGCAACAAGAACGAGGTGAATCAGGCATTTCGAGCAATAATGCCGCTGGCACAGGAACTCGGGCTCTATTATGCAAATCCTGCTGCTGCC
The DNA here is from genome assembly GCA_964615655.1 of uncultured Candidatus Obscuribacterales bacterium. Lineage (GTDB taxonomy): Bacteria > Cyanobacteriota > Vampirovibrionia > Obscuribacterales > Obscuribacteraceae > JAIEPM01. The sequence continues at coordinate 129,490 of CAZTQO010000010.1, read as the reverse complement.
AGAGTTTCGGACAACCAGCCTTATTATCCTCAGGGCACTTACGCAATAGCAGCCGGACAGTCTCAAGAGCAACCTGTGCAGCCTTATATACCGGCTGCCGCAGATCCTTACAGCTATTATCAGAACGATCAAACGGCCCAGCCGCTGCCAACGGGTCCGGTAATACCACCTGGTGGATTTGATCCCTATAGCTATCACCCGGGAGACAAAAATCCTGTGGTTCAGCCGCCAGTATTTACGGATCTGCCGGTGCCGTTGCCCTTGCCTCCGGTAAATCAACCGGAGCCCAGACCGGGGGACAAGCCGCCGCTTACTCAACCTGAGCCCAGACCGGAGCCTAAGCCGACCGTAAATCAACCGCGTCCAAATTCTCCTTGCCGACCCTGTCGACCCTGCCGGCCCAATGGTGGCTGGTATCCTGGCAAGGTTGTGGGCCAGGTCTTCAGAGGTGTTTTCGGTGGCCGCCGCTGCCGTTAAGGCAAAAATCTCTCAGCCTTTCCTGTTGTCATTGGCTTGCGAATAACTGCCAGGCACTTTAATAGTGTAGGATCTGGATTCGTCCGGTTTCCGGTTTTAGTCAGGATTATGACAAATCAAGGCGGAATCTACCAGGAAGCAATTGCAGGCAACGGCATATCCTACCGACAATATGGCAAGAATGATGATGCGCCGGCGCTGATTCTTGCCATGGGCTATGGCGGTACCATGTTTGCCTGGCCCTTGAATTTTGTGATGCGCCTTGCTGAAAAGCGCAGCGTGATAATCTTCGATAATCGTGGCACTGGTCGTAGCCACGGATTCGAGAACGGATTTGAAGCCTCTATGCACGATCTGGCTGAAGATTTGAAAGGTCTTGTTCAAGACCTTCAGGCTGGTAATCATAAAATAGTCGATCTGCTGGGCTACAGCATGGGCGGCTGCATAGCTCTTGAATTTGCAAAAAATTATCCGGAGCTCTGTCGAAAGATAATCCTTCAATCAACAACTGCCGGCGGCAGCCTTTATTCAGGCGCGGAGCCTGAGGTCAAAGAAAGGCTTGCAAACCCCCGAGGAACTAATTTCGACGAGATGCTCTTTGACTTTTTTGATCTTTGCATGAATCAGGAAGCAATGAAAAAGAACCGGATTACACTTGATGCTATTTGTGCAAACGCCCGTCCATACCCCACGTCGCCAAAAGTATTGCAAACTCAACTTAAAGCCTTTCGCAAGTTCGATGCTTCAACGTATGTAAGTGAACTGAAAAAGGAGTGCTTTTTGATTCACGGACGAAAAGACAGGATCTTGAAAGTGCCAAACGGCGAAAAGCTGGCAGAGAATCTTCTTGACTGCCAGAGCCTTTTTTTCGATGATTGCGGTCACTGCCCTCATATTGAGTATGAGCAAGAAGTTCTTGCCGGCATCAATGATTTTTTGAATAACTGAGGAATGTAATGCCAGTGGTGGAAAGTGAATTGTTTTGATTGAAACAGTTGAACTGGAGTCACGCCTTAAAGGCTCGCTACTGGGCACAGCCCTTGGCGATGCCCTTGGTATGCCCTGTGAAGGGCTGAGTTCTGGGCAGATCTCCCGCCGGTTTGGAAAAATTGAAAGCTTTCATTTATTGGGTTCGATCGGATTTGTAAGTGACGACACCGAACAGTCAGCTCTGCTTGCTCAATCAATTATCAAAGAAGCAGATGAGGCCGCGCCTTGTGCCAGAAAGTTTCAGGTTGCACTTCTTTTTTGGTTTATGCGCTTGCCCTGCGGGGTGGGGCTTGCTACTTTGAGAGCATGTTTGAAAATCGCTCTCGGCTTCAGATGCTCCGGTGTCAGGTCGGCTGGAAACGGGTCTGCTATGCGTGCTGGCATTCTAGGTGCTTATTTTTATGACGATGAGCTTAAGCGACGAGAATTCGGAACTGCAATCTGCCAGACAACACATACCGACAAAAGAGCTCTTGCCGGTGCATTATTTGTCGGCGAAATTGCGGCTCTTGCTGTTTCGACAAAGTCAGATTCTGTGATAGAGAAAACAGAGTTTCTGCGTCTTGTAGAAAAGGTTGAGGAATCAGAGCTTAAAAAGAATCTGGAGCTGGCAGCAAGTCTTGCAGAAAAAAAACTTGATATTACAGAAGCAGCCAGGCAGTTGAAAGTATCAGGCTACGTGTTACACAGCGTCCCGATTGCATTCTTTGCCTTTTTGCGTTATCGGCAGGAAAGTCCTCTAGAAGCTCTGAGCCAATTGATCTCGGTAGGCGGTGATACGGACAGCAATGCAGCTATTCTCGGTGGCTGGCTGGGCGCACTGAAAGGCGAAGCTGCTCTGCCTCAAGAACTGATCTCGAAGATTGAAAACGGTCCGTTTGGTCCAGACCATTTAAGAAAGCTCGCAGAATGTCTTTGCGCAGTTAAATCCGGCAAAAAGGTTAAAGAGCCTTCTTATAACTGGGTTTATGCGTTGATAAGAAACCTGTTCTTCTTCGGAGTTGTACTTTTTCATGTGCTTTTGAGAATTCTACTTTCTGCTTTTGAGCTATTAGTTCGCTAGTTAGCAGGAAGAGTCAGGCAGCTAACAACTTGACCAAACGGGTAAGTGATAAAGTAGATCTATGAGCGGGGAGAAGTTTTGGCAGACCCGAAAAAAAGTCTTAATACTAATGCAGAAGGTGATTTTTTTGTTGATTCGACCTGCATAGATTGTGATGCTTGCAGGCAAATTGCTCCTTCGATTTTTGCCGAAGCAGGCGATCATTCATGTGTGGCGAAACAACCCGAATCAGAAGAAGAAATACGAAAAACCTGGCAGGCTATTCTTGCATGTCCGGTTGGTTCTATTGGCTCGCTTGCTGAAAACAGGGCTCTTGAAATACAGGCGGATTTTCCACTTAGAGTTAGTGAAAACATTTACTATTGTGGTTTCAATTCAAAAGATTCATACGGAGCAAACAGTTATTTTATAGTCGACGAACGTGGAAACTGGTTAATCGAATCGCCACGTTATCTCAAGAAACTGGCTGCCAGGTTAAAAGATATGGGCGGTATCTCATACATTTTTTTGAGCCATCGCGATGATGTTGCAGATGCCGATAAGTACGCATCCGAATTCAAAGCAAAAAGAATTATTCACAAAGCCGACCTGGCGGCTCAACCTTCTGCCGAACTTGTAATTGAAGGCAACGAGCCTTTAGACATAACTGAGGATTTCAAAGTCATACCGACTCCGGGGCACTCAATGGGACACTGTGTGCTTTTGTATAAGAACAAATATCTATTTACCGGTGATCATCTCTATTTCGACAGAACTCAGAAAAGGCTTGCAGCTTTTGAACGATACTGCTGGTATTCATGGGAAGTGCAGAAAGAGTCGATGAAACTGCTGCTTTCATATGACTTTGAGTGGGTGATTCCGGGGCATGGGCAAAGGGTGCAGCTCGGTAAGCAGGAAATGAAAACTCTGCTCAAGCAGTTAATTGACTCCATGTAATTTCCATCTTTCGGAGACATTTGTTCTCCATCCCAATTTACATATATCTACCGATTTTTAACACTTAGCTAATACTGGCTTTCGAGTTCTTTCACCTGGCCTGGATAAAGTGATATCAGGGCAACGAGGAATCTGAAATGTCATTTCCTGTCTTTTTTCGAAGTTTCAAGCAGCTGCATCTTAAAGCTGCACTGGCAGCATGCCTTGTAGTGTTGATTTCGTCGGCTTTCACATTTGCTGAGAGTCGGCTCAAAGAATCAAGGCTGACTGATGAAATGATCGCAAAGGGGATTGAGGCAGAAAAACAGGGGAATTATCTTCTGGCAAGGCAGAATTTCGACTGCGCTCTTTTGCTTGCGCGAAGTTCCGGAGACAAACTGAGGCTCAGAGCAGCTTTGCTCGATAGTGCCAGAATTGACAGTGAGTTTTGTGAGTATTCGCTAGCTAATCTTATGGCAGAAGAAGCCGTAGAGTTGAGTCGAAAGCTATACGGAGACGAAAGCGTGGAAAATGCCGAAGCCGTTTGCACGCTTGCCGGTACCATAAGTGATGCAGGTCAAGCGCTTTTGCTTTACAAAAAGGCGCTTGCAACTTACGGCGTAAAACTCGGTGCCCAAAGCTGCGAGTACGCACGAACTCTTGCTGAAATTTCTTATTGTTATGAAAACAAAGGTGAGCAGGCTGCAGCGATTTCAGCTCTGAAATCAGCAAGGGCAATTCTTGAAAAAAACGGCGATAAAAGCAGCTGTGACTATGCAAGGGTAATTGAACACTATGCCACATTAGTCGATCTTTCAGAAGCAGAGAAAATCTCTTTGCTTGACCTGGCCCTATCTATTGAAGAGAATGTGCTGGGGTTGGCTCACCCGCAGCTTGCCTGCACTCTCAGCTTGAGAGCAGCAAGTGAAACCGATCCTTTGAAGAAGACTCTGCTACTGGAGCAAGCTGCATCCATAAACGAGCACGTTTTCGGATTTAAAAGCTACCAGCTTACAAGAGACCTTAGCGCTCTTGCAGATGCGCTTGAAACTGCGGGCAATAAAGAACGTGCTTGCGACTTGAGAAAGAGAGCCAGCCAGTTTTACAAAGATCAGAAATCGGACATATATGCATGGTCAAAAGAATTCATGCAGGAGTATGCGCAACTTCTGCATGGGCTTAAATTCGAAAAGGAGGCCTTAAGAATCGACCGGATTCTGACCAATAAAGAAAAACAAGAGAACAGAGAAAACAGCAAGAGTCCGTCTGACCGAGAGAATGATCCTGAATACTGGGGCCGAACAGAAATTGTTCCTCTAATATCTGCTGAGAAGTTTAGAACTCCCTATTACAACTACATACAGGTCATATATAATCGGGGCGAACTTGAATTGCAGGCTTTCCAGGACGGTGAGCTTCTTTATAAGAAAAACTTTGCTAAATGTCCGGGGGGCATATTATATGTGACTGCAAGCGCAAGCGACAGCATAACGGTTTCATGGCGGGATGGAGCCGGACCCGTCTGGCACAATGACAGTTATCAGATCGGCTATGAAAAAATCTCGCTTCAAAAAAGTACAATCACGGATGCCTATGCCAGGCAAATTGAATTGCAGCTTGATGAAGTTGTAAACGGTGACGGCGAAGCAGTCCAGGAGGGGTCGGTTGAGCGCGTTCCTGCTAAATATATAAACAATGAATTTCTAAGTTCAGCCATACGCAAAGCTGAAAGAAAAGCGTTAAAGTTATATAGCCAGCAGGATGCAGCCACAGCTGCTGCACGTTTGAGCAATGTTTTTGATCTGACTGCAATTGCGATAAACAACAAAAGAAATGATTTTGCGGGCAAAGTTGACGGAACCCCGTTGGAGACATGGCTGGATGCATGGACTTTTCAGAAGCTGCCGGTTAGAGATTACATAACTGCGGTTAATGACTACGGATTCTTTTTGCAGCAAAGCGGGCGATTGCAGGAGTCATCGCAAATACTTAAAGAGGTAACCCGGGTCTGTCCCAAACGAGCCGTTGCGTACTTAAATCTGGCGGATTCTTACTGGGGACTCGGTCAGATAGAAGACGCAAAAAAATCTTACAGGCATTATCTTTCACTGATAAACGAAGGGTCTGACAAGAGGTCTGTGCCGCAGCGTGTTTATCAAAGACTACTGGCGGAGATTTCCTGAGCTTTTGTATGGATTCAGAAAAATAAGGCAAACACGACCGGGTTTACCCTGTTATTCTACCCGCGCTTTCGTCCTAGGTGGCAATTTAAGGCAGTGACATAATGAACTCAGTTAAGCAGGAGTTTATTAATATGCCTCGCCATAGGATCCTCAGGAGTCTCTCACTTACGCTTGTTTGCTGTGCCACAGTGGCTGGTTATAACGCGGCAAACTCTTTTCAAAATGAACTAATTGTCGGTGCTGCAGATAAACTCAGCCCTAACAAAGAAAAAACAGGGGCTCTTGGCGGTGCAGCTAGATATCAGACTTTCTTGAGCACCGATAAACCTATTTATCACGAAGGCGAAAAGGTTTATGTGCGAGGCGTTCTCCTGAATGCTGCCAATCATAAACCGCTGTCCAATCAAGAAAGCGCAAGTCCGACAATAGAAATTAAAGGACCAAAGGGAGACGTTGTTGCTGGCGGCCAGGTAACAAGTCAGGACAGTGTCTGGGCTTTTGAATGGACCATTCCTCAGGAACAGGCCGGCGGTGAATACAAGATTCATGTCACATATCCCTGGAACGGGCATGCTCCGGCCGAGCGCAAGTTTGATATCCGTGCTTACAGGGCTCCGAGGCTCAAGTCACAAATTACTTTTATGCGGGACGGTTATGCCGCAGGCGATAAAGTTACTGCAACTCTGGACGTAAAACGTGCAGAAGGCGGCGTGCCTGCAGGTGCACCTGTTACTGTTACGGCAGTTGTTGATGGAAAGGAAATAAAAGGTCCGTCAGCTAAGGTAGATGCTAACGGGCTTGCTTGTGTCTCTTTGATCTTGCCCCGCGAAATACCCAGAGGTGAAGGCACGCTTGCACTTGTAATTCAGGACGGTGGCGTTGTCGAAAGCGCTTCCAAAACAATCCCGATTTTGCTTCAAACAGTCGACTTGCAAGCTTATCCGGAAGGCGGCGATTTACTTGCCGGATTCAGAAACAGGGTCTATTTCCAGGCAAAGCAAACCAACGGTAAGCCGGCAGATATTAAAGGCCAAGTCGTTTCAGGAAATAGCACCGTTTGCGAGTTTGCGACAAAACACGAAGGACGGGGACGTTTTGAGTTCACTCCGGAAGCAAACAAAGAATATTATATTGTTGTTTCAGAACCTATTGGCATAAAAACCCGCCTCAAGCTGCCTGAGGTTAAAACTAGCGGGGCGCTCATACAAGCAGCAAGCGATATTTACGAGAAAAACAAGCCGCTAAAACTTTTGGTAGGGTCAACAAAGACAAAGTTCAGAGTCACGATTTCAAAAAAAGAGACTGAGCTTGCAGCTATAAAAGTGGATCTGGCCAAGTATCCTGGAGCCAGAGCAAGAGATCTCAATGCGCTGTCCTTTGATCTGCCTCAAGATGCAGACGGCGTGCTCACCGCAACCGTATGGGACGAAAAAAATACACCGCTTGCCGAACGCCTGATCTTCAGGCAGCAGGCCCATCCTATTAAGATAAACATTAAAGCAGATAAAAAAAGATATCTGCCTGGTGATAACGCAAGAATCACAGTAAAAGCATCCGATGAGAATGGCAAGCCAGTGTCTGCTGTAGTGGGGCTTACGGTGACCGACGACAGCGTGCTTGAAATGGTTGAAAAACGCGAGCAGGCACCGCATTTGCCGGTAATGGTTTTTCTGGAGCCTGAAGTAGAAGACCTTGCAGATGCTCATGTCTATTTAGATCAGAAAAATCCAAAAGCCGCAATTGCAACAGATCTTTTGCTTGCAACCCAGGGATGGCGGCGCTTTGCACTTATGGACCTGCCGAAATTCGTAGAGAAATATGGTGACAAAGCAAGAACGGCACTTGCTATGAAAATTCAGTCTCAGCTAGAAATGGATAAGAGTGCGCAACTTGCCGGTGCGCTCATGGAAGGTGGCGCTGTTAATTTTGCGCCGGTTCGGGGCGTGCTTCTAAACAGAGTTGCTGCGGTGCCGCCTGCTGCACCCGTGCCGCAAGCATTGCCCAAAGCCGCTCTCGGAAAACCAGGGCGAATTGCAAAGGAGAATTTTCAGAAAGCCCAGTTTTTCAACGCTCCTCGCCAGATTCAAATTATTGATGAAAGACCTCTGGTCAGAGACTTCAGGGAGGCGCAAAACATGCCTCTTGCTCTAGGGCAGATGCGAAAAGCTGACGGTGACGCTAAGCTTCAAGATGCGATTGAAAAAAATGAAATGGCTGAGAAAAAGAGAGCTGTTTTTGGCGCTGAAAGCAGAGCAAGGCACTTTGCCGGATTGAACAATCTGGTCGTTGTAAGAGAATATGCTCATAAAGCCCGACCGAACCGTAAGCCCACAGACCGCGTCGATTTTTCAGAAACACTTTTCTGGAATGCCGGTGTCAAAACCAACGATAAAACAGGTGAGGCAACTGTGAGCTTTGCACTCAACGACAGTGTAAGCACGTTTAGAGTCTTTGCTGATGCTTTTGGCGAAAACGGTGCGCTTGGGGCCGAGAATCTCGAGATCGAGGCAGTTAAGCCTTTTTATGCAGAAGCAAAAATGCCGCTTGAAGTCAGCTCGGGCGATCAAATCATATTGCCTGTCAGTCTTGTGAATGCATCAGAAAACGTGCTTGCAAATGCAGGGCTCAATCTTGATCTCAATGGTGACTTTAAGATAGGTGAGCTTCAAAAGTCAGGAACGGCTTTAGAGGCTGGAGGGCGAAGCCGCTGGCTCCAGCCAATAAGAGTCGGTTTTAACAATGGTTCAAGCAAAATAAGCTTGCATGCAAAAGCAGGTGAATTTCTCGATAATGTCGAGCGAACTTTGAAAGTAAAACCAAAAGGCTTTCCAGTTGAAATTGCTTTTGGTGGCATGCTTGAACCGGGCAAAACTATTACTCAGAATGTTGTGATCCCTCAAGGGGTGGTTAAAGCATCAATGCAGTCAAACACTGCTGTTTACCCGACCCCGCTTGCAAACATGACTGAAGCCCTGCAGGCAATGATCCAGGATCCCTATGGTTGCTTTGAACAGACCTCATCTACAAGCTATCCGCTCACTATGGCGCAGCAATATTTTGTCTCTCATACAAATGTAGATCCGAAACTGGTTGAGACGTCAAAGCAGAAGCTCGATGCTGGATACAAACGTCTGGTCGGCTTCTGGTGCCCTGACCGAGGTTATGAATGGTTCGGTGAAAATCCAGGTCATGAAGCCCTTACAGCATTCGGTCTGCTTCACTTCAGTGATATGTCACAGGTGCGGGAGGTTGATCCTAATATGATTAACACAACACGTGCCTGGCTCTTGAAACAAAAAGACGGAAAAGGAGGATTTACCAGAAAACGCCGCTCACTGCACACATGGATCGAAGACAAGGACTGTTCCAACGCCTATATTCTCTGGGCCTTATTGGAATCGGGTCAGTCGCCTCAAGATTTGAAAGCTGAGCTTGAATCCATAAAAGCTGCAGCCAGTGCCAGCCAGAATTCTTACGTAGTAGCACTTGCTGCAAATGCACTCTATCTTGCCGGCGACAAGGCTGCCGCAAAGCCACTTATGGACAAGCTAGCAGCCAGGCAAAAGAACGACGGCAGCGTCAGCGACGTTAAGAGCTCGATTGTAGGCTCGGGTGGTGAATCGCTTGAGGTTGAGGGCAGCTCTCTTGCAACTCTTGCCTGGATGCGCGAAGCTTCATATGCAGGCAATGTGGAAAAAAGCATCAAGTACCTTGCTGATTCATGCAAGGCAGGACGTTACGGATCGACACAGGCCACAGTGCTTGCCTTAAGAGCCATAGTGAATTATGACAAAATGAGAGCCAGACCCAAGGCTCCGGGCAAGGTTCGTGTATTTATAGACGGGCATCCTGTAGGCGACTGGCGAGAATTTACGCCTTCAAGTCAGGGCGCAATTAAATTGCCTGATATGGGCGAGTTGCTCACAGCTGGCCCACATAAACTGGAGCTGAAGATGGAAGGCGGCGGACCGATGCCGTATTCAATGGCGGTAAAATACAACGCGCTGACACCTGTAAGTTCAAAAGACTGCAAGCTGGATATAAACGTGAAGCTTGCTCAGAGCAAATTAATAGAAGGTGCTGCCACTGAAGCAAAAGTCACGGTCATAAACAAGAGCGCTGAAGTTCTTCCGAATCCGGTTGCGATTGTGGGATTGCCTGGCGGTCTGGAGCCGCGTCACGATCAGCTTAAAGAGCTGGTCAAAAAGGGTGTAATAGACGCATACGAAGTGCTCGGTCGAGATCTGGTCCTTTACTGGCGCGGTATGGCTAAAGAAGCCAGAGTGGAAGTGCCAATCAGTGTGATTGCGGCTGTTCCCGGAACCTACACCGGACCTGCAAGCAGAGCTTATCTTTATTACACGGATGAGCACAAAAAATGGGTTGACGGTGTGCAGGTTGAGATTGCTGCAAAATGATCAAATCTATAGGACTTTCGCTAATATGCATTGGAAGAATCCGCTAAATGTGCACTCCTGGATTTATGTAACAGCAAAGTCTATTGAACGCCAGAAAACAAGAAGCTAAGATCGTTTGATTCAAGGAGGGTGCTCATGAGTCATAGATGCTTATCTGTTCCTGCACTAACCGCGATTCTCATGTCAGTCTTTGCAAACGCGAGCTTTTGTGCCGATGAAAGCACAAAAGGAACAAATGCTTCAAGCGGGGTGAAAGTGGCTAAAGTAACAGGAATCGGCGGCGTATTTATTAAAGCAAAGAACAACCAGAAAGCACTGGCCGAGTGGTATCAGAAAAATCTGGGAGTGAAACTTGAAGATTGGGGTGGAGCGATCTTAAACTGGAAAGATGATAAAGCAGAAGATGGTGGCGTAACCGTCTGGCATGCGGTCGAAAAAGATTCGGATTTGTTCAAGCCAAGTGAATCAGGATTCATGATCAATTATCGAATCGACAATATGGATGCCATGCTGGCTCAGCTTAGAGCAAATGGTGTTAAGACTCTAAAAGGGCCTGAATCTCACGAGAACGGCAAGTTCCTCTGGCTGCTTGATCCTGACGGCAATAAAGTGGAACTCTGGGAAGCAAAAATCTGGGACGATAAAAACAAAAGTCTCTAGGTGAAAGAAAGATTTTGTTGGAGAAGATCCGTCAGCCCGTCCTGAAAGAAAGATTTTGTTGGAGAAAATCCGTCAAGACTGTCCTGAAAGAAAGATTTTGTTGGAGAAAATCCGTCAGCCCGTCCTGAAAGAAAGATTTTGTTGGAGAAAATCCGTCAAGACTG
>CAZTQO010000010.1:65759-118520 GCA_964615655.1 uncultured Candidatus Obscuribacterales bacterium | reverse complement strand
AGAAAATCCGTCAAGACTGTCCTGAAAGAAAGATTTTGTTGGAGAAAATCCGTCAAGACTGTCCTGAAAGAAAGATTTTGTTGGAGAAAATCCGTCAGACTGTCCTGAAAGAAAGATTTTGTTGGAGAAAATCCGCAGCCTGTCCTGAAAGAAAGAATTTGTTGGAGAAAATCCGTCAGCCCGTCCTGAAAGAAAGAATTTGTTGGAGAAAATCCGTCAGGCTCGTGCGCTGTCTTTACCGCAACCAGTCCGGAAGCTGAAGCCGTAATGATCAAGGGCTGAGCGCCAGCAAAAATTCCTGAGATGTTGTCTCGCGTTTACTAATAGCTGTTTGCCCAGCAGAAAGAACAACAGGCTACTAAACTTATTAAGATTAGGTCTAAGTGCCTCGATTTCCGTCTTTGTCTCAGTAATCTGGCTCTGGAGTGTTTCGCTTTCCGATTTACCACTAGAGAAGTTGTAGATGCTTCTAGCTGCTATTTTTCCTGGTGCTATATGTTTTAGACTTATTCGTCCGTGAACTGATTTGAAGGAGCTCTTGCAGCCGTTGCTAAGAAAGCTGAGATTGTCTTTTTCGTTGCTTTCATAAATTCGTTTTCCAAAAGTTTCTGCTTTGGCTCTGGCGACTTCAACTGCGGAAGGTAAGCTTAGGTCTTTTGATATCAAAATGAACTGACCAGCTGCGATGCGCATGATTACTGCTTTCTCTACCAACCTTCGTAGCGCCAGGTCGACTGCGTTTCTCGCTTTCGTCCTGCACCGACTTAGTATTTGCCTGGTGCTGAAAAGAACATTTGGACCGATATCTGCGATCAGCTGTTTCACCGCGGATGCAACCGACATGGCATCGCCCTCCCTGAAAGAGTAAAACCAAGCGGTCAAATTCTGGGTTCAAATTCTGGATTTAAGTTCTTAATTACTGTGTCGCGCCGACCGTAGTTAAATCGTAATGCGCAAGTGCGAAAGACTCAAGCAGATTTTATCTATAATTTTCCTGGATTAATGATTCGAGGTCGCTTCAGTCATCAAATCCACCCGGCGGGCCTGGCGGCCCCGAAAAGCCGGAACCGTGCATGGGGGAACGACCTGAGCGCTCGTGTTGTTTGGCTTGAAGCGCATGAGGGTCTGTTACTGGAATGGCTGTTTGCCATTCAATCCCTCGCTGGCGCCCCTGAAACATATGATTATGGTGCTCAAGTATTTGAGGGTGAAAGCTAGCAATTGCTTGCCTGGCCGCCAGTTCAAGGTCGCGTCTTGATGCTGAGCTCCCAAGCTGTGCAATCGTGCTGGCCTGGGTGCCGAATGTATTGGGAGCTACAAATATATAGCCGCTTGCAACACTCGCGCCCCCGACGGCACTCAGGTCGTTACCCTTGCTTGTCGTATAAACCAGCTTTCCAATCAGATCGTCCGACCAGGCAAGCGGAGCCAGATTGGCGGCAAGCGAATTGCGCTCTTCGTCAGTGCGCCCGACCACTATTGCAAGAGGGCGGTGGTCGCAAGCAGCAACATCGATTGCCAGGCGAACCGTGTCGATTGCCGGCAGGGACTGCGGCAGTCCCTGCGGCAGTCTTGTATTCTTGCTGTAATAGCTTGCGATTTCGTTCATTGATTTCGCCATCTCCAGCGAATCTCTGAACACCATGTTGGGACCGCGTCCTCCTCTGAGTATCACTCTACATTGCGGGTCTAAAATTGCAAAAACAGTGTTTTCCAGTGCTGCTCCTGGTCTCCATAAAGCCTTTAAAACTTCGGCCTCGCTCGCGCTTTCATAAGTCATCATTCGTACACATATGAAGCCTCTGGATGCGCGAATCACTTCTGACTTGGACAAGAACCTCTCGTCCATATGAAGCTTTCCCGGTCACCAGGTGCCAGGCACTCCTGCGCATTGTGGAGCTGCTGCGATTAGCAATATTGGTCTTTGTGTTTTAGCTGCTTCATGTCTGGCCTGATTCCAGCTAGGAATCCAACCAATGCCATCGTTCTCGGCTGCATTTGCGCTTTGCGTCATGAAAAAGCTGAAAAAGCTGAAAAAGCTGAAAAAGATGACGAGTAAGTATAAAAATCCCATCTTTGTGTCTCCGTTGCATTCAATAGTGAGACTATCAGATCAGTGTAAACAGAAGATGGAAATTGTGGATAAAAACAGAGAAGCATGCGTCGGGCGCAACTTTTGACCTCTCTTCGGGTATATCTGAACTGTCGGGGGATTTATTGGGCTGGCTGACAAGGAATTTGTCGAAGCTGTCGAGTAAGGACTATGTCGCGCCCGTGGACAAATTTGAATTCAAAGAATTAGAGCAGGACGAGGCAGAAATCAGGCTGCAAGCAGGGGCTGCCTCTGCCTCAGAGCTTGCGGGTGCCTGCAGTCCTGAAGCCGACAAGCAGCAAGCGCCCGAAACCGGCAAGCCTGCCTCGTGGCAGCTCGCTGAAGCTCGGGAAGAAAATCCGAATTCCGGCTGCCGGAATCATGAATTAGGTTTGATTGCCGGCCGTTTTGAAATCATTAACCTGCTTGGCTCCGGTGGAATGAGCGAGGTATTCAAAGCACGGGATCTAAGTTCCGGTAATCTTGTTGCAGTTAAGAAAATTCTTCCAGACCGGCTTCGAGATGACAAAAGCCTGGAACGCTTCGAACAGGAAGCTCAGGTAATTGAACGTCTGGATCACAGAAACATCAGCAAACTTAAAGAATTCGGCAAAGACAAGGACGGTCTACCTTATTTTGTTATGGAGTATGTCGAAGGCATCAACCTCTGCGAGTTGTTGAAGCAGGAAGGCGCGCTAGATCCTGATAGAGCGCTGAATTTAGTAAGTCAAGTTGCCGATGCGCTTTCGCATGCACATGCTGCCGGCGTGATTCACCGGGACATAAAACCTTCGAACATCTTGCTGACCAGAACCACTGACGGAAAGGACCGCATTCAAATTGTGGATTTTGGAATTGCTCGGGTATTCGATCATTTATCGAGTGCGCATATGCCTCTTACTGAAACAAGCGAAATGCTGGGAACTCCCTGGTATATGAGTCCGGAGCAGTGTTTCGGCAAGGTGGCTGATGCGCGATCTGATATTTATCAAATCGGGTGTGTATTCTATGAGTTGCTTAGCGATAAACGTGCGTTCGAAGGGAATACGGCGTTTGAAGTAATGTTTGGGCACGTCACCGCCTTGCCGAGTCTTGACGATCTAGATGCGGAAATTCAGTACATAGTTGCAAAAGCGCTGCAGAAAAATCCAGATGAAAGATATCAATCAGTGGCAGACTTCAAAACTGCATTGGCCGAATTGCAAGCTCACAGAGCCCTGCGGGGGGCGGCTGGTGCAGCTCTTGAACGCAAAAACAAAAATCAGTCGTTGTCAAAGCTTTTCATTCGCAGAACACAGGCTGCAGCTCTGGATGCTATTTTGCTGGGAATCATTTCATCCTTTGTTACTTTTGGTCTCTGCCAGTCAGGAATCATTGATACAAGCAGTTTCGTATGGGACCCTGTTCCGTCATCAATCATGCTTTCCGGCCTTGCCTTTTGCCTTGGTGCTCTGAGTTCAATCACAATGTTGCCTGCCCTGCTTATAGCTTTATGGGGTCAGAATTATGGTTTGGGACCGAATGCTTTCTACTCCTTTTTGATGGAGCTGCCTTTTGCCCAGTACCTTTGGGTTGAAAACCTTCCTGTTGTACCATTTATTGCTATCGCTTGCGCTTTCTTGTACTCAGCAGGTTTTGAAGGTTCGAAGTTGAGGGCTACGCCTGGAAAGATTCTTTTCGGACTCAAGATTCAATCTGCAGATCCCAGGCAGTTGCCTCTCTGGCAATCCAGCTGCCGTGCTTTGAGCAAGATTATTACTTTCTTGTTTCTGCCTGGTATTGTCAGATTCTTTTCAGCTTTGCTTATAAAAAAGCGCTCGGCCAAAGAACAGATTGTTCAGCAATTGCGATTTCCACTACATGATTGTATAAGCAACTCAGTGATTATGCTGAGCGATGACTTTAGAAAAAGGCGCTCACCTATTGCTGCTGTTGTTTCAACAATTATTGCAGCCTTTACTTTTTTCACCCTGCCCTGGCTTTGCTGCCAAACAGGAAACTACGATCTTGCAATTTTCTTGAATCCACAATCATCTACTGCATATGAAATGAGAGCTGACGCCGGTGTGCTGAGTCGCGATTTCAAGAAAGCCGCAGCTGATTACACAAAAGCCGAGTCGTTGAACCCTCAAAGGGTTCTACTGTATCAAAAGCATGCAAGCGCGCTTTATCTTGGCGGAGATCTGGAAGGCGTCCACAAACTATGCAAGGCAGCAATTAGAGCTTGTAAATACGAGGAACGAGACCATTTCATTAAGATTCAAGCACTTACACTTGCTTATGGAGAAGGTAAGTATCAGGAAGCTATGGACAAGGCCCGTGAAATGCCTGCTTATAAACAAAATAAACTGTTTCTTGCCGAGCTGAGCAAGCATCTCGGTAATCCGGAATTGAGCCGGAAAGAGTTTGAAATACTGGACAGAGCTTATGAAGAACAAACTGATCGAAGTTTGCATCCACCCGCGGGCTGGGAAAAAAGCGCGCACGCAAATCCAGCTGCTTTTCTTAGTAGGGCTCTGGCACTAAATGAACTTGGGCAGAGCGAGTATGCGCTATTTATGGTCGACAGAGCAATTGAAGATTGTGCTGTTCTACTCAAGTCTTCAGAGACTAGACATTCCTCATGGATCATGCAAATTGAAGGTGCGTCTCGTTTGCTGCGTGCCAAGATGACCTTGAAGACAGAAAACGCCCTCGCACGAAAGGATCTTGAAGCTGCTGTGAAAGCTTATTCGCGCTACCTGGAACTGGAAAAAAATCTGGCAACAATGGATCTTGATTATGTTATCACTTATGGAAGAATGCTAAACAAGCGAGCTGAAACATACAGCTTGCTTGGCGAAGTTGATAAGGCAAAGTACGATCGCCAGGCTGCAGCAAAAATGCATGTGAGAATGGATGACAGTGGCGCTCATAGCTACTGGAGTGTTTACTAGCCAGCCATCTAAGCTTCAAATTTACCGGAGCCGTTACAACTGTGTCGGCAAAGGACCTGAGAAACAGTGGTAAAGCCGATTCCTAAACCCTATTCAACTGAGCAAGTAGAAGAAATTCCCTCTTGCCCAACCGATACCTATTGGTGGGGTAGGGGTCGGAATTACAATTCCATGTAATGCTGATCACAAACCGGGCGCAAAAGCAAATCCCAAGAAGGACAAGGCCAGTCCGGCAAAGATGCCACGCTGGAATTGCTTCAATCCGATAACGCCTAAAATGCCTTTGTCATTTCCGACCCAATTCAACAAATGGAAAGGAGGCGAATGAACAAACATGTAACAATGCACGCTTCTGTTAAACAGACTGAAAAAGGAGAAGAACGGAGCTCAGGACTATTTTAGCTCTGGCAAAGAGCAAAAATAGGTTCTGTAGCTTTCTCTTTCAAGGATCTTTTGAAGTGGACCTGATTGGCCTGAGGCTCTACAATTAATACCTGGTGGATGACCGGACTCAATCTTTATTGATGCCATTTTTTTATCGACGCAGGTTAGCAGCAAAACCATGGGGAGCTATTGTCCTCTGGGTGACAGCTTCTGCAACGCTTTCTGTTCTTGGAGCCGCTAGCCTGAAGCAATCAGTTGCTGCAAAAGAGAATCCGGTCAGAAGAAAATCTTGTTGTACGATGCTCGGTTTAATACCGCGGCCGTTGATTACAAAAGAACAGTCCGGCAACGATCTGTATGATCACCTAAAACGCACATTTGATTATCTGGATGCCGGCGATCCAACTAATGCATTTGTCGAAAGCGAAAGAGCCCTGAAGCTGGAGCCTAAAAATGCCCTTGCTCACTATGCTCGCGGAGCTTCGATGGTGGGTCTTCTTGATTTTAATGAGGCTGCAAATGAATTCACCGAATCACTCAAAATCGAACCCGGCTCTGCAGACGCTCATTTTATGCTCGGACAGTCATATCGCTTGCAGGGACGCTTCGACAGTGCCATGGATGAATACAGAGCAGCTTTACTTAACAGGCCTAATTTTGCTGCAGCTCAGGCATTGTTAGCAGAGTGCTATCGCATGATGGGACAGGAATGGAAAATGGCTGTCGAATGCAACAAAGCAATGGCTCTTGATCCGAATCTGCCGCTTGCACACACTATTCTTGCTGATGGGTTGCGTATGCAGGGGAAATCAGAGCAGAGCATGGCTGAATATCAAACTGCAATTAAGATGTCCCCTGATGATCCCTATGTGTATTTTCGCTATGGTCAGGCTCTCAGTATTATTGAAAAACTGCCCGAGAGTGAAGCTGAATTGCGCAAAGCTGTGGAGCTAGATCCGACTTATGCAGACGCAACAATGGTGCTTGCCTGGGTTCTTTCGAAAGAAGGCAAACTGGATGAATCTATTTCTTATGCCCAGAAAGCAGTTGCACTTTCACCTAATGATGTTGACACTCATATTGCACTTGCGGAACTTTATAAGAAGGCCGACCGGCATGAAATGGCGGTTCAGGAACTTAAACTAGCGCGAAGTCTCAGACCCGGAAGCTTGCGTATCCAACGGGCTCTGGCAATGGAGCTGGGGCAAACACATAATCTGGACGAAGCAATTGTCGAAATGTCTTTGTTGGCCCAGCAGCTTCCACTTGATGAAGACTTGAAGCTTTCATTGAAAGCGCTTTTGCAATTGAAAAGAAAAAAGCAGGGCAAGCAATAAAACAGCGATGCTTTCTGAAAACCGGGCTCCGAACTTTGGCACCGGTCTGCTTTTTGGCATTGAAATAAAGAAGTGGGGCAGATGACGGGACTCGAACCCGCGAATACCGGAACCACAATCCGGGGCCTTAACCACTTGGCGACACCTGCCACGGGTGCAAGATTAATACTAGCACGGGCTCTGCCTGCCGGCAGTCTCTGTAAAGCCCCGTGTTCACTCCATTCACAATCGAGGATCCACCGGCTGAAAAGAAAGATCCAGGCAATGAAAAAGAGGAGCCAGAGACCCCTCTTTTTCAATCAATATTTTGAATCCAATCTTTGATTTCTTACCTGTCTGCCATAGCAGCAAGCTGTTTTTGCAGGCTGCTTGTCTTTTGCAACAGGGCTTTCAACAAATCATCATAAGATGTGTTGTCTCTGTGATAGGCCACATGATACAGATCCACTTTTGGGGCGATGTCTGCAGGCGGCTCAAGCTCTATTCTTGGGGCGCTTATAAAAGTAGTGCTTGCACTTGTTCCAATCATCATCTTATTACTGCCTCGTACCAGTAGGGGTATCGTGTTTCCTGCCGGCAAATTGCCTCTTTTCTTTTCTTACCGTGTTTTTGGAAGATTCTTCGCTTGACTTCCAGATCTTAAGAGTATATTCAGTTTCTTTACAAGTTCTATGGTGGATCTACCCTGTCGCCTGAAAGCATTCTAGAAGCTGATCTTCGACCTGTTCCTCTAAAGCAAATCCTGGCACGATTCTTCTTGGCAACGACAAATTTTTATAAGAAGATAATATTCTTCACATCTCAGTCGAATACGCGTTTTCGTGTATATGAGCGTCATTTGCGGCTAGTTCATTTGAAAAAAATGAACTGCAAAAGCTGCAATCAGAAATGCAACTTGAACAACGCTGGTAAGGCAAGTGCAAGAAGCGATCCGATTAGAATTGCAAAAACCCAAGAACCAAGCCAGATTGAAAGCGCTATCTTTGCGCCTCTTTCTTTGATCATTACACCAACGGTTGCGATGCATGGAACAAAGAGTGTGATCACTACCATCGCCACTACAGCCTGGGCCGGGTTCAGCACAACATCAGTAAGCCCGAAGGCCGCAAAATCCCGCCTTACTATTCCAAGAATAAACGTGGTTGGAATGCGGGGATCAGCAGGCAGCTTGAGCAATCCCACTGTAAGCGGGCTCAGGGCTTGAATCATAAGTTCTAGAAAACCAGTCATCTGAGCAATCGTAACCACAAGTCCTGCAATGCAAAACATCGGAATCGATTCGAGCATAAAATTGTATGTTTTGGTCCAGGTTTTCTTCATGACGTTGCCTGCTCTGGGCAATCGCATTGGTGGCAGGTCGATCATCAAATTGCCTGATTTCCCCGGCATTATTTTGTTCAGCAACAAACCACTTAAAATAAGTATGCCTGAAACACAGCCGCCATAGACTATCCAGGGAAGCACACCTCCGCATTTGGCCAGGGTTCCTGACACAATTCCCAGTTGTGCCGAGCAGGGAATTGCTATGCCTAACAAGGCAGTTGCAATGATTTTTTCCCTGGTTGAACTCAATAACCTTGTGGTAACTGCGGCCATGGTTACACAGCCAAGACCCAGAATCAGAGGAATTATTGCTCTGCCAGTCAGGCCGATTCGATTTAGATTGCGATCAACAAGCACTGCCAGACGAGGCAGATAACCGGAATCTTCAAGCAGAGATAGACCGAAATAAAAAGCAAGCACCAGTGGAAACAGCAGACCCAGCAAATAAGTGACTGTCAGGGTCAAGATCCCGTAATCACCCGC
Source organism: uncultured Candidatus Obscuribacterales bacterium (assembly GCA_964615655.1). Classification (GTDB taxonomy): domain Bacteria; phylum Cyanobacteriota; class Vampirovibrionia; order Obscuribacterales; family Obscuribacteraceae; genus JAIEPM01. Next base: position 109,965 of record CAZTQO010000010.1, on the reverse strand, counting down.
AAGCGTGTTTCCTATTGCTCCGGCAATATTTTTGTACGACCAGAAGTTATAGTTGATCTCATCGGCCGGCACCTCTTTGCTCAAGCTTTCCAGATACTTCAATTGACTTGGAGTTGCCCGAACCGTGCCAGCCGGAAAATAAAAAACGCTGCTTTTTACGGTGATTTTTGCAGGGCAAACAGCTGCTACAAGTTTTCGAACATTGGGTTCGCAATATACACGCATCAGCTTCTTTTCAGTTATTTCAACTACTGTTCCTGCAACAAAAACGCCAAGAAGCTGGTAAAAAATCAGATAGCAAACAATTGCGGAAATAATGCTTCCGTAAAAAGGATTGAGAAGTAACTTGCCTATGAAAATCGATATTTGTTTTTTGCGTTCTTGCTGTTTAACTACTCTTTGAACCAGGTCATTCACTCTGGCACGGCGTTCTCTGTAAATTTCGTTCCTGAAATTCAGTGCCGAAGTATTCATTTCTTTTGCCGAGCTTTCGTCACCCTCTGCAATTAAAACGGCGTGATCCTGGGAAATCCCGTTTGCAAGCAGGTTTTCGATACGTTCGGCTACGAGTTTTGAACTTATGCCTTTTCTGGCGTTGTTCAGTTTCAACTTCAAGTCTGAAACGCCCTGCTTTTTCACTGCTATCGTCGGGATTACCGGTATGCTTAATTGCGATGAAAGCTCGTCAAGATCAATCTTCATGTTTCTGCTTTCAGCTTCGTCCCACTGGTTTACAACAAGGATCATGGGTTTCCCCATGTCCAGCAGTTGCAACGTAAGAAAAAGGTCGCGGTCAAGACTGAGGGCCGATATTACGTTAATAACCAGATCTGAGGAAAGGATCATTTTTCTGGCGATCAATTCTTCGTCATTGAAACTTGAAACACCGTAAATACCGGGCGTGTCTGCAAGGTCATCGTTTCCGAGTTTTCCACGTGAAATGTCAATTGTGGTTCCGGGAAAGTTTGAAACTTCTGCATGCACTCCTGTGAGCGCTGAAAAAAGTGCCGACTTGCCCACATTAGGATTACCGGCAAGCACAATTTGCCTGCCTTTTACCGCAGCTTCAGCATCTGCCGACTTTATACCTGTGGCAGTGGGCACCAGTGTTTCCTCTGGGGATTCTTACCCCTTCACAAGTCGCTATTGAGAAATAATATCAATAAAAGTCCTCTTTTCACAGGACATGATTGGGCTGAAGCTTACTTTACTGAGCACAATTTCTGAGATTCGGGTAATTTCGAAAGCTTAGCTCTTGCTAAGCTTTCCTCCAGCCAGCCCGGGCAATTAGTCTGGCTTTTGAGAAAGCCTGCAATGTCTCTTTGAATCTGAACAAAACGAGCTTAATTTAAGCTTTCCGAAGCATTCTTATGTATCTGTATTACTTAATTCTTTAGAACCTCCGGTTTCTGCTCTTATCTATATGGTATAAGCAGAAGCCAGCTCCAGAGACGTTTTCCGGCTTAGCTACCGGAATCGGACCGCTTAATAAGGCAGAGAGAGCTGGAAAACAAAGAGCAAGAACTATGGCATTGCGCAACTACGGACAAGGAGTTCAAGATTTACGGGAGCCGGAGGCTTCAGGTGTCCGGAAAGTGTTTCTGCAGCTTCGAAGCAGCCTGCTTGCTCTGAGTCTTTTGCTCCAGACGACTGCTTGCCCGTTGCTTGCCCAGGAGCAAAACCAGCCAGAGGCTGCCTCAGACCTGAATGTCTTGATGCCCAGGTTCGCGTTGCCGGCGGCCGGTTCGCTGCCCGCCCCTGAGCTGCTGGAGCCGGCAAGTCAGACTCCTGCCAATTCAACTCCTGCAAGTCCGTCGGCTTCTGCAAATCCAGCATCTGCAAATCCAGCATCGGCAAATCCAGCATCGGCAAATCCAGCATCGGCAAATCCAGCTTCAGCAAGTCCAGCTTCGGCCAGTTCAGGCCCAGTGCTAAAGAAAGCGCTAGAAAGTAAAGCTCTGCCTGCTGCATCGTCCAGTTTTGCGACCAAGTCTCAACAAGGTGTTTACGATGCACAGCCGAAAGCTTCAATTGCAATCAGCAAACCTGATTTCCAGGCGAAACCGGCAAAGCCGATTCAGATGCAGGCAGAAGCCAATGAGATCGTATTTGCCAATGGTTTGAAGCTGATTATCAAAGAAAATCATGAATTTCCGGTTGTTTCGACACTGGTATTTTATCGGGTAGGCTCAAGAGATGAAGATACCGGAGCCACCGGTCTTGCTCATATGGTCGAGCACCTGATGTTTCAGGAAGTAGGTCAATTCAAACCCGGTGAAATCGGCAGCATCATTGCTAGAATCGGCGGTCAGTTCAATGGCTATACTTCTGATGATTTCACCACTTTTTTTGAAACAGTTCCGGCTAACAAGCTTGAAATGGCTTTGAAAATAGAGTCGGAGCGTATGGCTCACTGCAAGTTCAGCGAAGCTGAAGTAAAGCAAGAAATCGCAAATATAAAAAAAGAATTTGAGGCAGAAGCAAAAGACCCTGCAATGCTGCTTTCCAGAGAGATCCGTTCGCTTCTTTTCATGCAGCATCCCTATCACAATCCGACTCTTGGTTGGAAAAGCGATCTCGAGTCGCTTAATGCCGAACGCGCCCGGTCCTTTTATAAGAAGTTTTTCTATCCGGCAAATGCGACTCTGGTCATATCAGGTGATGTGAATAAGAAGCAAGCCGTAGATCTGGTGAATAAATATTTTGCTCAGATACCCGGTGAAAACAAGGCTGCAAGCCATGTGACAGTCAATGAGCCGCTTCCGCAAAGCCAGAGATCTGTAAGCACAAAATATTCGGGCAGCAAAGAAATGCTTCAGCTTGGATATCGTGCGCCGGCGATTGATGATGCAGACGCACCAGCAATGGTGGTGCTTGAACGCTTGCTGAATGGAGGAATTAGTGGACGGTTGAAATCAAAGCTCATTGACGGGAAACTTTGCTCGGCCGTGCAGGCCAATTATGAAGTAAAACGGGAACCCGGACTTTTTTCAATCACTTGCACTGCTCTGCCTGGCACTTATAATGCCCAGGCAAAGATACTTGAATCTCTTGATTCTTTGTTGCAGCAACTGCGCGATAAGCCAGTTGAAAATAGTGAGCTTGTAAGAGCGAAAAATCAGGCGGAGTTTGCATATTTTGCAGAGTGCGATGGGCCTTACCGAGCCGGTTTTCATCTGGGATATTTTGACGCGTTGCATAAATGGCAGGATTCTTTGAGCTGGGTAGGCAAGTTGAAAGCTGTAAGCTCAGCAGATCTAATCCGGGTGGCAAGAAAGTATTTCAATCCCGATAGCAGAGTGGTCGGCTGGATTGCAGGCACCCAGGCAAGCAAGGCCCAGCCGCCCAAACAATCCAGCTTGAACGAAAGCAGCAAAGACAAAGAGAAATCCAATAACGCAAAATCTATGGAGCACCTCCGTCTTACTGGATACAAACAAAATGATAATGATCCGGGTCCGAATAAGAACAAGGAAAAGAAAAGCGGCATGCCAGCTGTAATGCGGGATATTCCGAATGCGCTTGGCAGTGCTGTTACTGGTAACCTGCCCCAGGCCGTGGGTAGTGTCGGCTCAGCAATCTTCAACCTGCCGGGCGCTCTTGGCGATATTGGCACAGCTGTGGGAAGCACTGCTACGTCACTGGGTAAGCAGATGGTTCAGAACAAAGCAACTATCGAATTTGAAGCACCCAACCTCAGTCACAGGATAAGCAAAAACGGCATCAATGTAATTGTCTTTGAAAGTCACATCAGTCCTTATATACAGATAAGCGGATCGATTGAAGCCGGAGAGGCATACACAAAAGGAAGCAAGTCCGGGCTTTCACTGCTTGCGGCAAATCTGCTGAAACAGGGTTCCACAAGTCGAAACAGGTTACTTTTTCAAAGCATTCAAGATGATATTGGTGTATCAGCAAATAAAATGCTGAACTTCGAAAGCAATATTGAAACGATTGATTTCAGCGCCGGCTGCTTGCGGCGTGACTTTGCTCAGGAGCTTGATTTGCTTGCTGATTCGCTCTGCCAGCCGGCGCTCAGCGATGGCAGCCTGGAGAAAGCCAGGTTGGAGGCATTGTCGTGGCTGAAGCATAATGAGGATTTTGCCGGAAAGAAAGTAAACAGAGTTTTGCTCCAGAGCCTTCTTGATGAGAATTCTCCATTTTGCCCGCCGGATCCAAGCGAAAAAGCCAAAAATATTGCAAGTGCCAGCCTGGCTGATCTGCAGAAATTTTTTGCCAGTCATATCGTTCCCGGTGCCTGCACTATTGTGATTGCCGGAGACATAAAGCCGGAAGAAGCATATGGCTGGGTGGATAAGTCATTTGCAAACTGGAACGGCAAGGGCGCTCATGCCCAGATGAAAGCCAGGCTTGCAAGCAAGCGCGTTCTCAAAAGTACAGTACCGCTTAAAGACAGCAAGAAAAGCAGCATATGTTTTGGCCAGATTATTCCAATCAATCAATCGCATCCGGATTATGGAAGTTTACTTCTTGCAGACAGCATCCTTGTGAATCATCCGATGTATTCACGTTTCGAGCAGGCCCTCAGCAAGAATCCCGCGCTTGAAAGTGCAATTGCCGCCGGTGATATGACTGTCAAGTTGGAGCCGATATCGAATCTGACACGCTGGTCGCTTTCGCTTTTTATTGAACCGAATGCGGTGCCGCTTTCAGTTAAAACTATAAAAGGCGAACTCAGGCAATTGGTAAAAAACGGAGTTGGAATCGAGGAGTTTAACGAAGCAAAAAGACATTTGCTCGGTTCGCTTCCGGTCAGAACTCAATCGACTCTCTCTGAGCTAAGCGAGTCTCTGCTTACTGCTGTTGAACACAGTAACAGTGCCAATTCGTACAGCAATCTTATAAACTCGGTAAAAAATGCAAATATCGAATCGGTCAACAGAGTAATCAGAACGCTTTTCAAGCCAAATGAGTCCACCATTGTTATTGCAGGCAGCGCCGATTCGATAAAGGCTGTTCGCAGCCCCGCAGATGCTCCGGAAACACCGGCTCAGAAAAATACAGCAGCTGCTTCGAACTCAAATTCAGCGTCCAATAAAACTGCAATACCGGCAGGCAAAAACGTAGCTGCTCCGCAAAAAAAGCAGTGAGGTCAAGTGGCGCTTGCAGGCTTTGAATGACAGGTTAAACAAGAGGGAGTAGTCGAGAGGAAACTTTCTGTAATATTATTCCTGCTTTAATAAGCGCCCGGAACTGCGGCCGCCCAAGGGATCGAACAGATTCTTGCCAGGTATATGAAATACATCGGATCGAAATGTAAGACATAGTTGTCAAAAATTCATAGAACTGTCTTTGGTGGCTGAAAACTGGCATTCACAACAAATTTATTCATTAACTAAACACGCCAGGATTATTCTCTGGCAATGATTTCAGGGCTTCTATGCATTTGTGCATGTTGTCATTTAATTAATCTTTGTGCTTCCTGCGTGGATGTTACCGATCTTGTAATCTGAAACATATAACAGGAAAAGACTTAAAACGGTTGCTAGAATGGGATTTGTGGAGTTTATCGTCATAGTTTGACTTTATCTGCTCATTGTCGATAATATGCCAGGATAGTTTCAATTCGCTCAGAATCGAAACTGTGGGATCACCAGTAAGAGGTCATTCATTGTATGGCTGTTTTAGGTACTAATGGGAGTGCAGTTTTGACTAACGAACAAGAAAGACTGGACTTCGATTCTGTTCCCGAGTACGTGCGGGAGCCGCGTTCCTCGCGCGACTCATATGCATCGAAGGCTTGTTATGTTGAGGACGATATGGAGCCTCATGCTAAGTCTGCGGAAATAGAGACTTTGTGGCCTGGTATAAGCGCCGATTTCTTGCACGGTAATACCCACAAAAGGCAACCCTCTTTTTATTGGGGCGTAGGTTTTGTTTCCGGCATCGTTGCATCAGTCCTTTGTATTGGTGTTGTATATGGTGCTATGCAGCTTTTCGGACAGCATAAAGATCAGCAGGCAGCCCAGATAGTTCTTGCCGGTGGAAAAAACGGCAGTGTTAACCAGGTGAAGAGTGCTTTGAGCACCATGAACGGACCGGCACTGGTTACAACCAGAGTGGCAAGATCGCCTGGCGATCCCGATTTAATTGTCCCGCTTTTCTCTACCTATACTGTCAGAAATGGCGACACACTTGCATCAATTGCAGTGCAAGCCTACAAAAGAGCAACCCCGCGTTTGCTCGACGAGATTTGCAGAGCCAACGGCATGCGTAATGCAAATGTTTTGAGCCTCGGACAAACCCTGAAATTGCCGCAGTATCGTCCTCCGGCAAGGCAGATAGCCTCTGGTGCTTCCAGCCTCTAATAGCTTAGACAGACCCGATGAAGCTCCTTCGGTAGAGTCGGCGTTTGCGCGCCTCGAAAAGACCCTGCCGTCTTACGAACTGCGTGTACAGCAAATTGAGTTTGCTCACAGTATCGCTCTGGCGATCAAAAGCGGTAAGGTAGGAATATTTGAAGCAGGCACCGGCACCGGCAAAAGTCTTGCTGCTTTAATTCCTGCTGCCCTTTCGCGCAAGCGTGTGGTAGTTTCGACTGCAACGATTGCTTTGCAAGAGCAGTATATAAACAAAGATATTCCGACTCTGAAAAGGCTGCTCCCTTTCGAGATTGAAGCAAGTCTTTTCAAAGGACGCAATAACTACCTGGGTTTAAGAAGGTTGGAGGATTACAGGCTTGAGGCTGAACTAGATCCTCGCATTCTGGCATTTGCTCAAAAAAGTGAGCACGGCGATAGATCCGAGCTTGATTTTGTGCCGCCGTATGAAATCTGGTCGGAAATCGATTCTGATGCAGACGACTGCCTGCGCGCCAAATGTCCGTCTTATAATTCCTGTTTCTATTTCAAAGCCAGAAAAAGAGCAGAGCAAGCCGATATAGTCGTGGTCAATCATTCACTTCTTTTGATAGACGCTGCCAGCGGCGGCAATGTATTACCACCATATGAGGTGCTGATTCTGGATGAGGCTCACCAGCTTCCCGATATTGCAAGCAAAGCATTCAGCCTGGGCTTAAACCTGCGCGGGGCGCAAATGCTTGCTTCCAAGGCTTTGAAACAAGTGTCTTGCCCTGCATACATAGCACAGAACATGGAAGAAATGGCCGAGGAATTTTTTACTTTTTTGCACCAGTCCGTTCCTTTCGGCAAAACACGAGTACGCAAGGTAATTGATGGCGTAGCTGAGTTTTTAAATACCTTGCACATAATGAGAGACTGGCTTGCCGCAGAGCAGTTCGAATATGTGCTCGATGTGGACAATCAGCGTGACAAGCTGAAGTTGAAAGCAAAGTCACTGATGAGCACCTGCTCGGGATATATTCAATGCCTGAACTTGCTAGAAACGCTTGACCCGGATTGGGTGTTCTGGGTTGAGAAGCCGGACAATGTTCCCTGGCGCACCGAAATAGTGGCTGCACCACTTTCGGTGGCGGAATTCATTGAAGAATATGTTTTCGACAAAGAAGGACTTGAGTCGTCTATTTTGATGTCTGCAACGCTTGCAACAGCTGGTGATGATCCTTTTTACTATTTCAAGAAGCTGGTGGGCGCTCCTCGCGTGCTTGTTCAGTCTCAGGTGGAGAGCCCATTCGATTACACCAGGCAGGCGGTACTGTATTTGCCGAAGCAAATGCCTGATCCCAATTCAAAGGAATATGCACGGGCGTCATATGATGAAATCGAACATATACTCGAAATCAGTAAAGGCAGAGCCTTTGTTCTCTTTACCAGTTACAGCGCCATGAACAACTGCTACGACTTCTTGAAAGAACGAATTCCCTTTCCTTCAAGAAAGCAGGGGGAAATGCCCCGTAACAAATTGCTTGAATGGTTCAGAGAAGTAGACAATGCCGTGCTATTTGCAACAGCAAGCTTCTGGGAAGGTGTTTCTGTCGACGGCGACCAGCTCAGCTGCGTAATAATTGATCGAATCCCTTTTCAGTCGCCCGATGATCCCGTTTATGAAGCAAAGTGCGAAAGACTAAAAGAAGAGGAGCAGTCTCACTGGTTTTCAGAGCTGGCGCTCCCTTATGCAATTATGCGTTTGAAACAAGGTGTGGGGAGGCTTATCCGAACCAAAACCGACAGGGGCATCGTAGCTATCTTAGATCCTCGAATGACAACTAAAGGATACGGACGCGGCATTTTGTCCTGCCTGCCACCGATGAAGGTGATACGGTCGTTAAAAGGAGCCGCCTCAATAGATGATCTTCTGGAGCGTTAAAGATGGACTGGCTGTTAATTTGCATGCCTGCTTTTTTGCTGTCTGTCGGTCTTTGCGCTTTTTTCGGCTATTTGCTCAGGGGTCTTTATGAAGCCTGCCCTTATTGCTCAAAGCGCAAGCTGGAATCGGTCTATTTAGCCCGCTCCGCTTCAAAACCGTCTGACAGCTTTTACAAGTGTCTTGCCTGTGGAGCCCGAGTTAGAAAGGATTTGAACGGTTCGTTTAAGGATGCATCGACTGCGGAGTTCGACCAGTTTTACCGGTCGACTCCGGCTGATCCCGGCTGACTCCAAGAATATGCAAGCTGGGATTTAAAGCCAGAAATTAATTAAAGGCTTCGTAATTCACGCATTGATATTTTAGACTCACCCGTCTAGTCTAAAATTGTCAAACCAGCCCCGGGTAATTAAATGGACAATAGAAACGACAGCAGTATAATCAATAACCGAGCTGAAGAAGCCAGGCTTACAAGTTCCAGTCTCCTGCTAGCTGATTCACAGAGCTCGCCGGCTCAGCAGTTCGGACGGGCTTTTGCATACTCTGCACTTCAAGCGCCTGTGGAAGGCGTAGCGCAGCTTATTGACGGAAAAGCAAACGGCGAAAGCCAGAAGGCGGTTCACTTCCTGGATGCTCCCCAGCATGCGGAATTCGGAAGCACCTCCTGGCTTGCGCAGCAAGCCGGTTCGGGTCTGGGTGCCGTTGTGCCACTGCTCCTTGTACACAAAGGAGTTTCGGGAGCCTTGAGTCTCAACTACTCAGGCAAGGCCGCTCTTGCCCTTGCAGAAAACATGCAGGTACTCACAGGCAGTCAGAAGCTTGCAGCCACAAGTATGAAGCTGGCTGAGAGCGGACTAACCGGTGCAGTCTATTCTGGACTGTTCACACCGGTGCAAAATCCCGATGAAAATTTCTGGAATGCAAGGCTTAGAAACTCTGCATCTGGTGGTCTTACATTTGCAACTCTTTCTGCTTCAACAATGGGACTAAAATCACTGGGTGAACGAAGCGCAGCCTCCCTGCCGCTTCTTTCGCGCAGCCTCAGTTCTGAGGTGGTGCAGGGCGCGCTCTCGGGAATTCCGGCCGGTCTGGTTGCTGTAAACAGCGAGTCCCTGCTTTCCGGCAAGGGTTTTGCTAAGGGAAGCCAGCAGCTTGAGTCGGCACTGAGTTTCTCGATGCTGGGTGCCGGTTTTGCCTATGGAAAAGTAAAACTTCAGGGATTAAACCCGGCGGAGCGAACAAGCCAGGCTCCCGAGAACTTCAAAAGAGCCGGGCTTGATGTTGACGGCAGGAGCATTGCAGAGTCCGCCAGAGGCCAGGTTGCTTCTAAGCTGCCTGAGTATTCTCAAAGAGATCTTCAAGCTGCAAGGTCCCAAACTATAAAGGATCTTTCCGAGATCAAAGCAATTGAAGAAGGCAAAAGCGTTCTTTCACAGTTCAAAGACTCAGGTCTTTCAATATCGCAAAAATACAGGGTGCTCAATTCACTTGCCCAGGTGCGCGAACATTTTGCAAATCAAAGAGCAAACGGAGTAATCGAGCCGGATCAATTAGGCAACTGGGTTCATACACTGGGAGAGTTCGGCCGGGTGGAAAATGCCAGCCGGGCAGGCAAGCTCAGCGCGGCTCAAACAGAAGATGCATTTCTTGCTTCCATGTTTGCCGATTCAGTAAAGTCAAAGGCTAATTTTTTCACTCATCATATGGATGGAGCTCTGGCTGCTGATCATGTATTGCAGAATCAGTTCGGGGCCGGATTCAACAGAGCAAGACTTGATGGAATTGTTCATGCAATAAAAGAACACCAGATTGGTCCGCCCGAGTTCATGTCCAATCTTTATGCAGGCAGAATCAAAGCTGCGCTCAATTTCAAGCTCAATCCGGAGCAGGAAACGGCCCTTGCTTTACTTCAAAGCAAAATTGCAGATCCTTTAAATCCCAAAAACGAAATCGTAAGAACTGCAGACGGTGCTTCGGTGCTGAAGTTGAGCCCGCAAGAGCAGGCGCTTCTTGAGCTTAGCGGCGCAAAACAGTGGTATGTGCCGGAAGCCTCGAACCCCTGGAACAAGGTTTCAAGAGCTGTCATAGACGGCGATTCTCTAGACAATTATTTTACGCCCGGTGGTATAGGCAAGATAACCGGACTCGGCGGACCGGAGTCGGACAAGTGGTTCATGAACAGGCAGATTGACAGTGCTGCTGCCAGTCCTGACCGGAGCACCAACATCGGATCTGCCAGAGCCAGCGGTCTTGATGCCGGCAAGCTTCTCACTAGCCAAAGCAAGCCGATCGCCGAGAAACTCAGCAAGCAAACTGAGTCTGCAATCAGCCTGGCTAAGGAAAAAACTGCAGAATGGCTACAAAGAGAAAAAGGAGTTGATGCAAGCAAAGAAACAGTGCCCTTTTTCAATGCTGATCTGAAATATCCGCAGTTCAAAGAACATGACGCAAAGTGGTGGAATATCCACAGAACAGCAGCAGATAAAAGGACGGCAGCCGAAGAAGGCTTTTACAAGGAGCATCGTTTTGACGGACTCAATGCAAAAGAACAACAGGCCTTTCTCCTGGCAAAGGAAATCCGCGAAAGAGTTGCAAACGAGCTAAGAGCAGCGCAGCGTCTTGACGGCAAGCAGCCACCCAATTATGAACCGGCTGCAAATGCAGGCAAAGGCAAAAACAAGAGATAAAATGATCAGCCGCCCGACGAAAAAAAATGCTAGACTGATGAGTCTAAAGCCTGATTATTCTTCTGGGGGCGAAGTTTCAGGCTTGAGCTTGCAATCGTCATATCTGTCTGATGCGCCTCAGGAGAGCCGGTCTAAATTGGACAAGCGCAGCAAAATCATTGAGTCTGCTTCAAGCTGTTTTTTGCGGCAGGGTTATGCTGAGTGCAGTCTGGATGAGGTTGCTGCCCACAGTCTTGTGGTCAAGCAAACAATCTACAACTATTTCGGCAGCAAGGATGCAGTCTTTAAGGCTTGTGTCGAGTATCTGCTTGCTGAAAATGCCGAAACTTATGAGACGCAATGGTATCAATTGAGCGCCCCCGAGTTTTTGGAGAAGCTTGCCAGACTTCAATTAAAAACACTGTCAGATCCCAGAACCATGGATTTTCTAAGATTGATTGTCAAAGAATGCCGGCGTTTTCCCGAACTCCAGCAAATATATGCGTCTTCGATTCCCAATCCTTACATAGAGTTTCTGACCTCATATATTGCAAAAAAAAATATTGCCCCCCAAAAGACCAGCGGCAGGCTCTCTGAAGACACTCTGTATGCAATTGCCTGGGCTTACAGAGCCTGTATAAGTGGTTTTGCAACTTTGTCCAATCTGTCGGCGCTTCTTGCTTACCCGCTTCCCAATCGGTCAAGATATCTAAGTACTGCAGCAATGGTATTTGCAAATTTGATCGAATCTGATTTTTCAAAAATTGATGAAACAGAGGCTGAAGAAAGCTCTGGCAATAGCAGCGCAGAATCTTGCCAGCAGGGTGTTTTTTTTGATTCAATTCTTTTTGATAAACAAGCAGAGCTGAGTGAAAAAAAAACAAAGATAATTTCTGCTGCTATCAAAGTGTTTTCTTCAAAATGTTTTGCTGATTGCAGCATGGAAGAAATTGCCGAGGCTGCTTCCGTTTCTAAACAAACCGTATACAAGCACTTTAAAAGCAAAAACTATCTATACGGTTTTATTGCTGCTTGCGTGCTTAAGAAGTTGCAGGCTCTGCCTTTGCCAGATCAAAACCTGCCATTAGTCGAATACTTCAATGAATTCGTGAGAAATCTAAGCAGCGTTTTGAATGAGCCGGGTTTGAGAGAATACCTGCGTGCCGTATTTGGAGAGGCGAAGGGCTTTCCGCTTGAGTCAGGGAGCTTCTTGCTTTTCATAATGGAGCACGGCAGGCAGGCTATCGAGAAGAAGCTTACTGAGCTATATGCCGGTGCTGATCTCGATTTCATGGCGCTTTCCATTTTGATTCGCAGCATGCTTGGTAGTTACTTCTTGCTCAGCCAGATCTATGTTGTGGGAGGGAATATATCTGTCGATGAAAAAATTCTTTCAAGACTCTCATGCAAAATCATGGGCTTGCTTGGCGAGTTGCAAAAAGACTGAGCGAATTCTTCACTGATCACTCTTCACTCTTCACTCTTGCTGATCACTTTTCACTCTGCTTCTGAAAGCTCTTCTTCTTTCACGTCTTGAAGTATGCTTGGCTGAGCCGAGGGGTCATCCTGTCGGACAAGAAATAGAGATATAGGGCATTTGTCAACGAGATAGTGCACAATCGGATCTCTGGTCATGTAAAAGCGCGGGCGCTGGTGAAGATTATCGGTGCCTACAAATAACAGGCAGGCGCCGCTTTCGACAGCGGCTTTTGCGATACCCGGTCCTACTTCGCCAATTTTTAATTCTCCGCGAGCATTAATGCCTTTTTCCTTCAGCTTAGCCACAACCATATCGATTTGCTTCTGCGCTTTTTCCTGCGGGCGGTCTGTGGCAATTAACTGAGCGACAACTCCAACCTTTTCTGCATCCGGCAATACGCGCAATATAATAAGCTCTGCTCCCGTGGCAAGAGCATGTCTGGCAGCAACCGTCAAAACCGGTGTTGATCTTTTGGGACTGCTGAATGCCACCATAAATTTCATAGACATCTCCCGCGGAAAATTACGGACAAAAAGATCTTATGCATGCCAGAGGAATCGTAGAACATAATAACTTATAGCCGCAAATGTTGCAGCAACAGGAAGCGTCATAACCCAGGCCAGCACTATTAAGCGCATTGTCTGGGCGTTGAGCTTCTTAGCACCGTATGCAGGTATCGTGCCGCCGGCAACTGCCGAACTGAGAGTATGTGTTGTGCTTATTGGTGCACCCACCTGCGAAGCTATAAGAATGATAAGCGCAGTGCTCATTGAAGCGCCGAAACCCTGCGAATGAGTAAGCCGTTCACGGCTTATTTTGGTGCCGACGGTGCGTATTACCTTCCAGCCGCCAATCATGGTGCCCAGAGCAATTGCCAGTGCTGCTGAAATCATGACCCAGAGCGGAACTTCTTTGGCGGTATAGCCATAGTGAGCAAAGTGAGTGGCAAGCACAAGTGTGATGATACCCATGGTTTTTTGCCCATCATTGCTGCCGTGGCTGAAGCTTACGGAAGCACTCGAAAGGATATGTAACCAGCGCATCAATTTTGAATGCGGCTGGCTGGAGCTTCCTGATGTCCCTGATTCGATTTTTTCTCCTGAGAGTTTGAGCGCCAGAAAAGTAAACAAAGCTCCGGCTCCAAAGCCTATGATTGGCGAAATCAGAAGACCAAGACCCACATGTTCGAGTTCGTGCCAGCTCACGCCGCTGAAGTCGTTGGCGGCGACGCCTGCGCCCGTGAGGGCCCCGATAAGACAATGCGAAGAGCTTACTGGCAGTCCCTTCCACCAGGTGAGCAAATTCCACAAAACCGCAGCCAGGAGCACACTGACTACAAGTGGCAGCGTAACTTTGTCAGCAGGGATTATTTTTGTGATCACCATGGCTACTGCCGTGCCGACCATTACACAACCCAGGAAGTTAAGAGTTCCCGACATGACAATAGCAACACCTGGTTTGAGTGCTTTTGTATAAATTACTGTAGCTACTGCGTTTGCCGTGTCATGGAATCCGTTTACGAAGTCGAAGCCAAGAGCAAGGATAATTGCAAATACCGCAACAACCGTATCTAGCTGCATTAAGTCGGGTCCCCTGTTGCTTATATAAACCCGGACTATAACCCCATGCCGGTTAAGGAGTCTCTATCTCAAAGTGCAATTTATAATTCTTGATAGAACAGTCGCTCAGATACTTACAAGACCCATCGCTTCAACGGGCTGCAGGGAGTGAGATTCAGCGTAAACCCAGAGATCTCCCTGCCTCCAGGGCAATGGTTTTCTTAAGAGATACTTATATACTAATAAGCCCGAAATAATTCTTTGAGCAGCCGGGTTGCTTTCGCCCCGTTTGTCATTAGCCAGACGGGTTCGCAGCTGTATGGCTTCTCTCTTGGTCCAGCAATAGGCAGGACCCGGGTTTCTGCCTCGAGAGCGGCAGAGTACGGCTACTTTTCCTGTAGTCTGTGGCAGTCCTAATACAAAATATCCTTCGTCAGCCATATTCTTTATTTGCTTACTTATATATCCGCTTACTTGCTAATCTGCTTATTTGCTAATCTTTTGCTATATAAGGCATAAGTGCCGTAAAAGGCAAAGCGCCTGGCTCAAATCAAACAAAATTTGGCAGCTTCAATTATCATATGATTGTTTGCGGATGGCAAATGAACTGCCTATATGACTTGGATATTAGATAAATCCAACTAATGCCTGGACACCACTAGTGGTGAGTATCAGGAACAATCTGATCAAACATCCGAAACCTATATTGGCTAAATTTATGGAAAGAATCCTTATATATCACACAGCCGCAATTGGAGATTCGATTCTCGGAACCCCCGTGAGCGTATGTCTCAAAAAGACCTTTCCGGAGGCAAAAATCACCCAACTAGTGCATGGGACCGTGCAGCCGCTTCTAGCTTTGTGTCCGGGCATTGATGAGCTTATTTCAATGAGCGATGACAAAAGCTCGATACTCGATGTGCGAGACCGAATAGCCAAGTGCAAACCGCAGTTGATTGTGGATCTTTCTGGCTCCGGAAAAAGCATGGGCAACACCGCCTTCCTTGCAAACACAATTTTGCGTTACAAGAAACAAGAAAAAGAAATGCACGCAGTGGACAATTATCTTGCCACCATAAAGTCCATTTGCGATGTATCAGCAGAGGAAAAATTTCCAACTATATTTCCTTCCGAGGAAAATAAAGACAAGGTCAGAAAAATGTTGCCGCAAATAGGGCGCAGGTTTCTGGCTCTGGTGCCGGGAGTTGGAGCACACAGACCGCACAGAGCCTGGCCGGAAGACAACTGGGTCACGCTTGCCAAAAACATTCTCTGGGAAAAAGATCATGCGCTTGTTTTGATCGGCGGCATGGAAGAACGCACTCTGTGTTCGCGCATTGCCGAAAAAATCGGTGAGTATTGTTACAATTTTGCAGGCAAACTCAGCCTGGTGGAAACAGCAACATTGCTGAGTCTCTGCGATGGCACCGTATCTGGTGATACCGGTCCTGCACATCTTTCAATAGCTGTCGGCACATCCGTTGTTGGTCTTTACGGTCCCACTCTTACAGAGCGCAGCGGGCCTTACGGCTGCTCCGAGCTGGCTCTTTCGGTGAGCGACAAGTGCAAATGCCTGGCTCGCAAATCGTGTGCTTACAGTGATGGAAGCGGTGTTTGTATGAAAGACATTCCGATGAAAGTAGTTTACGGAAACCTGATCAGTTTGTTTCCATGGAACCGGCGTTAAGAAGCAAGTTGGGCGGACTTTCTGCAGGCGCTGTAGCCGCTGGCATAAGTTTGCCAGTTTCTGCTGAAGTCTTTGACAGCCATATCCCGCACAATATAATCAGGCAAGTTCAGATGAAATGCCTTGCGGGAGCCATTGCTCTTGTATATGTATCGAACTGAACGCCCCTGTTGGGTCTCATATGATGCCACTGTTTTCCAGCTGCCTTTTAGATGCTTTTCCAGTCGAGCTGTAAACACCGGCTCACCATCGATTTCATTTGTTTCGACGATAATCCGATTTGCAAAATCCAGTTCCTTTACTATAAGCTGATCGTCGGCAACCAGTGGAAGATCAAGCATGTCCTCTTCTTTGCGCAGACCTCGCTGATTTAGACGGCCAGCTTCGGCAACAACTCGCAGGCGGTTCAAAAACTCCTCGATTTCGTGCCAGTCGGACAAATTGTCTTTTGTGATCTCACCTGTGTTCAGGTTCACGGTTTTTCTGTTTCCGGAATGTCTGAGCGAGTTTATGAAGCTTCCCATTTCTGTGTATCGAATCTCGGAAACTTCGCTAATCTCAGAAAATTCGGAAATGATTTCTACGGTGGAGCTTTCCGAGCCTGCATGTTTTCTTGCGGGTCTTGTTTGAGTGTTAGCTTTTGTTTGTGTATGAGCTTTTGTTTGTGTATGAGCTTCTTGCGACCATGATTCCTTCAAGCCGGCTTCCTGAGCGTCTTGGTCTGGCGATGGCTGAGTGCCTTCGCTGCCACCATTGTCCTTGAGCTTTTTACCAGGACCAAAAAAGAGAGAGCTGTGAACTTTTACTTCTTTAGCTGTGGGAAGCCAGAGTGTCTGACCAGGACGCAGAATTGCTGTTCGCGAGCTTCCCTGCCATTTATAGCGTATGTAGCCCCGGTTGATTGTTTCAAGCAGCGCTGAATATCTCTTGTTTCCGATAACTCTTTCAGCGATGCTCTCAAGCGTGTCGCCGTCCTTAACTATGTACTTTTTGCGAGTTTCTTCTTCTTCGTTTTTCTTGTTTTTCTCAGGCTCATCTTCATCTTTGATATCCGGCCGGCGCTCGCCTGTTTTAACACCGGGAAGCAGCGTAATAAGCTCAGGTCCGCCGCCTTTCCGGTCGTCGTTTTTGTCGATTGTGTCCTTTCGATCACCAGGCATGGTTTTGTCTTGAGGAAGCAATGAGTTTTCGCTTCCCTGACCTTTGATACCAGATTTGATACCGATTATGGCATCGGCTCCTTTAAGTCCTTGTATTCTCGGATCGAATTTGCCTTCCGGGTTATTGCCTTTGCCTGTGAGAAGCGAAGCGTCTTGCGCTTGGCCGGGCTTGATTCCGAACAGCGGGTCTGCAAGCTGGCGCCCACCCGGACCAATCGGACCACCTTTGCCTATTTCTGCACGGTTTGCTGCAATCAAATCTTTTAGCGAAATTGCCTCTGCAAGAATCTGCCTCTTTGCCGAATTAAAATTTGAATTCAGAGCTGCCGCTTCTGACAGTTTGCCCTGGTCGGAAATGCTGCTTCTGTGAAGGTCCGAGCCCAGCTCGATTCTGCGGCTCAATTGTAGATTGAAAAGCGGTTCTGCTTTGCTTGAGCTCTGAAGAGCCGGATCTCCAAACTGCCGTCTTATGTTAGCTTCAGGGTCGAAAAGCTTTCCGCCCTTGAGTTCAGACATTCCGCTCTTATTTTGAACTCTATTCTCGATTGCAGACTCGATCTTTTGAACCAGATGCTCAAGTTTGTTCTCCGACCCGGCTGCCTGCATCTCAAATTTTGGCTGTGCCTGTGGCTGTGCTTTTGCAGAAACTATTGCCGGACTTTCATTCTTTTCTGGAATTGAAGCCAGAGCAGGATTCTTCGGGCTTACTTTTTCCGGTCCTTCTTCCTTTTCAGTTTCTGTTCCCGGCTCTTTGGCATCTACTGGACGAAGTTTTTCGGAAGGTTTTTGCAGCAGGTTTTGAAGTTCGTTTAGAAGAACAGTCAGTCCAGGCTTTTCGGGCGTTTTTTCCTCCGGATCGGGCTGGTGATCGATAACGATTGGTTTGGGGCGCTCGTTGCTTAAGAGCTGTTTGAGCAAGACCGTATCGGGATCCGGATTGGTCTGGTTATCGACTGTTCTGTTTCTGTTGCGATCCAAGTCGTTGCTTATCAAATTCTGTACAGTGCCTAAGAAACCGCCGGGCTGACCCGGCCGGATCCCAGTGTCTGATCTGCCGCCATTGTCAGGGTCCGGAACCGGTCGGGGGTCCAGAATATTAGTTAATGGTCCTGCACCAGGTTCACCAGATTTCTTCTGCTCACTTCCTGAATCTCCCCCAGGGTGCTGACTCTGACCCGGTGAGGGTATAAAACTCTGGAACGGTCGCTCGATGCTGGTACCGAAGCCTCCTATCGTTTTTGGATCAGGTGAATCTGTCACGTTTGATACAAGCGGGCGGACGACTGGTAATTGACCGTTGTCTACAACCTGGGGCTGCTCCGGTTTTTGCTCCGGACTCGAGGCAGGGTGTTGTTGTGCTTTGCCTGGTGTGTCTGAAGGGTTGGGGCTGCTTGTCGATACATTGAGCGCAGCAATCAAGTTCGAATGGTTGTTGTTTCTGTTTTTATCATCATTGTTTCCAGGATCGCCGGATTCTTCCAGTGAATGCCGCTGGCCTGGCCTTGACCCTGCTTGTTCTGCAGGAGCCGGTGTTGGACTGCCGCTTTCTTCTGGCTTTGCCGGATCCGAGCTCTGCTGTTTTTTCTGGCTGCTTGCCGGAGTTGCAAGCAAACTCTGTAAAGGCGCCGAACTGCCTGTCCCGGGTTTGTCTCCTGCCTCGGGCGAATTGTTTCTGGGCTTATCGTCATTGCCCTGTCCGGGAAGCAGGTTTAGCAAGGAAGCCAGCGGACCTGCCGTAGTCTCCGGCGGAGCACCGGGCTCTTGACTTGTGTTGCCTTGCTCCTGCCTGCTTGCCGGAGGCAGGGGAGCTGACTTATCGTCGCTTTCAGTATTGCCGTTTCCACTGGCTGGATTTCTGGTATCTGCGGAGCTATTCTTAAATGGCACTGCTGTTTCGGGCGCTGTCTCGGTTCCTGACTGGGCGGAGGGCCTCTCTGACGCTGGCTTTTGAGCTTCGGCCGGAGCTGCTTCTGCTCCTGGCTCCGCTGTCTGTGACTGTTTAGCTTCTGCCGGCGCTACTGCCTGAGCTGCTTCCTGAGCTTTAGCCGGGGCTGCTTCTTCTCCTGACTCCGTTGCCTGTGACTGTTTAGCTTTTGCCGGCGCCGCTTCCGGAGCCGCTGACTTTAGCTCTGCTGCCTGCCCTTCATTTTGAAGTTTGAGTTCGTGGAGCTGTGATTGAGCGCTTGCAAGATCCGGGCTTGTCGATAGTGCCAATGTGTTGCCCAAACCTTGAACGGCTTCTGAAGCCAGAATCTGGCGGCTTGATTCCTGGCTGCCGATATCTGCTGAATTATCCTTTACGGACTCTTCCTTAAGATTCTCAGGGCTAGAATGGCTTGTGCTGTCTTTTGCCATGAATTGATACCAATGCCGGGTAACACAATCGGAGGATCGCGTGCGGCAAAAAGAGGCTGGAATGATATTAGTAACTGTACTCAAAACGCAGCCGGGCGAGTGTCTGCGCGCTTCTACAGCTTTTGCGTTATTTCTCTAACCTGGACAGAAAGTTAGATTAATTCTGGATGAATTATATGTAAGAGCGCTGACTTATTAGTGAACTTTGCAGGGATTACTCAATAAGTTGCGCCTTCATTTACTATGACGTAGCTTTGCAATATTGGGAAGGTTGAATTCAGTGGTACATTGTGCATGAATGTGCAGTTTGGAGGGGTCTTGCTTTGTTTCTGGAATTCAAGAAAGATCTTTTTGCCTGCTCTCTAATTCTGCTTTTAGTTTTTTCAGCTCCGCTGCAGCAAGTTCTATCTAAATCTGACGGACGCTTTCCGGGCAAAGGCAGTTATACGGCCTGGGTGAATGCCAATCACTTTCTTGAATTCGGGAATCAATTTGCAAGAAAAGGGGAGCTTGACCAAGCGCTTGAATGCTATAAAAAAGCCATACATACATACGCCTTCGACAGTGTTTACTATTTCAACCTGGGAAATGCATTTTCGCTTAAAGGTCAGTATTCGCTTGCAGAAGAGTCATACAGAAAGGCAATTGATCTTGAATCGGACTATTTTCAAGCATGGCTTAATCTGGGGCATATTATTGCAAAACAGGGTCGGCCTAAAGAGGCTGCTGACACCTTGAAGAAGGCTGTCAGGCTCTCGGAGAATCCCGAGGAAAAAATCGAAATCGAAAAAACAATCAAGCAGTTTGAAGAACTGCCGGAACTCCAGGCTCCGCCAGCTCCCGGCAAAGAGTCGAAAAAGAAAAAAAAGAAAGATAAAAAACAAAAGAGAGGATGATGAATTGACAAACTCCGGTTCAGATAGAGCAACAGATCTTAAATTGAGACCGGGCAGAGTTGAAGACGCAGAGCCGTGTGGACGTATTTGTTATGAAGCTTTCGGCTTAATCACAAGCGCACATGGATTTCCGCATTATTTTGCTTCTGAAGAAACAGTGATTAAACAGATGCAAGCGTCCTTGTCAGGGACTGATGTCTATTCTGTGGTGGCAGAGCAAAATGGACAGATTGTTGGAAGCAATTTTTTGCGTGTGAACGGACCTGTGGGCGGCGTTGGACCTATTACTGTTTTGCCGTATAAACAAAACGCGAAAGCAGGACGCCGTTTAATGGAAGATGTGATTACCAGGGCCATGGACATGGACCTCAAATCGTTACGTCTTGTGCAGGCGGCCTATCATAACCGTTCGCTCTCCTTATATACGAAGCTTGGTTTTGACGTGATGGAGCCGTTGGCGCTTATGCAGGGAACTTCGCTCAATCTGCGCATCGAAGGTTACGCAGTGCGCACAGCCGGCGTTGATGACATTCCGCTTTGTAATGAACTGCATTACCGCCTTCATGGTTATCAAAGAAGCAAGGATCTCGAAGCTGCCGTAAGTGAGGGAATGGCCTTTGTGGTTGAGCACGATGCGCGCATTACTGGTTATGCCAGTTCAATAGGATTCTCCGGATATGCAATTGGGGAATCAAATGAAGAACTCAAGGCGCTTATTGCTGCTGCGCAGTCCTTTGCGGGTCCCGGATTCCTTTTGCCGACTCGCAATAGCCAGTTGTTCCGATGGTGTCTTGAGCACGGATTGCTTGTGGTCGAGCCGGCCAATTTGATGAGTATGGGGATGTATAAACAGCCTGCCGGTGCATTTTTGCCTTCAATTCTTTTTTGAGTCGAAGACAGAGTATTGTCCAGTATAATTACTCAGTTCATAATTGAAATAGCCTGCCGGCAGAGTGCCTTAGATGCGGGCTCCTGTTTTGAAACTCTCTGGTAATACTGTATCAAATTGCTTTTGAGCTTTGGATAACCGGACAGTTCTTTTAGCGGTCCCAAATAGCTGCGGTCGAGATTGTCTTTCTTTACCCAGATTCTCAAAGCATCGTCAAATGCACCAGATCGTGCAGCGGCAAGGCTCAGTTTCGATAGCCACTCCGGCATTTCCGAGCTTTGCAATTGCTTTTTAGCTTCAGGAAAAACTGCTTCTGCTTCTTTCCAGTTATTCAAATACAGCTCTGCTTCAAAGAGCGTAAAGCATGTGTTTTGTTTTTTCTTTTGATCTTTTAAAAGTAAGATAGATTCTTTTAGCAATGGTACTGCTTTTGCTGCCTGATTGCGCCTGCTCATCACCCAGCCCAGCGTGCTCAAGCGTATTGCTTTCTCCTGAGTATCAAGCGGGGCGCCTGCAATAGCTGAGAGATTTTTCCATACCTTTTCTTCTTGTGATTGAGGCAGATTGTAAGTCATCGACATCAACACTTTTTCAGCAAGATATTCCCAGAGCTTGCATTCTTTCAAAAATGCCCAGACGTGCGCTTCATCATACTTGAATGCATTTGAGTTTATGCTCCAGATTGAGTTGATGATTCTCTGCCTTAACACCGCCGACTCTGCTTTGTCGTATTCGGAGTATAGGAATTTGACTGCTTCTTCTGAGTTCTTACTGCTTCTCTGTAGAAAATGAGCATAATCATTTACTGCAAATAGATAACATGAAAGCTGGTATTCATTTAGGCCGGTCCCCTTTTGATTATTTACAGGTTTTGCAAGAGAGAGAGCTTTGAGCAATGCCTGTTGCGCTTTCTCCTCTTCTTTTCGGCCAAGATAATATTTGGCCCGGCCTCGCCAGTATTCGGAGTCGTTTTCGTTTGCTTTTTCTTTTGCAATTATGTGTTTTTCGAGCGGATGTGCCGGCAACTGCGATTGTATCTGTCCGGCCTGCTGAGTGAGTGCAAAAACAGGCATTGAGCCTTTTTCTTCTCGGGATAAGTCTAGTAGCATGGCTTGAGCCTTAGCTGCATCCCCGCTTTCTTTATAAGCCCGTGCAAGCAGCTGTTTGCTTGAAACACGCAGGTCCCTTTCATAGGAGCGGTCAGGCATAAGTGGCATCGATGTATTTCGTCTGCAATGGTCGCGCATCAATTCATCGTCCTTTTTGCTGTAAGGCAGGCTAAGTGATCTCTCGAGAAAGAACACGCTAAGAGCCGGGTCTTTGCTAGAGCACACAGTGGCGGCCATATATGAATCAAATGCCAGTTGCGGCTTGTATACGGAACTTATCCACTCGTAGCGGTGATTTTTTTGAGGCTCCCGGCAATGGGAAGAGGCACTTATATATCTTTTTAGAGATTCAAGACCGGGACTCGATTCAAGATCAGCTTTGAGTTCTTTGAAAACAAGCTCTTCTTTGCCGGCCTTAACTGCGGCTCTGGCTCTTTCAGCAGTCCAGAAATCAGGGTTTTTAACAGCTCTCTCTTTGAGCCATTGATCTGCCTTTTCAAATCCTTCGTTGCTCAAATATTCATTTATGAAAATATAGGTCCAGCCTGCTTCAGCTTGAGGGAATGTTTCGAAAAAAAATCTGGCTGCTGCCCATTGCTTTCTTGCAATCAATATATTAGCCATTTCAGATAGATCGCTTTTGTCCGGAATCTCTCTTCCTGTACTCAGTGCTTTTACTGATCTGAGCAAGAGCTTTTGGTTGGCCGCCCGGGATGCTAGATTGAAAGCTTTCAACCACTGCTTGCTGCCTGAATTTGCCGGGAGCTTTTCAAAATCATCTATCAGTTTGCTCAAGCCTTTTGATTCGATTTCATTGCATAGCTGCCTGTCCGATTCATACCATGATGATGCAATAACCGGCTGCTGTTGAGCAGCCAGAATCAAAAGCCCCGGCAGAATAGTTTTTAGATCAGGCAATTTAGAGAACACTCCTGCAAATATTGTTGTTTGAGTATATTGATGCAACTCATTCCTGGAATAAGCTTAGCACCCGGATAAATCGGTTGCTCCAGGAAAATCCCTCTATTTTCTGTTTCCGGAGGCATTTGTAGATTGGACAGAAAAAGTGGCAGGAGCTATTAAGCTCCTGCCACTTAGAATTTGATTCTTGGATTTGTTGATTTAATCGACTATTCGATGATCGAAGCAACAACTCCGGCGCCCACTGTGCGGCCGCCTTCTCTGATGGCGAATCTCATCCCTTCTTCAACGGCAACCGGCATGATTAGTTCGACTTCCATGCTGACGTTGTCTCCGGGCATAACCATTTCAACTCCGGCAGGCAGAGTGATTGAGCCTGTTACGTCAGTTGTGCGGATGTAGAACTGCGGTCTGTAACCAGGGAAGAACGGAGTATGACGTCCACCTTCTTCTTTTGAAAGAACGTAAACTTCAGACTTGAACTTTGTGTGCGGCTTAATAGAGCCTGGTTTGGCAAGCACCTGACCGCGTTCGATGTCTTTCTTTTCAACACCTCTGAGAAGAATGCCGACGTTGTCGCCTGCCATACCTTCATCAAGGGTCTTCTGGTACATTTCAACACCGGTTACGACGGTTTTGCGTGTTTCACCAAGACCGACGATTTCAACTTCTTCGCCGACTTTGATCTTGCCTCGCTCGATTCTGCCTGTGGCAACGGTACCACGACCTGTGATCGAGAATACGTCTTCAACTGCAAGCAGGAAGGGTTTGTCGATTTCGCGAACCGGAGTCGGAATGTATTCGTCTACGTTCTTCATGAGTTCCTGAATCTGCTTGTGAGCTTCGGCATCGCCTTCAAGGGCTTTCACAGCCGAACCACGCACAAACGGAATATCGTCGCCGGGGAAGTTGTACTTGGAGAGAAGCTCTCGTACTTCCATTTCAACGAGGTCGAGAAGTTCCGGATCATCAACCATGTCGCATTTGTTCAACCAGACGGTGATATAAGGAACGCCTACCTGACGGGCAAGCAGGATATGCTCACGGGTCTGGGGCATGGGACCGTCTGCGGCTGAAACAACCAGAATAGCTCCGTCCATCTGGGCGGCGCCTGTGATCATGTTTTTGATATAGTCGGCGTGACCGGGACAGTCAACGTGGCTGTAGTGGCGGTTGTCTGTTTCATACTCTACGTGTGCGGTATTGATTGTGATACCACGGGCTTTTTCTTCCGGGGCGGCATCAATTTCATCGTAAGCCTTGAACTTGGCTTTTCCCTGTTCGGCAAGAACCTTGGTGATCGCTGCGGTCAGTGAGGTTTTGCCGTGGTCTACGTGGCCGATGGTTCCGACGTTGACGTTGGGTTTGGTTCGCTCAAACTTCTGGCGGGCCATTCTTCAACTCTCCTTCAGGTGTTTATTCCTTATGTGTACCGGGCGGGCTTAGAACACGGAAGTGTTCCATTACTCAGGGTTCTAAGGTGCCTTTGCCGAACTGTGGTCCAGGAAATGGAGCCCATGACGAGGCTCGAACTCGTGACCTCCCCCTTACCAAGGGGGTGCACTACCACTGTGCTACATGGGCAACCGTTCAGCTTGCGCACCTTTTTCACCATGAGCATACAGGAGCACATTTTAAGCTCCTTACAGGCAATCCTGCTTACATATTTAGTTTGTTTGCAGGTTTCAGCTGAAAAAGCACTGGCTTCTCGGGAATTCTCCCTCAAGAGCAAGGCTTTCCAAGTGAAAATTCCGCTCCGTAAGGAACGGAAAAATGGGCGGAGCTGGGTTCGAACCAGCGTAGGCTTGCGCCAGCGACTTTACAGGCCGCCTCCATTAACCACTCGGACATCCGCCCTGATTAGCTGGTGATGGGATTCGAACCCGCAACCGACGGTTTACAAAACCGTTGCTCTACCGTTGAGCTACACCAGCGCCAAAGTTGAGGCGACGGAATGGCCATTCTACCGCATATTCATTCCAATTTGCACTGTCTGACAACTTCGTAAAACATTATGCCTGCTGCAACCGAAGCGTTCAATGACTCGGTTTTACCCAGCATTGGAATTCTAAGCAGAAGGTCGCAATGCTCCTTAACCAAACGACTCACCCCCTGACCCTCTGAACCGACTACAATGACAAGCGGCCTTACAAGATCTGCTTTTGTGTAAAGTTCTTTGCCCTCCAGGTCAAGTGCTGCGACCCAGAATCCATATTTCTTCAAAGTTTCCAGGCATTGCACTATATTGCCTACTCTGACAACCGGCAGGCTCGCAAGAGCTCCGGCGCTGGTTTTGGCCACTGTGCCTGTAAGACCGGCTGCCCGGCGTTGGGGCAAGAAAAGTGCCTTGACTCCGGCCGCTTCGGCTACACGAATTATGGCGCCTAGATTATGCGGATCCTCGACACCATCTAACAAAGCCAGCATATATCCGTCCATGCTCTGGCCGGAAAGCTCGCGCGAAATGCGATCGAGCACCAGTTTCTGCAAGAACGTATCAAGGCGCCACATTTCAGCCGGGCTGACCATGGCGACAACGCCCTGATGCCTTCGGCTCGGGCCGGCCAGCTGGTCGAGCTTCTTTCTGTCGCAGTTGTGAACGGGAATATGCTGATGTTTAGCGAGCTGTTTGATTTTTCTTATCCGGTTGTCCCGGTCAAGTCCATCTGCCAGCATGATTTTATTTACTTTAATGCCTTTTCCGGGGTCAAGAACCGGTCTGGTCGGCAGCTGCAAGCGAACGTCCTGTCTGAATTTCAGAAATCGCACTGCTTTGCGAATCATCTCTTCGAGTTCTTCAATATCACTTGCGCCTGCATCTTTAGCTGCTTTGCTAGCCTGTTCAAGCGCCTCCTGAACCAGCGCATTCTGGATTGTTTTGTGCTCCCCCTGGTTCTCTTCCAGGTCGTACTGCTCCAGAAATGAAAGCACGGCGTTCTTTCCGAAGATCAAATCTTCGTTTGCTGCAGTTGTCGATTGTGTGTTTTTCTCTGAATCGGTTTTCATCACGGTGTTTTCCGAACACACTCCTCTTCATTTATGGGCTTATGGGCATAGTCCCATGGACAGCGATGCCTGTGGATGATTTAGTAAGACAGACAGCCGAATTCGAGCCAGACCCATGCTTTTCGATATACTTTTTCTGGGTTTTCCTTTATTTGCTGCAGTCTGCCTTTCGATTGTGGCGGTGAGAGAAGCCAGTCCAAAGTTCTGGCAGTGCGCATTTTCTTTTCTTGCTTATTGTGCATTTTATCTGGCAGGCGGCAGAGACGTCTTGCTTTATCTGGTAGCCGGTTTATTTATTGGTGGCGGATATCTGACGCTGCCCCTGTGAATGGTGTTTCTAAGAAACTCCGGGACTCAGCGGGATTTTTTTTTCTGAACCGGAGTGGCGGCGGTTGCACTGGCGTGGCGGTTTTGTTGAGCTTCTTGCAGGCTGCGCATAGTTATTCCATGTTTTTTCAACCAGCGCGAAATCGTATTCGGATCGCACCATCTGTTTTCTTGCTCACGATAGAGTCTGGCGATTTCAACCGTGCTCAGCTTTTCCTTGACATACTTTTCGTAAAGCCAGTCCCTATCTTGATAAAGAGTCTTAGATCTTAAGGTCTTACCCACTTGAGCTCTCCAAAAACAATCCACCTAAAGTGATATGCCCAGCTTTAACAAGTTAAACGCGAGAACTTGTTTGCTGCATTTTCCGGTGGCAAGCAAGAATGAAAATAAAGGGAATCTATTATGATGTGGATGATGGTTGCCAAATTTTGAAGTGGGCTGCCGTATCTATCGGAGAACAGATTCTTGCAAAGGTTGCCGCAGGTAGACAAATTATTGAGAGATCCCGGTCTTGAAGAAAGTCTTTCCAGATACAAAAGAGAAGTTGTGCTCAGGGTCTTGCGCCAGTTACTTGCTGAGCTCCGTAAAAACGAGCAGTTTCCTGAGAGTCCGGAAATTGTAGACATGCTTATTAGACAGCTTCAGGATCTGGAAAGCCCATCACTTGCCAAGCTTATAAACGGAACTGGAGTGGTATTGAACACCAATCTGGGGCGAGCTCCACTTGCAGGCGAACACATAGAAAAACTCAAGGAAATTAGCTCGGGTTATTGCAACCTGGAAATCAATCTTGAAACTGGTAAAAGAGGTAAACGATCAACAAAACTCAAGCGCTTGTTGAATGTGCTTTGCGGCGCTGAAGCCAGTCTTGCTCTGAATAACAATGCTGCCTGCGTCGTACTTGCAGTAAATTGTTTTGCGCTTGGTAAGGAAGTGGTTGTTTCAAGAGGAGAGCTTGTTGAAATTGGAGGCAGTTTCAGATTGCCCGATGTAATCGAGGCTGCAGGCGGTATCTTGCGTGAAGTAGGCAGCACCAACAAAACCAGAATTTCAGATTTCGAAAGGGCGATTGGACCCAGAACGGGTCTGGTGATGCGTTGCCATCGCTCTAACTTCGAATTGCGTGGCTTTACCGAAGAAGTCAAGATCGCTGAATTAGTAGCCCTCTGTAAAGAAAAAGCAATCCCGTTCTTTGAAGATCTTGGAAGCGGTGTATTGATGAATCTAGCCGAACTGGGACTGGCGGGCGAGCCTACCGTAGAAGAGAGCATTTCGGCTTCATGCGACCTCGTTTCTTTTTCGGGTGACAAGCTTCTGGGTGGGCCCCAGGCCGGAATCATTTCGGGCAAAAAAGAATATATCGAGATGCTTTCCAGGCATCCCTTATATCGTGCGCTCAGATTGGATAAATTGATAATTTCACTGCTCGAGCAAACCCTGGCAAGCTACCTTTTGAAAGAGACCCGGTCCGTTTTGCCCGCACTGAAATTAATTGCAGCCGATAGGGATCAGATAAGTAGCCGCATCGAACATTTCATTCAAAAGAACTCAGGACGGCTTAAATATATAAGTATGCAAATCTCGGAATGCCAGTCTGCAATCGGTGGCGGATCGCTGCCAGGCAAAGAGAAGCCAAGTGCCTGTATTGTTTTGAGCTGTCCCTGGAAAGCTCATTTGCTTGCAAAGGAGTTGAGGCAGGCGTCTACACCAGTAATAACAATTACAAAAGAAGACGAGACCATCATAGATTTTAGAACCGTGCTTGAGGAAGATGAAAACCGGCTTTTTGAAGCTTTGATTGAAGTTGAGAAAAAGTTGTCAGAAGTCTGATAACTGCCAAGCAGTGTTTCCAACAGGGTTTTTGACTTCAAAAGGAGTATAATTCGGCAGATGGCGAAGGCGATTAGCCTTTTATGAGGAATGAATTATATGGCAGACGAAAGTTCGACTAGCTTGGAAAGCAAGCTTATTCAGAAGATTGAGCGGGAAGCCAGATTTACTCGCAGCCTTGTAGTTATTTGTACTGCTGCAATGCTGGGTGTAAGCCTCGTGCCCGTGAAAATTATGCTTACCGACTTACCAACAGTTATTACTAACGACTTCATGACCAGGCTCGAGCAGGTTCATGACCACTGGGTTATCCTCGATCGGACCATGCAAAATCGCAAGGCTGGAACAGCAGAGGCCGCTCCAACCGGAAGCGCTCCTGCTCCATCCGAAACGGCACCAGCAACGGAAAGCAAATAGTTCGCGATACGGTTTTCAAAAGAAGCAGTTGATTCACTACTTTTACTTATTCAGTAGTGATTGTCTGCGTTTTACTTCAGATTCGACTTCGTCCGGAGTGATGTTGTTTACCTGCATCGGCCCGGCGCATATTTCGCGCCAGGGTGCTCCGGCAAGTGCCTGCCTTACAATCACCTCAAAAACCTGCTGCCTTACACCCATGCCGTAGCTACCCGATGCCGATGATGCAAGCGGTGTTGTGGGAGGTGTTGGGCCTGCCGCAGGTCTTGCCGGTTGTGGAGGTGCTGGAGCTGCAGGGGCGGGTGCCGGCGTCGGGCTTGGCGGTTGGAAATTAGGCTGGGGCGGAGGCTGGAATGATGGAGCTTGTGGAGCCTGAAAGCCGCCACTGTTAGATTGACCTGCAAAGTTGCCCTGGCCTGAGGGAGCAAAACCGCTGTTGCCGAAATTCTCGCTCGGGGAATCAAAACCTGCTGAAGAAGGATCGCTTGCAAATACCGGCTTTGATGGTGCCGGCTCGAAAAGTCCACTGCTTGATGGTCTGGGCGTACCGTTGAAAAAGTCTGCCGAAGAAGCCTGGGCGCTATCTATGCCTGCTTGCGCCGGTGCCGCTGCTGGTCCGGGAGCCATAGATTGCTGGGCTTCTTTGACGGCAAGCAGCTCCTTTTGCAAATCTTTGACCATCTCTTCGGTTTGAGTGCGAAACTCGTCCATTTGTGCACGCAGCATATTGAGTTCAGCATCTTTTTCGATCAGGTCCATGTCCTTGCTTTCAATTGCGGCCCTGAACTCTTCTTCTCTTGATGAAATCATGTCTGCAGCATCGGAATAACGATTGTTCAGTTCTTCAAGCCGCTGATTAAGTTGTTCTTGTATTGACTGCAGCTCGTTGTCTTTTTGTGCCAGCAACTGGGAGAGTTCCTGTTCTCTTTCCTCCTGGCGGCGCTGCAGATCTCTGTTTGAACGTTCTAGACCTTCAATCTGATCTCTTAGATCATCAGGCAACCCTTTGAATGCTTCGCCGAGTTCTCCGGATGACATGTAACCGGAACTTCGCGGTGGTGGTTCTGCTGCTTGCACTGCTTCATAGGCCGCTCGGAAAAGATCGCCGGAAATGCGTTGCGAACCCAGAAGTTCAACAAGCCTGTGCAAAAGTTCAGCGGGGGGATCTGCCGGATAAACTGCCATATAAGCACATTTGAAAGTCCATGGATCGATAAGACCTGCACTGAGCTGGTCTGCCAGGCTGGTTACCAGTTGATCCGGCGACATTTTTTCAGTCTGTTCCTGCTCTTTGCTCTCAAGTGCGGTAACAAGCGAATCGAGTGCCGGCACCAGTTCACCTATAGCCTTCATTGGTTCCAGGGCCGCTGTCAGCGACTCAGTCAAGCTGTTTAGGTTCAAGCCGATTTCCAGGAGGGTCTGATTCTGCAGGGTCGATGATAAAGAACGAAGCACATCTGTTTGTTCGCCGGCCAGATTTTGCAATGCTGCAAGATTGGTAGCGCAGACATTTAATGACTGGTCGATGCTGTTCACAAGCTCTGTGGTTTTGTCCGATAGTGCGCCCGCAAGCGGTGGTGCTGCCTGAAAAACCTGAATTGAACTAGTATTCTTTGCCGAGCGACCTTTTCGAGGAGGCGGCTCCGAATTGGTTTCAGCTTCAAGTTCTGCGGTAGCCTCGTCTATTGCTTCTGCTGTGATCGGAACTCCGTATACATTAACCGGGGTCTCGTTTGAATAGTCGGCGTAAGGGTCGCTTTCTGTCGTCTGATTGTTGTATTTTGCAAAATAAGAACTACTTGAATCATAGGCGTCATAGGCTGAACTGTTGTAATCCTCCTGAGCGCTGTATGGGTCAACCTGATTGACTGTGCCTGCTGCCGGAAACGGTGACTGCCCTGGGTCGGTATTTGCGTAGGGGTCGCTGTTTACTGTCTGTGAAGATTGATCTTGATCCTGGCTTGCATCGTTGTCGTAAGCATAGGGGTCCTGTTGCGCCTGTGAGTTGTACTGAGAATCTGAAGCTACTGCAAACGGGTCCGGAAAGGAAGTATTTCTGCCGCCAAGCGCGCCCCTGAGTTTGGCCCGCCTTGCTTGAAGCGAGGCCGACGCATCTGCCGAGCTATTTCCAGAACCTTTTTCCACAGACCCTGTCGCTTCCTTACGGTTTTTCTTATCCGTCGTTCCCACTGCCTACCTCAAGAGCTTGCTCAAGCAAATAACCCTACAGTAGATCTGTTCCACCAAATGGTGCAAATAACACATCTCTGATTCCGGAATGTCCGATATTTGCAGGGCTTTAAGCTAGTTGCCTACCTCAAGTTCGCTTTGCCTTCGCCGCACCCCTGCCAAGCTGCCAAATATCAGGACGGCTCCTTCTCTTAAGTATAGCCGAGAAGACCTGTCCTGGGGTTGACCCCTGGCGCTTGACAAGCTCCTGAGCCAAATGTACCATGCTCCTAGTCTGAAATACAACTTAAATTCAGGTCTTTACCAAAAAAGTACTGATTCAAGATTTAGCCTTCTGCCAAATCTTTTTACCGAAATTTGTTCAAAAGCGTTATCATCAAAGCAGGGGTTTTCTCTGCATTTTTCACACAGGGACACCAGTTGGAAATATTGATTTGCCAATCCTGCGGACAAATTATTCGCGGCCGAAGCAGAACATGCAGCGGTTGCGGTGCAGTCATGTCCAAACATTCTCCGACTGTTCTAAGTGAAACGTTAGTAGGTGCTCGAGCGCTGGCAGTGCCGGTTGCTAACGATCCAATGATTCTGGAACGAACTGTCAACCATGTGATTTACACGGGCAACGGCAAAGGCAATGGCAACGGTAATGGCAACGGTCATAATGGAACCGAACTCGAAAATGCCAGTGGCTCATTCTTATATGATGAACAGGATTTGAGCAAAATAGTATTTCCTGTAGGTGAACACACCTATGCTATGAGTGCTGAACCCGAAAGAAGCCAGGATTCAGCAGATCCACCTGATGAAACTCAGGCTCATGAAACTCAGGCTCATGAAAATATTCAGCCTCCGGTCCATGAGAATACGCAGGAAACTCATGAGCCTGTACAGCAAGAATTGCCGTCACAGGAGCAGGCTGCACAGGTAAAACCGTTTACTCCAGATCAAAGCGAAAAAACAAATGACTGGGAGCAAATCTCCACCGGCACAAGATTGAGTGGTCTGGGGGCGATGCTGACACCGATGGCAGCCGGCGCTGCCCATGCGCTTGCCAGTCTCGGTGCGCATGCAGGCACCCTGGCTGAAGCTGCCGCATCAGCTCCGGCTGCAGAAGCGGTTCAATCGGGAGTCTCGCCTGAATACGTCCAACGAACACATGAAGAAGCTCCAGCGGTTAATAATGGTGACGAGTTGCAAGATTCCCCCCGTGCTGCCGCTGCGTCTCCGACCGAGGTCGCCCGGGCGGCTGAGGCGCCACCGGCTCAAGGCTTGCAGGGTGATGCATTCGCCACTTCGCAGGCAAATACGAACTCGGAGCCGGATTTTTTTGCCGGACCTCAAGCGCAAGCAGCGCCTCAGTCAGAAGAAAACGATTTTGACTCCGACTTCGACTCCGGGTCAGGTCGCCAAAATTCAACAGAGCAAAACGCCGCCAGATCTTCTTTTGATGCGGGGCCTCCTTCGCTGCAAGCTGCTCCCGGTTTCGCATCCGAGCCGGCGCCGGCACCCGAGTCGACCCCGGTCCCGGAGCCGAGCAGGGAGGCATCGCATACATCGGCGCATGCTTCAAGCAGACCGGGTATGATGGATTTCTTCTCCGCCACCGCAGGCGGTGCTACACATCAGCGTATGAGCAACGCAGAAGCCGCAACGCAGGGCAGTGGCAACGGTAGTTCTTCGGATGGCAGTTTTTCGGGCGGCAGTTCGCAGGGCGGATTCTCTTCTTCGGCCGAACCTTCCTCTGCCACGTTTATGTCCGGTTCACAAGCAAGCATCATTCAAAACGCAATCCAGGCGGCGGCTTCGCTTACTGCTACCAGCACTACGACTCAGGCATTGGGCCAGGAAAACACAGACCCGGCCGCTCTTGATTCCAAAGCTAAGAAAGGAACTAAGAAGTCGAAAAGCCCTGGCTCTGGCTCAGCTACTAAAAAAGGCTTGCGGCCTGCGCCTTCTGAAAACAGCTACGAGGATGAAAGCAGCCGGAACAATACAGGAGCTAAGAGTAAGAAGAAAGCCAGGGCTGATGATACAGATACAAGCGAAAAAACATCAGCTTCCAGATCAAAATCTTCAACATCCAAATCAGCTTCCAGATCATCGAAGTCAGCTGAGGAAAGCCAGAAACAACTGCCGGAAAATCTGGAGATTATGGGCTTTTCCTTGCCGACGAAATTCGCTAAAGTTGGAGCAATCCTGATTCTTTTTGTCGGTTTTCCGGTGATAGTGTTGGTTGCCAATCTAAGCACGCTTGTTTCCGGTATTTTCAATACTGTGGGAGGCAAGCAGGAGATAGCGGCTGCTTCCGCGTCCACCGGGCTCAGCGGCCAGTGGGATTTTGCTTACGAGAATCCTGGAAAGCCTCCGGGAACAGGCATAATGGTTTTGCAGCAAAACGGTTCGAAAATCGAGGGACACGGTCGTGATAAAGCTGAGTTTCAGATTTCAGGCTCTATACAAGGTGACCAGGTCACTTTCAACAAGCAATACGTTCAGCAGGGCCAGGTGGCTGGAAAACCTATCCTTTATTCAGGCAAAATCGACTTCCAGAACAACAATCCAACTCAACAACAGCCTTACTTTATGCATATGTCTGGGGTCTGGCAGTTTAAGAAGCGAGAAGGCTTCAGCTGGCGTGCACAAATCGTCCAGCTGCAAGGACGCTGGGAAGCCGGGCTTTCCAGACGCGGACAGGGCAACGGTACTGTTGTCATCGCTTCAGGAGGTGGACATGGGGGTGGCGGTCTAGGAGTACCCGCTGCCGGTGGCGGCGGCGGTGTTGATGTGAAAGATCCTAAGCAAGCGCACGACTTTTTCATGAAAGTCGCGCTCGGCATTATCGCTACGGGCGTGGTACTGGCGATGGCCTCGCTTAAGTTTTTTGGTCCCTCCGGCTTGCTCAATATCTGGGCGAAAAAAGAATATATTCCTTCTCAGTTTAAGTCACAGCATTTTAAGATGGTTGCCGAAATGGGCAAGGGCTTGCGCCCGGGCGGTGTTCCGCTTGGAACTCGCAAAGAATGGGGAATCCATCAGTTCTGGCGGCCGCGCACATTGAACTTGCCTCCGGATCTCAGGGAGCAAAATCCGCACACGCTCATACTCGGAGCCGGCGCCAAAGGCAAGAGCCGTTTGATGGCAAGCATGATTTCAAACGACATTGAAAGCGCTGACCGGGCGGTCGTGGTTGTCGACTCAGACGGGGCTCTGATAGACCTGCTTATGAACTGGATTGCAGCTCATCCAAAAGGAAAACAAATGGCCAAGCGGGTGGTCGTAATTGATCCTACTTATGATGGTGAAACTATCTGCTACAACCCTCTTGAATTTCCAGAAGACGGTGATCTGCAAAACGCAGCTTCATCTGTTGTATTCGGCTTCAAAGCAATCTACACTGAGCCGCCCGGCTCACAGAGCCAGTGGAACCAGCAAACTGCAAACATATTGAGAAACGCTGCGGTGCTTTTGATGGCAAACGGACAGACGCTTACGCATTTGCCGGTGCTGCTTTCAGATAACGATTACCGCGACATACTTCTTGAAAAAGTCGAAAAAATCAAACACGAAAAAAGCGAATATACAACCCTGGTAGATGCCTGGACAAACTATAAGAGACTGGCAAGAACAGATCAGTGGATTAACTGGATTGAACCGATTCTTAACCGTGTGCAACCAATGCTTGGTGATCCGCGCATCAGGCCTATTTTGACAAAAACAAAAAGTGATTTGATTTTGCAGGACATAATCAAACAGAAAAAAGTACTTTTTGTGAAAATTCCTCAGGGGCAACTCGATCAAAACGGCAACCTGCTCGGCAGTTTGATGGTCACAGGCATCAAGCAGGCTGCACTTTCACTTTCTGTTTCAGGAAAGGAGAAGAAACGCCCATGTGCTCTTTATCTTGATGAATTCGACACATTTATCGAAAAGGAGACTTTTGACGCAATTACCTCTGAAACACGCAAGTTCCAGATAGGATTTTGTGGCGCCAGCAAAACGCTTCAGACCCTGCCCGAAGACTACCGAAATCAGCTTATTATCAACGTCGGCCTGATGGCGATTTTTGCGCTTGCTAAAAAAGATGGAGATATGCTCGGTCCGCAGATGTTTCGCGTTGACGGCAGAAAAGTGAAACACCAGACAATTCAAAACGTATTCAACAAAGTGAACACGTCGCCACAGTTCGAACTTATTTCAGACGAAGAAAAACTCAACATAGACAGGGTGGTAGGACAGGAAGAACGAACATATTTTTGTTACCGGGTCGGAACAGTTGCCGGTGTGTTTAATATGATGGCACCGGAGTTCAAGGACGTTCAGGAAAAGAATATCAACTACGACA
The DNA here is from genome assembly GCA_964615655.1 of uncultured Candidatus Obscuribacterales bacterium. Lineage (GTDB taxonomy): Bacteria > Cyanobacteriota > Vampirovibrionia > Obscuribacterales > Obscuribacteraceae > JAIEPM01. The sequence continues at coordinate 74,884 of CAZTQO010000010.1, read as the reverse complement.
TCATCGATCAGATGTATGGAAACAGGCTGAAGAGGGAAGATCGAGATGCCGAAGAGGATGATGACGATGACGAGTAAAAGCTGACGAGTAAAAGCTGACGAGTAAGAGCTGACGAGTAAAAGCTGAGCTTTCGGTTTTACTTGACAAGCGGGCTTGCCAGATTTAGTATTATTCCAATTTAGTACTGCAGGGCTTAAAACCTGAAATAGCAAGCGATAAGAGCTTTCAGGCATTTAAGAAATGCTAAAGGAAAAAAATGAATACGCATGTTTGCCGCCACTGCGGTTCGCTAATACGCAGGGCCAGTTCCAAATGCTCCAGTTGCGGTAATCTGATAACTAAAGCCTCTGCTTTTGCTATTTCCCAGCTATCAGAAAGCGCACCTAATATAGTGGCGCTTGCGGACCCATTGCTTGCAGAAAAGATGATTCTCAGACTGCAAAACCACGAGTTAATCAACGAATTAGTCAATCAAGATAATCCAGAGCCGGGTCGAGGTTCAGAAACAAGCCGGATAGCCGAGCCAAACAAAACAAGTAAGACAGCCAAAAAAAGAAATGTTCAACGAGAATTTGCAAATGAACTTGCTGAGCAAATCAAGTTTCTGCCTCTGCCTGAACTCAGTGAGCCGGAATCCGGGAATCAGCCGGAAAAAGCACCACCACAACCAGCCCTGGTTCGAGATTTTTTTGCTGAGTCTGTGTCTGCCCCGCTTTCTACCCATCTAAATACGGAACCGCCTCTCAAAGCTCTAGAAGCGCCTCTTGCAGAAGCTGTCTTTGCAGAAGCGGCTTTAACAGAACTTGCTGCTGAAGATCTTGCGCTCAAAGAAAAATTTGATTCGGAAAAACTGATTGCCAGGCTGGTGGAAGCATCAAGATCCACTGAAACCGATAATGTGCAGGTGCTCGATTCTGAAGCATCGGCGCTCGATTCTGAAGTAAATGCAGGCTTCTTTGACCGAAGAGCAGAGATTGCCGGCTGCAAACAAAAGCTAGAAGCGAATAAAACCGAGAAAGAGAGGCAAGAGTTTCAAGAATCGGATTCTGAAAAGCACAGGTCAAAAAGGAAAATGGTGCTTATTGTACTTGGCGGTATTTCAGCAATTCTATTAGTGCTTGCTTTTGCGATTAACGCCGCATTTGCCCCGCTTTCTCTAAACGGTAACTATGGATTCCACTACACTTACGATGGGAAAAGCTATACTGGCAATTGTACTTTGCGCCAGGAAGGAAGCCATATTACAGGTGAAGGAGTCGATGACCCGCGCTTGATCATCGGACCCCTGAACCGATCCATCAAAAACGTCGGTGTCGTCAAAGTTGTTGAGCAAGGCAGTAAACGTAGTTTTGTTCTGGAAGGAGAAAGCCAGGCTGATGGCCGCTTCTTACTGGAAAAGCAATATATCGATCCTCAAACTAAAAAGCCCGGCGGCCTCAAAGTTACTTATTACGGCAGAGCCCGAAACAGCAATAAGTTGAATATGCTCTGGGGATACTGGTATCTGGAGGGGCAGGGAGAAGCAAAGCCGGGTGGTGAGTTTTCCTTCAGTCAGACAAGGCGTGAGCGCTTAAAGAGGGTTGTATGGCAAAAATGGCATAAGCAGATTGACGGAAAAATGCTGCCTGATTTACCAGGTCAAAAAGAGAACTGGCTTCAGAGTATTTTCTGGAATAAAGCTGACGCAATGGCGCTGAGATTCGGAAAGATATTGCTTACTTTTGTTCTTTCCGGACTTGGAATACTGGCGCTTTCATTCAAGTTTTTCGGCATGCACGGACTTCTGAGCATCTGGGAGCGGGAGAAATACATTCCATATTCTTTGCGTTCAAAACATCACAAACTCATGAGAGAGCTGGGGCAAGCAAAGGGCACTGGGAGCCTATTTCTTGGCCAGCGACAGGACTGGGGCGTTCATGAGTTCTGGCGACCGCGCAGTCTATATTTGCCTGCAGAAAGACGGAAGAAACACCCGCATTTTATTGCGCTGGGCTCGGGCGCCAAAGGCAAAACTCGTTTGCTTGCAAGCATGGTGCTAAACGATATTAAGAGCAATGAAAGAGCGCTTGTGCTTGTCGATTCCGATGGCTCTCTTTGCCGGCTTCTTGTTTCCTGGCTTGCATCAAACAAAGATGCAAAAAAGCATCTTGGGCGTGTCAGAATTATCGACCCCTGTAATAGAGAGAGCTTTCTTGCTTACAATCCGTTCGCAAACGAATGCCTGAATCAGGAGGGCATGCAGTCTATTGCTCAGGCTGTAACAATGGGCTTCAAAGCCGTGTATACGGAATCGCAGAACCAGCAGAACCAGTGGACTCAACAAACTGCAAACATACTTAGAAATGCTGTTTTGCTGCTGCTTTTGAATGACAAAAACCTGGAAGACCTTCCTGTATTGCTTTCAGATAATGACTATCGCGATCTCCTGCTTCAGAATCTCGAGAAAAAGCATGCAGGCAGTTGGAAAACCCTTTTAGATGCCTGGTCCAATTATAAACGTCTTGCAAGAAGCGAACAGTGGCTAAACTGGATCGAGCCGATTTTGAACCGGGTGCAGCCGCTTCTTTCAGACCCCCGCATCAGTGCACTGTTAAATACCAGAAGCAACTGTGTGGATTTGAATCAGCTTCTTGAGGACAGGGGAATTCTGCTTGTAAGAGTGCCTCGTGGGCAGCTTGATAAAGGGGCTGATTTGTTAGGCAGCCTTATTGTTACCGGCCTGAAACAAGCGGCCATGATGCATTATGAAAGAACCGGGCAAGCCGCCAACCCCTGTTCGCTGTATCTGGATGAAATGAATCACTTTATGGATGCCGAGTCGTTTGAATCAATATGCTCTGATGCAAGAAAAACCGAAATCGCAATTCATGGAACACTGAAAACTCTGCAAGATCTTTCAGAGGAATACCGGAACAAAATCCTGATAAACACTGCGGTCATGGCGCTTTTCTCGATTTCGAAAAAGGACGCGGATCTTCTGGGACCCTCTGTATTTAGGGTCGATGGCAGAAAGCGCAAAAAGGTAAATCTTGCAGATCTGGTAAATCCGGTAAATTCGAATCCGAACATGGACCTTGCAAGTGACGAAGAAAAGATGAACATAAACAGGCTGATCGGTCAGGATGAGCGATCTTACTACTGTCATCTATTGGGAACAGAAGCAGGCGTATTTTCCATGAGAGCGCCTGATTTCAGGGATGCCCCAAGAGACGAAGTCGACCAGGACTTGATTGAATCTCTTTATGACAGCCGGAACGGCGACGACGAAGAGCCGGATTCCATAGGTTAAGAAAAGCAGCATGGCTGCCAGGACTGAAAAGTGCCTGAATCTCGCTTCTTCCGGGCTTAATCGAGGGGAAAGTCAAGAGCTGTAGCGTGGAAGCCGGTCTGCGGCCTGCTTCTTTTGTGCTTAATAGACAAAAAATGGGTATTATCATTACTACAGGCGTCTCTGACGCCATTTGAGGGGTGTCACATAAAAAATGGTACAGTCGAGTCCTAGAAACATCTGGGAAGAGAAGATAGGCGACCTGCGTCGCTATGATCTGGATGTTCTTGAGCAGGAACCAATTCCCCCACATTCAATCGAAAGCTGGCCGATTCCCGGGCTTACCTTTGTACGCGTCGATGGTATTCTTCGCTCCTGGGACCTGGAGCAGGAAAAACAGCAAAGAAACCAGCAGCCGCAACAGCAAAACGATCCAAACCAGCTGCCCAAGCGCATGTATTTGATGGAAGATGCGCTCACGGGCTTGAACAGCCAGAAAGCATATGTTGCTTATGCTGTAATCGGTGGAAAAACCGGTATTAACTATTACATGGGAATGTCACTGCAAACTCCGCCTGAAGGCATGGATATGAGTGACCTGGGCGAAATCTCTTATGAATTGCAAAAGTCCATTTTGCACAGCGTTTATAACGGCGTAGACATTTACAAAGAGGCTTTCTCTTCAGACGACATTAAAGCAAAAATCGCACCACTTGCTACTAATGTCGGAATTGTCACAGGTGTGCCTTCGCTTAAGAGTACCGGCGGTGACACACTTGAATCAGAACAAATTGAGCGTATAGCCAGTGGTCTGCAAGGCTTGGAATTCGGTATGCTCATACTTGCAGCCCCTGTGCCTCAAAAAATGGTTTCTGACGAAGAGTTCACTATTCTTGATCAGGTCCAGAGGGCTCAGGAAAACGAAGACCCGGAGAAAAAACGCAGAATCAAGTATTACCTTGAGCTGCAAGATGCCTATCTTAAACACATTCAGCTTGGTGAAGCTATCGGACACTGGCAGGTAGGCGTTTACTTCTTCTCACCGAGAATGGATGTTTTTGTGCGATTGCAATCTCTTATCAGAGCAACATATACCGATGAAGGATCAAGACCGACTCCATTGCGAACCCACGTGTTCAAAGGCTTGAGAGATCATCTGGTTAACTTTGGTTTGTTGCGCAACACCAGAGTTGATACCAATGGACACCAGTTGTTTTCTTACAGGTTTCTTTCGCCGCTCAATTCGAGAATGCTTTCTGCTTTCGTTCACTTACCCAAACGTGAAATGGCTGGTTTTAGAATTAGAAGATCTGCCGAGTTCAGCCTTGCGGCTCCTGAGGTAAAAAACCCCAAGCGCACCATAGCGGTTGGAAATATACTCGACCGTGGTCAGGATACCGGCAACCTGTATCACGTTGATGTCGACGCTCTGCAAAAACACACGATCATCTGCGGAGTTACAGGCGGTGGTAAAACCAACACGTCCTTTTATTTGTTAAACCAGCTCTGGCGATACAAGATACCGTTTATGGTGATCGAGCCGGCTAAATCGGAATACAGGTACATGCTTTTGACCTCGGAAAACTTCAAAGGCATCGGCCAGGCTTTTTCTCTTGGTGATGAAACCGTATCTCCTTTCCGTTTGAATCCGTTTGAGATTATGAAAGGTGTGAAAGTACAAACTCATCTTGATGCGCTCAAATCTGTGTTCAACGCCAGTTTTGAAATGTATTCACCAATGCCCCAGGTGCTTGAAAAAGCGCTGAACTCAATTTACGGAGTCAGGGGCTGGGATCTGGTTCAGAACAAGAACCGGCGCCTGCCGCCCGGTGTTAGTGTGGGCGACCCGGATTGTCCGAATGAAATTTACCCAACCATGAAAGATCTTTTTGAGATTATTGATCCGGTAGTGGAATCATTCGGATATTCAGAAAGAATCGGACCTGACGTGCAGGCTGCTCTTAAAGCCCGTATCGGTTCACTGCTCATTGGTGGTAAAGGGCAGATGCTCAACACCAGACGCTCTATTCCGTGTGAGATCCTTTTTGAAAGACCCACCGTGGTCGAATTGAAAATGGTCTCGGAAGACTCGGAAAAATCGTTTCTAATGGGTATGCTTCTGGTCTTCTTATATGAATATCGAGAAGCAAAAGGTCCGCATGATAATTTGCAGCACGTAATGCTTGTTGAAGAGGCTCACCGACTGCTGAAAAACGTGCCTACCGGACAGAGTTCGGACAGCGCCAACCCCGCCGGTAAAGCGGTTGAGTTCTTCACGAACATGCTTGCAGAAATTCGTTCATACGGGCAGGGATTCATTATCGCTGACCAGATCCCGAATAAGCTGGCGCCTGAAGCGCTTAAAAACACGAACTTGAAAATAATGCATCGTATCGTTGCCGTAGATGACCGTGACTCTATGGGTGGTGCAATGAATTTGGACGACGTGCAAAAGCGGCACGTAACAGCCCTTGGTCAGGGGCGCGCTATCGTATATGCCGAGAAAATGGAAACTCCTTTCCATCTTGCAATCATGTTTGACAAAACCGCCTCGGTGCCGCCTCCGGATACGCCGGAAGAGGGTGATCAAATTGTCCGTGATGCCATGGAAGGTCTTGCGATCGTGCAAACTTTCGACAGGCATCTTGGTTGCAAATTCTGCCTGCATCGCTGTGATTCTGCGATTCTGGACACTGCCATTCTTGTGGCGGACGACAATCTGTTCAGGCAAGTGTATAACCGCTATTTGCTTTCGACTTTGAAAGATCTTACCCAGCTGGTTCACTTCAGAGCCCAGATCATTCACGAAATTCAGCGTGTTATAGGTGGTCGAGCCCGCTCCGGCAATCTCACTGGCATTACCTGGTGTGCACTTACCCAGGCTACCGAGCGTTATTACGAGCGAAAGGGCGAAGAAAACTGGTGGTTTTACGACCAGGTAAGAGAGCAACATTTGCGCTGGCTCAATTTATTGAGACCGGCTTTCCAGCCAAGTGAAGTAAACAGGCGTCTAGATATTAGCGTATTGCGCGAATGGCGTGATGACTTTGTTGAATTGCACAAGCGCGATCAAGGACCTCATCCTACCTGCGGTCCGTGCACGGCCAAATGCTTATACAGGTTCGAAGTATCTGAAATTGTACGTGACCCTAAAATCAAATTCGACTTCAACTCTTCCATCAACAGAAAAGACACTTCAGCTTCAGACTCTGCTGCCTGGTTTTGCCGCTTGCTGACAGAGCGCATGATCGGCCAGCACGATATCGATCTTTCATACTGTCTGGCAGTGCACTTGATTAAAGACCAGCAACTTTCTACAGATGCGCAGTTAGTGCTCTTGCATAAAGTGCGCACCGCACTTGAGAATTTCCAGAACGAGGCAGAAGAAGGCGGCGAGGGTGGCGGCTAGAGTGCGGGTGCGGATTTAGTTGCTATATCACGCCTACTTCCTGCCAGGCTTTTTTCAGTTTCGATGTCAGCTCCGGTTTTCCCAGTTTTTCTGCCTCGGAAAGAGTTGTACGGGCAAAATCTGCAAAGCTGGGATTTTTGCCTGCGTTTTTCATTGCCTGATACCAGATCTGACCGGGGGCTTCCCAGGCATATCCTCCTACCGAACGCGCAAATAATGCAAATGCCCTGTTAGGTATGCCTGAGTTGTAGTGTACGCCGCCGTTATCATCATCACCCCAGGTTTTGACATAGTCTTTCATATGAGCCGGCTGAGGATCTTTACCCGTTCGAGGGTCATCGTAGGCGGTGCCGGGATGAAGCATGTCACGTAAGGCTCTGCCGTTTATGCTGTCTTTCCAGATGCCTTCGCCAACCAGCCATTCTGCGTCTTCTGCTTTCTGATTTTTTGCATATTGCTGAATGAGCTCTCCAAAAACATCAGACATGCTTTCATTTAAAGCGCCGGACTCGCCATAATATTCCATATTTGATTCATGCTGATTTACACCATGCGTTATTTCATGACCGCATATATCAAGCAACATGAAAGTTTGAAATGGGCTAGCAGTATTCTGGCTGCCGTAGACCATTTGAGAACCGCTCCAGAAGGCGTTCTCGTAGTTTATTCCGAAGTTAACGGTGGAGGTCATTTTCATGCCTTTGCCGTCGATTGAATTTCTGCCGAACTCTTTTAAGTAGAATTCTCTGACAATTCCCGTAAAATCATAGGCTTTGTCGACGGTATCATTATCGGTGGCAGGTTCAGCTTCAAATCTAGCTCTGTCGCCAGGAATAGTTCTTCTGTGTTTAGCGTCGTAAACTTCTCTTTGTCCGTGAAAGTCTTCGTGGAGTGTTTGGACCGGAACAATTGTCCCACGTCCTGCCATCAGATTTTTTGTTTCATTGTAGGTTGCAAGGAAAGCGGGATTATCTGGGTTACGGCGAGCGAGCTCTTTTAGCAAATAAGGTGGAATTACAGTGAATGCTGAATCACTGTTTACAGACTGTCGGCCTGGGCTGTCCAGGTGCTCCATACACTTCTTGCCTCTTTTGCGATGATGCTCACTTGGAGGGATCTTAGAGGTTGCGGGTGCAAACCGCGTGCACGTAGTTTAGACCGAGTACCTGCTCCCTTTTTAGTTGAAATCTAATCCGGCCGGAATATAACCAAGCAGTTCTGGCGGATCGTTGGGTGACGAGCGGGGGATCCTTCCCCAGCACTTGCCATCATTTCTGCTGACAAATACTGACACTCGCTCCAGATCCGCGATGAACGCTATATCCAGATAGGACAGCTTATGCCGATCTACATATTCTTGGATGAATAAGTACTCGACAGCTTGCCGGCCACTTAAGCAATATTGCCATACGTATGTCGGTCTGTCAAGCAAATTTTGGATCCCGGGATTCCGTCGAAACAGCACCGTGTTCGTGAGTCCGAATTTGTGAGATTTTGAGATGCGAATCCAAAGAAAACAGACAGAAAGGATTGCATATCGGCCATTGTCTGCCGGCGCATCTAAAAGACAGAGCAGGGCTTGATCCTGCTAAACTGTAGGACCGTGTTCAAACACCTGCATACAGGGCCATCTTGAATACCGCGAAATTTGAAAAAACTCTCGACAGGATCTTTGTGTGTAAAGCGAACCGCTCTGTCCGCAGGTCCGCTTTACACGCTTTTGATTTCCTTAACTAGTCTGTCCTGTCCTATTCGTATGGTCTTAGCTCTACCTCACGAGGAGGTGGCGTGACTGGCTCACCAGGCTTGGGCATGTGCGGAACTGGCTCAGCAGGCCTGGGGCTGTGCGGAGTCGGGTCTGGCAGAGGTTCCGGAACTTGATCTGATGGTTTTGTCGGCCCCGAACCCCATGGAACTTCAACTTGATGATACTCAGGTGGTTCTCCAGGAATCCGGCTTGGATAGTCTTTAGGGTATGGATGATCGCCTAGAGGCTTCTCTTTTGGTTTTGAGTGCGGATGTTCGAAAGAGTCGTGCCTTTGATTAGGTTCTGGTCCTGGATTCTCTCCGGGATACGGACGGTCCGGACCTGGCTCCGGTCCCGGACGTGGTCCCGGATCCGGATAATCCGGTCCTGGTCTTGGGTTGGGGCCGGGCCTGGGCGTATCCGGAATCGGGTGGGGATGGTCTGGTTCTGGGGGTCTTGGTCCCGGATCCGGATAATCCGGTCGTGGTCTTGGATTCGGTCCTGGCCGTCCAGGCTGCTCGGGCGGTAAGGGGCGAGGTTCGTTATTTGGATAATCGGCACCAGGATTCTGGCGAGGTTCGTTATTTGGATAATCGGCACCAGGATTCTGGCGAGGTTCGTTATTTGGATAATCGGCACCAGGATTCTGGCGAGGTTCGTTATTTGGATAATCGGCACCAGGATTCTGGCGAGGTTCGTTA
>CAZTQO010000010.1:46777-65659 GCA_964615655.1 uncultured Candidatus Obscuribacterales bacterium | reverse complement strand
CGGCACCAGGATTCTGGCGAGGTTCGTTATTTGGATAATCGGCACCGGGGTGCTGGCGAGGTTCGTTATTTGGATAATCGGCACCAGGATTCTGGCGAGGTTCGTTATTTGGATAATCGGCACCGGGGTGCTGTCGAGGTTCGTTATTTGGATAATCGGCACCAGGATTCTGGCGTGGTTCTGTGTTTGGCCTATCGGAGCCCGGGCGATTATCAGGTAGTCCGGGGTTCTGTCCCGGTTCTGTGTTTGGCCTATCGGAGCCCGGGCGATTATCAGGTAGTCCGGGATTCTGTCCCGGTTCTGTGTTTGGCCTATCGGAGCCCGGGAGATTATCAGGTAGTCCGGGGTTCTGTCCCGGTTCTGTGTTTGGTCTATCAGAGCCCGGGCGATTATCAGGTCGTCCGGGGTTCTGTCCTGGTATCTTGTTGCCTTCGAAAATTGAGAGCTCAGGCAATCCCAGCTTATTGATCGAGGACTGTCCTTCGTGTCCTTCAGCTGAATTACGACCGCTGCTTTGCGTTATTGCTGAATCTCTATTGTCGCTTTGTGCATGGTTGCGGCTGGAGTCGATTGCACTCTTGAAATACTCTTCTTGAAAGTTGTTTACTGCTCCTTGTTCGACTGTGTTCGTGCTTCCTTCCTGGATTTCGACATTCTGGTTCTTAGCCTGATTTTCAATGTTATCTGCCATGAGCAAACCCCCGATATGCGAATGCTCGAGCCCACAAGACCATTCGCGGCTTCTAATGTGCGGATTAGTAAGTAGATCTAACTGTGCTAATAATGCTTTATTTTCGTAAAAACCGTCATGTGCTTTTGAACCTGTTGTGTAGCAAAAATAAACAGGACTATATACACAATTGAACAGTCCATGATCGCGTGCAACAACGACCGGGCGATTGGGAGCCCGGCGCCGAACTTGTAAACATGGAAAACAACTTGTATGGGAATCTTTATCTGGCGCGTTTGAGTTCTGTGCTTAGTGGGTTTCTGAGAACTGCTAAAATTTGCTGTGAAATTAGATCAATGATCAGATGAATAGAGAGACAATAATCAAACATTTGCGCTTTGCAAACTCGCTGGCAAAAGATAGTCGCGAATCGGGTCATCACCCGTTCGGGGCAGTATTAATTGCGCCGGATCAGGAAACAGTTATTCTCCGCCAAACTAATGTGAGTGTGGTCCGTCATGCAGAGTCCGAACTGGCTGTCAAAGCATCAGAAAAGTACGATGCATCTTACTTGTGGAATTGCACGCTTGTAAGCACAGTGGAGCCCTGTGCAATGTGTGCCGGTGCTATTTACTGGGCTAACATCGGGCGGGTTGTATTCGGATTGTCCGAGTCCACATTGAAACATATTACCGGTGAAAGCCAGATGAATCCTACGATGAACCTTCCTGCAAAGCAGGTTTTTGATGCCGGTCAAAAAGCAATTAGTCTGCTTGGACCTGTGACCGAGCTGGAAGATGAGCTTCTTGAGCCGCACCGATCATTCTGGCGATGAGTTAGCCGGCGGGTGAGTTTGCCGCAATGAGTTAGTGAGTTAGCTGTCAGTGGAGTCAGCCAGCAAGTGAGTTTGTCAGCGAATCTGATTTGCCTGCTGATTTGCCAGCAGCCTTAGTCTCCCACGGATATATTGTAGGATTCGGCGTACTGCTTCCAGTTCTTGCTGATGTCATTTTCTGCCATCTGTTTTGCAAGTCTGATCGGCAGGTTTATTTGTTTGCCCTTTCTTGAACCGCTGGGAGTCGATTCGAACCTCCAGGATTGTTCTGCGTTGACTTCGTAAGTCACAATCGGGATCCAGCTGTTGTTCTTCTTGATCTCAAGGCTTACGGTATAAGGCACTGCGCTTCCTTTAGCGACGCCGCTTCTGGAAATGCGGCAACGCTCGGCGAGTTGAGTATACTGCTTGTCGCTATCTTCAGCAGTTTGCACCTGTACTCTCATTTCTTTGAGCAAGCTGTCAACTTCAGGCTCGTTATCAGTTTCATACTCTTCGTCTGGTCTGATCATTTCTTCGCCGTCTTCTAGCTCAGGATCAACGACAGTTGTTTCTGAAGGGTATTGCTGAGCATCCACAGGTCCGGACAGAACCGGTCCGGAAAGAACCGGTCCGGAAGCTACAGGTCCGGAAACCACGGGTCCGGATGGAACAATTCCCGGCTTGGCTTTAGGCTTGCGTTTACGTCCGCGGTTTTTAAACTCCTCAATCTCTTGCGGTAATGGCAAACGGAGTTTTGTGCTGCGAGATAGTGCAACAACCGGGTGACCGTTGTCGTCCACTTCTGTCGAAAGATTGTTCAACTCGGCAATCAGTTTCCACAAAGAAACGTCTTTGAGTGCCGGGTGCCGCAAGGCAATCGATCTCAAAGTATCGCCGAGGCGGCATGTGTAGATGATGCGATCGTCGAGATACTCATCTATTTGCGATGCTTCATGCAGCTTGCCGAGAACATTTTGAATGTTTGCCCTGCGTCTATCTGCCAGATTTACCACTTTTTCTTCGGTGCGATTATGATTGGCAAGATTGCTGTTTCTGGTTCCCATATTTAATACGGACATCAGGCTAAAGCGATTTGGTTTCTGAGTTTCCTGAGTATCGTTTGTCTTGTTTTCGTTCTCGGGCTGGCCTTCATATTCGAATGCCGGCTTCTTGCCGAACAAGCGATTGTTGAATCGTTTGATTTCAGAAGCAGTAGGCAGGAATATGATTGTGCGCGGCTTGAGCTGAAGCTTGCGCTTGCCTTCTTTTACCACTACAGGAATTACGGACCTGTTGATTTCGTAAATCAGTGTGGCGATGCTGCGGTTGTAGAACATCTTTTGCGCTATAGACTCAAGCGTGTCGCCGGGCAGCACAACATATTTTCTGCGCATTTCCTTTTGCAGAAGCTGTTGCTGCAGCTGCCTGTCTTGCATCTCTTTCTGCGCAGCTCTCTTAATAGCTGCCAGCATGGCTGCGGCATACTGCTTGGCCTCGAGTTCTTTCTTGGCTCTGAGCGCTCTTTCTTTTGCCTCTTCTTCTCGGCGCTCATGCTCGTCGAGCTGCTTTTCTTTCATTTCTTTGAGCCAGTCGGCATGTTTTTCGGCGTACTCGTCTTCGCCTTCTCCGGAGGCAAGCAGGGCGTTGTCGATTAGCGGATCGACCCATGATGCATTGAGCGGATCAAGGCTTGCGGCAATATCCATTTCCAGCTCGGAAGCCGCCGGATCGAAGTCTTCCTGGCCACTGAACTGGTGGACGAAGGCATCGAAGGGGCTGCCGCCATCAGCGCCGTTAGCCAACCAGTTGTTCAGGAAGTTGACTCCCTGATCCGGATCGTTTTGCATACCGTGCCCGTGGTGGCTCGGGTCTGCATTTAATGGGTCGTTGTTTGGATCGTTGTTGCCGAGTGCATTATTAATTGCAGCAGTCAACGGATCGTTGTTTGAGTTCGCAAACGGATCGTTTGCCAGCTTGTCAGATTCAGCTTGCTGGATCAGGTTCATGATATCGAAGCGGTCAAAGAACTGGCTGTTCGGATCTGTAAGCATGCTGCTCTCGGAAAAGAGAGTTGCAAGTGAGTTTGCTGTCCAATCCTGGGCTTCATCAGTGCCCTGGAGATTTTGCACGAATGCAAGCATCTGCTCTACAAGAGACTGAGGCACTATGTTGCCGCTGCCATCAATATAATGATGGGCGATGATATTGCCGTTGGCGTCTCTTATCGTCACCAGCTGGAATACTGAGCCGTCCGGTGCCGTGAACATGGCATCGACTGTCTGAGTAAGCTGGTTCAGGATGTCGCCTTCTGCAAGCGGATTCATGCCATCTTTGCCTTCGACGCCGAATTGCCCGGCCAGCGGTTGCAGCAGCTCCGGAGTCAGCAAGCCCATTAGTTTGGCTGCTTCTTCTTCCGTAAGCAGTTTGGCTTCGCCGTTCTTGCCTTCGGTTTTGTCGATGGTATCGACTCGTTCTTGCGGGCCCCAGGCTTTTTCTGAAGCTGACATCAGTGCTTGAAGCACTGCCATGTCGAAGGCAAGCTGTTCGGACGGAGTCAGGCTGCTTATTGCATTGTCATAACCCTGGTTATTGCCCTGGATATTTCCATCGTTGATTACGGTGCTTGTGCCGTCATTATTGTAAGCTGTGGTTGAGCCGTCTGCCCCATAGTTGACCGTTGAGCCGTCGGAGTTGATGGTTGTGACCGAGCTGTCGTTGGCATAAGTTACAGATGAGCCATCGGCGTTGTCTACGCGAACGGTACCGTCAGGATAATTTGTAACGCTGGAACCGTCAGCATTGGTTATAGTACTTGAGCCGTTTGGATATTGCGTTACGCTTGAGCCGTCGGGGTTTGTAGTTACGACGTTTCCGTTTTCGTATCCAACGGAAGTTCCTGATTCCATTGCTCGATCATAAGTGTCCTGTGCATTAGATTGAGTGGTATCAGCATTGGCAGTGGTTTCCCTTGCACTATCGATTGTACCTTGTGCTGCACCACCTGCCGCATCACTCAAGGTGCTACCGGCGTGTGAGATCGAGCTGTCCATGCCGTTGTAGTCCATGCTGCCACCGGCCAAGCCGCCTGCAGCTCCTGCGCCTGCAAGAATGGCATCTGCACCGCCAGGACCAGCCGGATTTCCGTCAATCATGCCTGAACCGTTACCCGGATCACCGGAATTGTTACCTGCTCCATTGCCCTGAGTGCCGGTATCGTTACCTGCTCCACCTGCTCCACTGTCCTGATTTGCACCATCGGGAGTGATTTTTGATCCGTCGGCATAGTTAGATACTTCATGACCGTTTGCAAGGTCATGAGCGATTGCGGCTTCATTAACCTGGGCTGCAGTGGCGTTCGGATTGTTCAGGGCGTTTTGGGCAGCAGATGTAGTTGAAGTGTTATTTGTAGATGAACCCTGGTCGAAGGCGCTGCCTGAAGTGGCTGCGCTGCTGTGCCATTGCTGTTCCCAGTTGTCGATGGCGGCTTGAGCCTGGGCACTTTGACCGGCCTGATCGCGCCAGGCTTGTTCCTTGCTGGTGTTTACCGTGTAATCACCCTGCGGGTTGACGGATACCGAGCTGTTGTTCATTGCATCTGAACTTGTACTGCTGTTGGTATTGCTGTAATTGGCAGTGTTTATGCTGCTGGCGCTTGGGTCGCCGTATATATTTGATCTTTCGTCAATCTGTTGCAGGCTGTTGCTGGACATTCTGCTTTCGCGGTTTTGCTGGCTCATTTGCGATACAAAGTCAGCAGCATCTGTGCCTCGTGAATTGGAAGCGCTTGCATAATTTGCATCGTTGGTGACAGTGTCGTAGTTCGAACCGTAACTCATTGACTCAGTGGCTAAGTCATTCTGAGTTGCAGTCAACTGGAAGGCGTCACCGTTTGAACTCATAGTGGCGCTGTCGATAGTGGTAGTGCTGCCTGCATCACTACCGTAACTGGCACCAGAAGAGTCAACATAACCAGTGTTCACGTAGCTGCTGTTATCCGAATAGCTCGGGTAGTAGCCGCCGCTAGTGTCAGAACCATATGTAGAGAGGCTCGAGCTGTCGACATAGCTTGTGCCGGGGCTGTTATAAGCAGCGCTGCCGGTTTCTGAGTAAGCAGCACCTCCTGTGTTGCCGGTATAAGATGAGTTGCTGGAGCCGCCAAGATCAAAACTGACACCTATGTTGACGCTTGCGTCCTGGTATCCTACATTCACTGTATTCTGATTTTGATTGTAGTTTGCATACACGTTGCCGCTGTTGTCGTAGCTGCTGCTTGTCGTGGTCGAGCTTGTACTTGTAGCCGAAGTCGTATTTGTCGATGCTGTGCCTGTCGTTGTTGTGCCTGTCGTTGTTGTGCTCGTGCTTGTGCCGGTCGGGTCTGCCGGATCTTTGGGATCCGCAGGGTTATCCGAAGGCGACGAACTTGTTGTAGTGTCGGTTGTGGTCGTTGTCGTCGCGTCTGTAGATGAAGTTGTGCTTGTCGTAGTCGAGCTGTCTGTCGAAGCGCTCGATAAAACCGGTTCTGTGACTTCAGGCGCAATCTGGCCTTCCGGACTGAATGTGCCGGCTTCTGCTCCAGTGGTGCTGCCGCTTGCGAGATCTCCAGTTGCTGCCTGGATCTGCTCCTGGTTGTTGTCTGACACACGAGTCACCGGAGTGCTGTTGTCTGTGAGCGGGGTGTTGTCGGGAATGTTATTGTCTGCGACCGGCGAGCTGTCGGCGGATTTCGCTGGCGCTTGTGCCGCAGCTGCAGTCACACTGAGATCAACGGAACTACCCATGTCGCTGCTGTTCTGAGAACTGCTTTCATTCTTGGCAGTTTGCGGTACTTGCTGAACATCGACAGGACCTGCGGCAATGTCGACCGTACTCCCCTGAGCTGTGTCAGGGTTGCCGCTTGAGGCAATAGTCACACTGCTTGTTTGGTCGCTAGCTTCACTTGAGGTCTTGTCACTGCCTGCTTTCATTGAAGATGCTTCACTGGAAGCTTGAGAATCAGCTGATGTGCCGAGTCCTGCTTCGACACTTGTTCTTGCCTGGCTCGGAGTTGTCTGAGTCTGTGCCATTGAGACTTCCGGAGAACCGCTGGCTTCCGAGCTCGAGGCCGCCTGGGTTTGCGCAGCCTGGGTTTGCGCAGCCGCCTGGGTTTGTGCAGCCTGGGTTTGCGCAGCCGCCTGGGTTTGTTGAGTTGTCTGAGCGTTATTCTGATCCGGATCGCTTGATTGCTGAGCATTCGGATCAACTTTTGAAACGTCCTGAGTGCTTGAAGTCGAAGCAGTCGAAGCAGTCAAACCATTCGGATCGTTTGCAGCACTCTGCATCGCGTTATTGCCGGGGTCGTTTAGCGACTGCTGGCTTGGTTCGTTGTTCTGGCCGGAACCTTTCTTGCCGCTACTGCTTCCACCTCCGCCACTACCGCCTTTGGAGCCGCTTGTAGCTGTACTGCCTTGTTGTTGTTTGTCGTCATTGTCTTCGTAAGTCTTGAATTGCTTTTCAGGTGCTTTGACCTTTTCTGGAGCTGTATTTGTGACACGAACCTGCTCGATGCTGGTAGCGCCTCTTTCTCCTGTAGTGGCACGCTCCATTTGAGGAACGAATTTTGGTGGTAGGGCTACCTGATTGCCGCGAACACCATCCACAACATGGTGTCTTGTGGCGTATTCTGCGGCTCCAGCCATTTGATGGCGCTGGGCGTTTTGCGTTTCGCCTTTGCCAAAATGAGTGAAGTGTTCTTTCATGGAGTTTTCATTGTGATTCTTCCAGAAGTTATGTGAATTGTTCTCCTTGTGCCCATGACTGTGTTCGTGAGATTTGTGCTCGTGTGACTTGTGGTCTTTGTGCTCGTGAGACTTGTGCTCATTGCTTGCCCGCTCGAAGCCTTTTTGTGCAGGGTCTTGTGATTTTTGAGACTGCATACCCGGGTCTTTTGTAGTAGCAGCAAATTGATCTTTGAATACTGCTTTTGACGCATCCTCAGCTTTTTGAGCTTGTGCTTGCGCCAGGGCTTGAGACTGACCCTTCTGTGTTTCATCGTGTACCCTTGAAGCATGCGTGCTTGCCGAGTTGGCGTTGAATTGCTCGAATTGTTTGATCGAGCTTGGCTGGCTGGTACTAGAGTCGGAAGAATGTGAACCCCGCTTTTCTGATCCGCCGAGTCCGCCGAAGCTATCCGATTGTATGTTCCATTTGCCGAAGCCGTGTCCTTTGCCTTCGACTCCTTCGCCCTTGTTCACGGCGCCGTGCAGAACCAGCTGGTCTGACTTCAGACCCCTGCCGAAGCTGTCGGAATTGCCGTGACCGAGTGCGCCCTGAGCTTTCTCGATTGCTCGCATGCCCTGTTCAGCTCTTTGCTGTCCTGCAAGCGCTTTTTCTGCAAGGTGCAATTTCTCGCCGTGGGCCTTTTCACTGAGTGCGGCTCTCTGGTGCTCGGCTTTCTGGCCTTTTTCTAGATGTGAACCACCCCTGTGTTCAGCAGCTTTGTCTTTTAAGCCACCTCTTTGCTCGGCAGCGCCTCTGCTGTCTCCTCCTTTACCGTCGCCTCCTTTGCCGTCGCCTCCTCGTTCGTGACCTTCACGTCTCCCCTGCAGGTCGCCGCGTCTGGAGTCGGGATTGTTGTTGTTATTGTTATTGTTGTTGTTGTTATTATTGTTGTTGTGGTGGTTACTTCTTGCTTCCTGGCCGCTACTGCTGTCAGGTCTGTCGTTGCCTTTGTTCTCAACTGTTTTTCTGATGTCTTTTGGAGTCGAGGTGTCTCCACCGCCTTCGGCTTTGGGCTTACCGCCGGAGCCGGATCCGGAGCCGCCATTGCCGCCGTCGGCACCTTTGCCAGCGCCTGGATTGTCACTACTTGCTGTTACAGCTTCTCTTGCCTGTACCGGAGCAGGATCGCCGGCTTTCTTATCTGCAGCTGCGTCGGCGGCAGCAGCATCATTACGTGCTGTGGTTGTGCTGCCCGCTGCGTTGTTGTCAGTTCCGCCGTTGGCAATTTTTTCTTTTGCTTCTACTGCCTGTTGTGACGGTGCACCACCACTGCTATTGCCACTGCCACCGCCAGCTGGCGGCGGTGTGCCCTGGCTCTCTTTTAGAGTAGGCTTGATTGCTGCCGTTTCGTTTGCGGCGGCCGTGGCTTTGTTCAGAGCCGGATCTGTTGCAGCTGTCTGGGCTGTTTGTACTTTTGCTGCTCCGTCGTTATGTGTAGCGATAGTTTCCTGGTTGGCAGCTTCTGCTGTGGTCTTTTCCAGAGCTTTGCTTTGCTCAGTACTAATAGCCTGATCGGTGGTTTCTTTGTTTGTATCAAGTGTTTCTTGGGCTTTGGGTCGAACATCCGTACTGATTTGTTCAGCCGATTGCTTAGCGGCACCTTCAGCACCTGCCTGAGCTTCGGAAGTGGCTTTCTTCTCCAGGTCTTTGCCCAGCTGTTCTTTAGCCGCTTCTTTGTTTGTTCCAAAGTCTTCTGACTTGCCCAGTCTGCTGCCGATACCATCCTCCGAATTTCTGGCGTCGCCAGGCTGCCCCGGCTGCCGTGATTCATCACCACCTGATTGGCGATCTGAGCTTGGAGCTTTGTATTCGGTGCTGGTTTCACCGTCTTGTATTGTTGTTGTAGTTGTACCGCCGTTGGCAGTTGTGCTTGAGTTTTTGGTGTTGCCAGCCGCGTCTTTATCTACACGCTGAGTGACATTGCCGTTGGAATCAGTTGTAACTGAGCTTACCGACCCGTCTTTATTGAAGGTCTCCTCGGTTGTTGAACCATCAGCAGCTGTTGAGGTCTGACTGCTGGTTCTGCTTTCGCCTGTAGTTGCGTCTTTTTCATAAGCCGTTGTGACTGAGGAGCCATCAATGTTGTATCTGGTCTTTTCAGACGGCTGGCCGTTTTCGTAGGTGGTGGTCTCAGTGAGCCTACCCGTATCGTCCATCTTGCTTACGGAGCTGATATTTCCTTCCGAGTCGAAGTTGGTGGTGGTGCTGCCGCCAAACCACTCATCTACTTTTGTTTCTGTGGTCGGCTTGCCGTTTTCACCGTACTGAGTGGTTGTAATAAAGCCGTCGGAGCCGTACTGAGTCTGGCTGGTCAGGTTGCCGCTTGCATCATAGAATTTGTCGTAACCGGTACCATCCTTGTTGTAGAGGCTCTCTTGGGTTGTGTTTCCATTGGTATCTTTGTAAGTGTCTATCCTTGAGCCGTCGGGGTTAGTCACACTTGTTACTTCTTCAGTTACTTTGCCGCTAGCATCGGTAGTTCTGCTGTAGCTCTTGCCACTTGCAACATCGTAGTCAGTTGTAGTGCTGCTGCCGTCAGCATTGAATTTTACTTCCCTGGCTTTATTTCCATTGGCATCAAAGTAGGTGTCGGTGCCGGTAAAGTCAGAGTTAAAGGTGCTTGTCTTTATCGGTGTTTTGCCGTCCGGACCGTAGAGGGTCTCGGTTCCGGAGATTCCGTCTGCCCCATATGTTGCTTCCCATGCCTTTGTTTCGCCATCCGGCTGATAGATAGTTGAAGTTCCGGAAAGCCCATCTTCATTAAATGTATTTACTTGCGTAGTTCCGTCGGCGTTGTATATGGTATCTGTGCCTGAGATACCGTTTGCGTCCCGCTCACTCGTTTTTGTTTTCTGGCCGGAGGCGTCATAACTGGTCGTAACTGTCGAGCCGTCCTGCTTAAACTCCTTTTTCTGAGTGAGTTTGCCATTGGCGTCGTAGGAAGAGTCTGTAATCTTACCCTCAGCATCGGTCTCGGTGACGGTCTTGCTGCCGTCACTGTTGTAGACCGTGTCAGTGCCCGTTTTACCATCTGGACCATAGGTGCTTTCTTTTGTCAGATTGCCGTTGGCATCGTAGAATTTGTCGCTGCCGCTCTTACCATCCGGGCCATAAGTGCTTTCTTTGACAACGTTGCCGTTGCCATCGTACTCGGTGGCGGTGCCTGAGACACCGTCGGCTCCGTAAGTGGCTTCTCTGGTCTTATTGCCGGAGGCGTCATATTCTGTTTCGCTGCGGCTTCCATCAGCAGCATGCGTGGCTTCTTTTGTGAGATTGCCACTTGCATCGTAATACTTGTCTGAACCGCTGATTCCGTCTTCGCCGTAAGTAGACTCTTTAATCTTATTGCCATTGGCATCGTATTCGGTGGCGGTGCCGCTGATACCATCGGCGTTGTAAGTAGCCTCTCTTGTGAGGTTGCCGCTGGCATCATAGTATTTTTCAGTGCCGCCTTCGTCATTGGCGTTGTAACTGTTTTCGACTCTGGAGCCATCTGAATTGTAATATGTTTCAGTCTGACTGCCGTCAACTGCTGACTCCAGTGAATAGGTCAGATTGCCGCTGGCATCATAAGCCTTGTCTGAAATTGAACCGTCTTCATTAAACGTAGTGTCATACGATGAGCCGTCGGAGTTATATGATTTGAGATTTTGCAGATTGCCGCTTTCATCATATGTGGCAGTATCGGTTACATTGCCATCAGCATCTTTGTTTGTGATTGTGCTCGGAGTTATGCTGGTCGGTGAGCTGTAAGTCGTTTCGGTTGAGCCGGTAACAGTTGTACCGTCTGAGCCGAAGTTCGTGGTTACAGATGACATACCGTCTGCAGCATAGCTGGTCTGGCTCGAGGGCACACCGTCGCTGTTATATGTAGTGCGCTCGGTGGTTCTGCCGCTTTCGTCTGTTTTGTAAGACTCGGTAATTTGTCCGTCAGCGTTTCTGAGGGTAGTATCACCCGAGACACCATCAGGGTTGAATTCCGTGGTTTTGCTTGAACCGTCCTGGTTGAATTCGGTTAGAGAGCTGCTGCCGTCCGGTTTGTAGAGGCTCTCAGATGAAGGCTTGCCGTCGGCACCAAATTGAGTATATTTAGTGCTGCCGTCTGCATTCATTTGAGTTGAGTCAATTTGCTGGCCGGCTGCATCGTAGTTGTCTATGGTCATGGAGCCGTCAGCGCCGAACTCAGTTGAACTTGATCCGGTTACATTGCCTTCGGCATCGTAATCGGTGGTTCTGTTGCCGTTTTCTGTATAAGTAGTTTCACTTTCTACTTTGCCGTCGGCTCCGTATGTAGTCTTGGAGGTCATGTCTCCGTTTGCATCGAAGCTGTCCTTTGATGCCGCTGTGCCGTCAGCATTGAACCTGGTGGTTTCGGTGGAACCGTCAGCGTTGTAATTAGTGCTTTCGGTCTTATTGCCGTCAGCATCATAGTTGGTGCTTGTACCCGTGCCGTCGGCTGCAAAATCATCGGTGCGTGTCTTGTTGCCGTTTTCGTCGAACTCAGTAATGCTTGAAGAGCCGTCTTTGTTGAAGGTGCTGGTATCGGTAACCCGACCGCTCTCGTCGTAATTAGTATAAGTTTCGGCATTGCCTTCTGCATCTTTCGTTACGCTTCTAACAGGTGTTGTCCCATCGGCGGCGAACTCTGTTTCGGACGAACTGCCGTCAGGGTTGCGTGTTGCTGTGTTGGTCGGCGTAGTTCCGTCAGCTGCATAAGTAGTTGTTGTAATCGAGCCGTCACCAGCGAAGGTTGATTTGTAAGTAGGCGTGCCGGACTCATTGTAATTAGTCATTGAGTCGAGCATGCCATCTTTGTTGTATCCGACCGTGCTTGTGGGCGTTTTGCCGTCGGCAGCATACGAAGTTGTGCTCGAAGAGCCGTCGGGGTTGTAGGCGCTGCTTGTAGTCGGTGTGGTGCCATCCGGACCATAGGTGGTGCTTGATGAAGCGCTTCCGTCCGGATTGTAGCTTACTGTTTCTGTGGCAATGCCATTTTCGTTGTAGCTGGTTGTTGATTCCAGCACGTTGTCGGCGTTGTACAAATTAGATTCGGTAGCATTGCCGTTAGCATCGTAATTTGTGATCGAAATGCTATCGTCAGGATAGAGGGTTGAACTCTGCGTTGGTGTCGTGCCATCCGCACCGTACTCTGTAAGTGTTGCCGAGCCGTCATCGTTGTTTGTGAGCGTGTCTTTTGCCAGACCGTTCTCACCGTATGTGGTTGTCGACCTTACCGAGTCGTCAGCGTTATACAAAGTGGTATCGGTGGGCTTGCCACTTGCATCATAGTTGGTTATCGACACCGAGTCGTCCTGGAAGACTGTTGAAGACTGCGTGGGAGTGCTGCCGTCCGGACCGTAGTTTGTGATTGTAGTCGAACCATCGGCGTTGAATTCCGCTTTTTCGCTTGCAACTCCGTCTTTGTAGCTCGTCATTGCCGAAATTGAATTGTCGGCATTATAATCCGTTGTTTCGGTCGGCTTACCAGAGGAGTCATAGTTGGTGATCGACATGGAATCATCTTTGTTCAATGTCGTTGACTGAGTTGGTGTGATGCCGTCGGCAGCAAAATCAACTCTGGTTGTGGAGCCGTCTTCGTTGAAGGCTGTTGTATCTGTAGGTACACCGTCTTTGTAGTTGGTTTCGGCAGCGACCGAATCATCGGCATTGTAAAGAACGCTATCTGTGGGCTTGCCGCTTTCGTCGTAGTTGGTGACTGAAAGTTTGTCGTCACTGTAGAGTGTGGATTCCTGCGTAGGTGTTTTGCCGTCAGCACCGTAATTTGTAAGAGTGATGCTGCCGTCCTGGCCGTAGGTGGTCTTATCTGTTGCCACACCATCTTTGTAGGCAGTTTCTGAAGCAACTGAATTATCTGCGTTGTATACAGTGGTGTCGGTAGGCTTGCCGTTTGCGTCATAATTCGTGACTGCAAGGCTGTCATCGCTGTTCAGCGTTGATGATCTTGTGAGATTACCGTTCTCACCATACTCGTCGAGGGTAGTTGAGCCGTCTGCATTTGTTGTTGCGGTATCAGTCGGTACTCCATCTTTGTAATTAGTTTGCGAAATCACTGAATTGTCGGCAGCGTACATAGTAGAGTCGGTGGGCTTGCCGTTTGCGTCATAGTTAGTGATCGACATTCTGTCGTCGCTGTAAAGAGTCGATTCCGATTTCGGCGTCGTGCCGTCAGGACCAAATTCTGTCGTGCTCAGAGAGCCGTCTTTATTGTATGTGGTTGTATCTGTTGCCACTCCGTCTTTGTAGTTGGTTTCTGATGCAACCGTGTTGTCGGCGTTGTAAACTGTTTTATCGCTGGGCTTGCCGCTTGCGTCATAATTTGTGACCGACATTGTGTCGTCACTGTTAAGTGTTGCTTCAGATACCGGTGTTGTACCGTCGGCTGCGTATTCGGTTGAAGTAACCGAACCATCGTTGCCGTAGCTGGTTGTGTCGGTGGCGACGCCGTCTTTGTAGTTGGTCTCAGATGCAACGGAGCCGTCAGCATTATAAGTGGTGCTTTCAACGGGAGTGCTGCCGTCTGCACCATATGTGGTGTTGGAGAAGCTGCCATCCTGATTATAAGTAGTGCTGTCTGTGGCAACTCCGTTCTCGCCGTAGTTGGTTATTTTCTCCAGATTACCGCTCTGGTCGAAGCTGGCTGAGCTGTTGCCGCCGGCGCCGCTTTCTGAGATTGATTCTATTGACCCATCGGCACGAGCGCCGACCGAGCTTGTTGTACCGTCGGCGCCAACTTCGGTCTGAATAGTAGAGCCGTCTTTGTTGAATGTGGTGCTTTCACTCAGCTTGCCGGCCGCATCGTAGCTTGTCGTAGAGGCAATTGTCCCGTCTGAATTGAAAGTACTTGAATCAGTCGGTGTTTTGCCGTCGGCGCCGTAGTTTGTAAGCGCAGTCGGTGTGATGCCGTCAGCGGCAAACTCTGTTGTAGAGGCAGGAAGCCCGTTGTCACCATATGAAGTAAGTGCCGACACCGAGCCATCCGCACGGAAGTCTGTTACAGTGTCGGGTGTGTTGCCGTCTGCTTTGAAGTCTGTTTCCTGAACAGGATTTCCGGATGCGTCAAAGGACGTGGTTGAAACTCTGGTTTCACCGTCGGGTCCGTAGTGTGTTTCTGAAACAGGAGTGTGGTCTGAAGTATAGCTGGTATCGGAAACTCTTGTGCTTCCGTCTGCAGCGTATTGAGTTTCGGTTGACTCGATTTGAGGGCTTTCGCTTGCTGCCTTTTCATTGCTTTCGGCTGAGGCTGCTGCAACGGTATCGCTTGAAGAAGTCGCAGCTGCGTCGCTTGCCTTGCTGGAATCGGCGGGCGGCAGAGCCTGGACCTCGCCAATCTGCGCTGTGGATTCTCTTGCCTCAGTCTGCTCGACAGCTTTTGCAGCGTCGACAGCTTTTGCGGGTTCAACAGGCTTGGTGGGTTCCACTGCCGCTGCAGGGGCCACAGCTGGCACCGGCTGCACGGCTTCAACCGGAGCCGCACCTTTTGCCTGATCGAGAGACATGACGCCTTCTGTATTTGAAGTAGTGCGGGAGAGTGCAGATTCCTGATTGGCCTCAGCGGCAGATCCGTTTGCATCAGACTCTTGAGCAATTGAGACTTCCGGTACTGTCGAAGCCGAATCGGACTGCGCAGGCTTCTCGGAAGTCACCTGAGTGCCGCTTGAATCAAAAATTCCAAGCTGACCCGAACCGAATCCTTTTAATTCGGTGCTGCCTTTTCCACCTGCCGCGTCGATTTCTTCTTGCGATAGAGGCTTGACTTTCAGCATACCTTCCGGAGTGATGCTTGATTTGCCATCTTCGCCGATAGTGGTTGTGAACTTGCCGGTAAATGAAGTTTCACCGACTTTCAAGTCACTTGCATTTGCAATCGGAACATATTGATTTTGTCCTTCAACATTTCTAATTACGCAAGTATCACTGTCATTTTCTTGCTGACCTGCTTGAACCGTAGTTCTTGCCAGATTCTGGTTCGGATTCTTCTGCTTTGTGACATCGGCCATGTTGCCGATATTACCCAGGGCACTCTCCGCTGATTGTTTCGGATAGCTGACTCCTGAATTCAGGTATTGATTTGCAGCCTGCGATCCAGACATCATCGTCGATTCGATTTTGCTGTCGCCAACCGCTACTTGTTGTTGGTTGCTTGAATTCGGATCGTTGCTTGGTTTGCTGCTGCTTTTCTCGAGTGTGTTATTTAATTCACTTGCAGGTTTGAGTGTGTTATTTGTATTTGTTGTAGTTGACGAGCTGCTTGTTTGCTGGCTTGCAGCGCTTGCGGCAGCCTCTGCGGCCTGTCTTTCTTGCAAATCAAGAGCTGCCTCTTTGTTTTGCTCGGCGATTTTTGTTTTTGGCTGCTCACCATCCTCGACTTCTTTGACCTCTGTCTTGCTTTCAGTCTCTGATGTTTCGCTGCCCTTTTTCTCGGATGAAACTGCCGCTTCCTGGGCCGCTTTTGCGTTGTCGAGAACCTGCTCGCCGGCATCGTTTTGGCTAGCATCGCTGTTTTCAGTTGTGGCTGCTTCATTAAGCTGAGTGGCTTCCACTTCAGGCTTGCTTTCAGGGGATACTACGTTTGCTGCTACTTCGCTGTTTTCCTGCGTAGTATCTTCATTGCTTTCTGTTTGTACAGCCGATACGGTTTCTGTGCTCTCTTGCGTAGCAGCTTTAACTTCAGTTGCGTCCTGTTGTGGTGCAGAGTCGACAGCTGTAGGATCTGCTGCTTCAGTGCTCTCCTGTGAAGCCTTGCTTTCTGTTTGCACAGCCGCAGCGGTATCAGCGCTTACTTGCGAAGCTTTTAGTTCAGTGCTTTCAGCTGTAGATTTTGCGTCAGCGCTTTCAGTTGTAGCTTTTGCGCTGA
Organism: uncultured Candidatus Obscuribacterales bacterium; assembly: GCA_964615655.1. Classification (GTDB taxonomy): domain Bacteria; phylum Cyanobacteriota; class Vampirovibrionia; order Obscuribacterales; family Obscuribacteraceae; genus JAIEPM01. Next base: position 49,540 of record CAZTQO010000010.1, on the reverse strand, counting down.
TTTCTTGTGAAGCTGTTGCTGCGCTTTCGTTTGATTTGCTTGCGTTTTCAGCGCTGGCTGTGCTTGTGCTTTCTGTTTGCTGCTGTGACTGTACAGGAGCAAAAGACTCTGAAGCTGAAGCAGCGCTTGGGTGCGGACTTTCTACTGCATTTGACTCAGCGATTTGTGGCGCTGCTTTTCCGCCTTCATAGCTGACTGCGCTGCCGTCTGCGTTAGTTGTACGGCTTATCTGACCATTGCTGTTGTACTCTACCTGTGAACCATTTGCGTTAGTGACGCTCTGAACTGCACCGGATTCTCCATATCTGACTGTTGCACCATCCTGGTTGGTAGTGCTTGTGACATTGCCGTTGGCGCCGTAATTCACCTGTGAACCGTTGGCGTTGGTGACATTTGATACATTGCCATCGCCGGAGTAGTTTACGGTGGCACCATTTGAGTTGGTCGTGCTTGTGACATTGCCGTCGGCACCGTAATTTACTTGTGAACCGTTGGCGTTGGTTACACTTGAGACGTTGCCATCCCCGGAGTAGTTTACGGTGGCACCATTCGAGTTTGTGGTGCTTGTGACATTGCCGTCGGCGCCGTAATTTACCTGGGAGCCATTTGCGTTGTTAACGCTTGAAACACTACCGTCGCCGGCGTAGTTGACCGTGGCACCATTTGAGTTGGTGGTGCTTGTTACGTTGCCGTCGGAGCCGTAATTTACTTGTGAACCGTTGGCGTTGTTGACACTTGAAACACTACCGTCGCCCGCGTAGTTGACCGTAGCACCATTTGAGTTGGTGGTGCTTGTGACATTGCCGTCGGAGCCATAGTTCACTTGTGAACCGTTGGCGTTGTTGACGCTTGAAACGTTACCATCCCCTGAGTAGTTTACGGTGGCACCATTTGAGTTGGTGGTGCTTGTGACGTTGCCGTCGGAACCGTAGTTAACTACTGAATGGTTTGCATTGACGACGTTTGTGACATTACCTTCGGAGCCGTAATTGACCTGAGCGCCGTTTTCATTTGTCGTGCTTGTAACCTGACCATCTGCGCCGTATTGAACCACTGAGTGGTTGGCGTTCTCGACGCTTGTAACCTGGCCGTTTTCCTGATTTACGACGCCGCCGGTTTCATTTATGGTTTGTACCGGCTGCCCGCCTTCGCCGAAAATGACCTGGGAATTGTTCGGATTGGTGACACTTGCCACTTCACCTTCCTCAGTCATATTTGCCGTTGCTCCGGAGGCCGTATCTGTTACTACTGCCGGATTGCCATCCTGGAAGGCAACCTGCATTTGTTGACCTGCAAGTTGTACGTTTTCAACAACGCCGTTTGCAACGTTTGCAATACCCTGACCTGCAACTTCAACTGACTCTACAGCACCGTTTTCATCTAGCTGGGTGGTTGTATTGCCGCTTTGAATTTCTTCGTGCTGGCCGCCGAACCAGTCTTGTTTTATTTTGTGGCACTTTTCCTCACCGTTTCTTCCTCTCCAGAAGGCTGTGGACTCACCATATTTGTCGGTTTCAACCCTGCTGCCATTTGGATTTTCGACAACTCTGCTACCATCCTGATTTTCACGGACAGACGAGCCGTCAGGGTTAATGGTTTCCCTGTCACCGTTTGCGTAAGTGGTTGTACCTGAGTATCCATCTGCATTGAACACATCGGTGCTGCCATCGGCATATCTATCGACATGAGAACCATCTGGATTGGTGGTGATTGTTCCCATTTCATCTTGCCAGACCTTGGAGTTATCTGGATTGGTTGTCAAACTAGCGCCGTCCGGCCATTCAGTATATGAACCGCCGTTATTCGGAAGCGTGTAAGTAATTGAACCATCGTCCGGGTTAGTAGCCTGGGTACCATTTGCTATGGCGTTTTCCCTGGTATTGGTAGCAGCACTGTCTGTGGTGGCAGCCTGTGCCTCTGCATTGGCAGATTGAGCTGCAGTGTCGCCTACCATACCCATGGTCACGGTCGCGCCTTCTCTGGCTCTGTACCCGGCTTCTCTGTCAGTTCCGGCGTTTTCAATCGGAGGCATGGCATCGCGTGCGATACCGGCGGCTTGATCCGCAGCGTTACGTGCGCGCGGTGAGAATTTTATAGCTGCGTCGTTATTAGCTTTCGCGAGATCCTGCTCGACTGCGGCGTTGCCTTGATTTTCAACAGCAGTATTTTGTTCGACGACTGCAGCTTCTTGGTTCTCGATTGCAGTTTCTTGCTCGACCACTGCAGCTTCTTGGTTCTCGACTGCAGTTTCCTGTTCGACGACTGCAGCTTCCTGGTTCTCGATTGCAGTTTCTTGCTCGACCACTGCAGCTTCTTGGTTCTCGATTGCAGTTTGCTGTTCGACGACTGCAGCTTCTTGATTCTCGACTGCAGTTTGCTGTTCGACGACTGCAGCTTCCTGGTTCTCGATTGCAGTTTGCTGTTCGACGCTGGCGTTGATTTCATTGCTTTCAGCACTCTGTGCAACTTCTGGTGACGTATCGCTGACTGCCTGTCGCTCAAGCTGCTCTGAGGGCTTCGCGACTGCTGCTTGCTCCACCGGTTTTTCAGCTGTTGCTGCTGCCACTGCATCGGTGGGCTGCACCGCCTGCACCGGGGCCACTGCTTCTACAGGAGCTACTGCGCTTGTATCACTGCTTCTTGCAAGTGTGCCGTCAGCGTTGTAATTGACCTGTGAGCCGTTGTCGTTGGTGGCGTTTTGAATTGACCCGTCAGCGTTGTAATTGACCTGTGAGCCGTTGTCGTTGGTGGCGTTTTGAATTG
>CAZTQO010000010.1:15853-46677 GCA_964615655.1 uncultured Candidatus Obscuribacterales bacterium | reverse complement strand
CCGTCAGCGTTGTAATTGACCTGTGAGCCGTTGTCGTTGGTGGCGTTTTGAATTGACCCATCAGCGTTATAGTTGGCCGCGGAGCCGTTGGGGTTGCTTATGGAGAATGCGCCATTTTCCATACCGCTTCCAAGTGCATTACCGATTGAACTTGTGGGGAATATATCTGAACCACCTGTCGCACCTACTTTTGAAGCGCCGCCTGCCGCTTCAATTTCTTCCTGTGAAAGTGGTTTGACTTTCATCATGCCTGAAGGCGTCGTGGTTTCTTTGCCGTCAGCTCCCACTGATTTGGTGAATTGCCCGGTAAAAGATGTTTCACCAGGTGTCAAATTGCTGGCTTCCGAAATCGGAACATACTGGTTCTGACCGTCAACGCTTCTGATAACGCAGGTTTCGGTGTCTTTGTCTTCGGTGCTTGACTGAACCGTGGTTCTTGCCAGGTTGTTGTTTTTGTTCGGATTCTTTGTATTTACTGCATCGCCGCCTGTCAAGCTTTCGGCTGATTTGGAACTGCTGGACATGGCCGGGTAAGGACCGCCGTTTGTAAGCATGTTCATTGCTTGCGCTTGCGTCATTGTGATTCCATCATTCAGATTGGAATCACCGCCAACTGCCTGATTTGGCTTATTATCGTTTGTGTTGTTAGGTTTGTTAGTTGTTTTTTCAAGTTCTGTTTGCGGCTTTTCGTTTAATACTTTGTTGTTTGCAGTGTTTGCTGAATTGCTTGCCTGGCTGGCGTTTGCTGAATTTATCGCAGCCTGGGCCGCATTTGCAGCATTGTTCAGGTCAACTGCCTGTTTGTTTGCAGCGGCTGCATCGCTTGCACTTGCGTCTTTCTCTCTTGCGCCTATGGATTTATCGCTGGCAGCTCCTGTAGCATCGCCCTTGCTTTCACCTGCTGCCGGCAGCGCTTGCGGGGTGGCGATGAAATTGCCTTTTGCATCTGCTTCCTGTTTAGCTGCTGTATTTACGACGTCAGCGTTGTTGCTCTCATTAATGAATGCCGTGGGCGGCTTTTGTTCAGTTAGTTCTGAAGCCGAACTTTCTTTTTTCAATGCTGTTGTTTCTGCGGCGTCATTTTGAGCGCCGTGAACATCTTTGGCCAGATCAGTGCCGGCTTTCTCTGGAACTGCAATTGCAGCTACTTCAGATGCGACTTTTGCATTCTCATTTGCATTGGCCAGAACTGCCTGATCTGAGGCTGCAACGCCCTCGCCGCTTTCTGCTTTAGCCGTGCTCTGAGCTTCCGGCGCTGTGATCGCGTTTCCGTCCAGCTCACCTGTTTCTGCTTTCTGAACTGTTGTTTCGTTGCTCTGCGCTGTTGTTACTGTTTCGCCGCTGCTTGTATTTTCTGTTGTTGCCGAATTTGTTTGAGAACCACTTTCGACAGTTTCAGTACTGTTTGCTACCTGACTGCTTTGTCTTTCTACGCTTGCCTGCGAATCGACAGTGCTTGCTGCGGCTTTTGCCTCGCCGCCTGCCGCCGGAGCTGTAGCCTCGCTGACGCTGCTTACTGCACCATCGGCGGTGCGCTGCACTGTGGAGCCGTCGGCGTTATTAGTCTGGCTTGTGCCGTCAGCATTGCGCTGGACAGACGAATTATCTGCATTGGTTGTTACCGAAGAGCCGTCAGCATTGCGTTGCACTGATGAGTTGTCGGCGTTGGTTGTTACCGAAGAGCCGTCAGCATTGCGCTGCACTGAGGAATTATCGGCGTTGGTTGTAACCGAAGAGCCGTCTGTGTTTCGCTGCACTGAGGAGCCGTCGGCGTTGGTTGTTCTTGAAGAGCCGTCTGCGTTGTGCTGTACTGAAGACTGATCGGCGTTAGTAGTCACCGAAGAACCGTCGGCATTGCGCTGTACTGAAGAACCGTCGCCGTTGTTGATATTTCTGGATGTTTCGGCTCCACTTGCATCACGCTGAGTTGTCACACTCGAATTGTCGCTGTTATTAACCGTGGTTGTGGTATTGCCGTTTGCATCCGTTGTTCTGTTAACTGAGCTGCCGTCGCCGTTGTCCACATTCTTGGACATCTCGTTGCCGCTTGAGTCACGCTGGGTTGTAACACTCGAGTTGTCTGTGTTATGAACCGCAGTGGTGACATTGCCGTTTGCATCCGTTGTTTTGTTAACCGAGCTGCCGTCACCATTGTCGATGTTGCGGGAGAATTCTTTGCCGCTTGCATCTGTCTGAGAAGTTACGCTTGAATTGTCACTGTTATTGATCTGGGTGGTGGTATTACCGTTAGCGTCGGTGCTCGAGCTAATTGAGCTATTGTCGCCGTTGTCCACGGTCTTGGATGTTTCTCGACCGTTGGAGTCTGTCTGGGTCGTGATTTTGGAATTGTCGCCGTTGTCCACGGTTTTTGTGACATTGCCGTTTGTATCGGTTTGAGTAACGACCTTGCTCTGGTCGCCGTTGTCTACTGTCTGAGTTACATTGCCCTGGGCGTCTTGAGCAGTTGTGATCGAGCTGTTGTCGCCGTTGTCTACTTTCTTGAGTACCTGATTGCCGTTGGCATCAGTTGTAGTTTCAACCTTCGAGTTGTCGCCGTTGTTAACAACTTTGTTGACGTTACCGTTTTCATCGGTTGATGTGGCAATTGAAGAATTGTCGCTGTTGGCGACCACTTTGGATACTTCCTGACCGGTGCTATTTGCAACGGTCTTAATTGAAGAATTGTCGCCGTTGTCTACAACTTTTGTTGTATTGCCCTCTCCGTCTACCTTTGTATTTACTGAACTGCCGCTGGGATTTTCGACGGTTTTTTCAACTACCTGACCTTCGGCGTTGGTGTTTGTAACCACCTTGCCCTGGTCGGCCATTTCCACCGTTTTGGTGCTATCGCCGGTTTCCTGATCGGTAGAAGTAGTTACTTTGCAGTCGTCTGTATTTGTGATGGTCTTTGTGCCCTGACAGTCGTCGTGTACTGAAGATCCGTCGTTATTGTCGGTATTTGTAGAACCATCGGCTTTCTGTTCGTGATAAGTACCGTCGGAGTTCATGATGAACTTGCCGTTCTCGTCTTTTGAGGTCATCGACCCGTCAGGATTCACTGACACAAGATTGCCGTTGGCGTCAGCCCAGACAACAGAACCGTCACCGTTATCTATATAAGTAGTTCCATCTGCAAATTTACTTACAGAAGATCCGTCTGCGTTTTTGGTTTCCGAAGATCCGTCTTTATTTAGTGTGTAAGTAGAACCGTCTGCGTTCTTAGTTACAGAAGATCCGTCTTTGTTTTGAGTAACTGTGGAACCGTCGGCGTTCTTAGTTACAGAAGATCCGTCTTTGTTTTGTGTTACTGTCGAGCCATCAGCGTTTTTAGTTACAGAAGAACCGTCTTTGTTTTGCGTGAAAGAAGATCCGTCTGCACCAGTGTAGGTTGTTCCGGTCTCAGTTTCGGATTTTGTTACGCCCTCTGCACCTTCTTTTGTAAGGGCTTCTTTGGTAGTATCTGCAGCTTCCTTGGTCTTGGCGGAAGCCTCCTTGGAAGCCTCTGCCAGCTTTTGCGTATCCTCGGCGTCAAACTTGGCAAAGTCTGCAAACATTTCGGTGATGCTTGAATCCACATCGGTGTCTTCAGCTTTCTTTTGAACCTCGGCAGCTTTTTCTTCTACCTCGGCAGCCTTTGCTTCGACTACTTCGGCTTTCTTTTCGGTTTCGGCTGTCTCTTCTTCGGTTTTCTCGCCTTTTTCTTCGGTCTCTTTGCCTTCTTCCTCAGTTTCTACTGCTTTTTCTTCAGTTTCTTTGCCCTTTTCCTGGGTCTTGTCGGCCTTGCCTTCGGTTTCCTTGCCTTTTTCTTCGGTTTCCTTGCCTTTTTCCAGAGTCAGTATTGACTCTTTTTCCGTGTTTTCGGCCTTTTCTTCTGTTTCTTTTGCTTTCTCTTCGGTCTTTTCAGCCTTGGCCTCAGTTTCAAGTGCCTGAGCTTCAGTCTTTTCTGCTTTTGCTTCAGTTACCTTTGCCTGCTCTTCTGTTTCTTTTGCCGTCGCTTCAGTTTTTTCAGCCTGAGCTTCGGTTTTTTCAGCCTGAGCTTCGGTTTTTTCAGCCTGAGCTTCAGTTAGCTGAGCGGCTTGCTCAGGCTTGGATTCCGGTGCTTCTGCACCCTTTTCTTTTTCAAGGTCTTTTGCTTCGGGCTGCTCTGCCGGTTTTTCAATCGGTGTTTCGACTTTTGGCGCCGCGGTTTCGCTTACGGGTTTGACTTCAGCAGCTTTAGCAGTCCCTTTGTCTGCAGCTTCTTTGTCTGCACTTTCTTTATTCTCTTCCGGTTTTTTGCCTTCTTGCTCGGCTTTTTTCGCTTCTTCCGGTTTTAGATCCTGGGCGGCTTTCTGTGCGTCGGGTTTCTCTCCCGACTCTCCCGATTTTCCTTCGCCCTCAGTTTTTTCCTTAGCTTTCTTGGCTTCTTCTTCGGCTCGTTTGGCTTCTTCTGCAGTTTGAGCGCCTTTAGCTCCGTCGGTTTTTTGCTCGGCTGCTTGTTCGCCTTCCTGCTTTCCGGCCTTATCGCCTTCCTGCTTGCCTTCTTTCTCGGTACCGTCTACGTTCTTGCCTTCTTCGGCAGCCTTTTTCTCGGCTTCCGATCTGGTGGCTTCGCCGGCTTTTCCTTTAGCGTCTTTGTTTTCGGCGCCTTCTTTTGCTTCGCTGACTTTGCCGTCGTTTTTGTTGTCGCCGTCTTCTTTTGCGGCAACACCGGCTTCGCCATCTTTACCGTCTTTTTTGTTTTGTTCGTCTTTGGCAGCTTCGCCGTCTTTGCCGTCTTTTTTGTCTTGTTCGTCTTTGGCAGCTTCGCCAGCTTTGCCGTCTTTATTTTCCTCGCCGTCTTTTCTGGCCTTGGCGTCTTTGTCTATTTCACCGTCTTTCGGGTTTTCGCCAGGCTTGGCATCTTTATTTTGCTCGCTTTCTTTTGCAGCAACGCCTTCTTTGCCGTCTTTTTTATTTTGTTCGTCTTCTTTTGCCGCTTCGCCTGATTTGCCTTCTTTATCTTGTTCTCCGTCTTTTTTGGCTTTGCCGTCTTTGTTTTCTTCGCCTTCTTTTGCCTGGCCGTCTTTGTCTAATTCTTCAGCCTTGCCGTCTTTGTCTTTTTCGCCTTTTTGTTTTGCATCGCCCTGGTTTTTGTCCGCTTTCTCGTTTTGTTTTAAGACAGCGCCACCTGAGATCGTAGAATCGCCGGCACCGTTAAGGTCTTGCTCTTTGTTCTTTTCACCGTCGACCGGTTTCTTGCCGTCGCCTTGCTTGGCCATCGGACTGGCTTTGACATCACTCGCTTTTATGTCGCCGGTTATCTGCGGCGCATTCTGACCGTCGATTTGCTTAATGCCGCTGTTGCTGGCATTTTGCTTCTCTTGCTGCTCGCGAAAATTCTTGTTATCGTCCTGAGTCAGGTTCCTGACCTCGGGAGAATTTATTTGTTTATTCTCCTGAGACTCCTGCGGCTGGTCCTGGGATTCAGGTTGGTTGTTTGTATTTTCTACTTCGTCTTTGGCCATGAGAGAATGCCCTTTTGCGAGACGGCGGGTGACAACTTGGCTCTAAGAGCCATATGCTCGGTTTAGCGAGCGGTGAAATTGCGAACCGGTTAAGCCGGCGGAAGCTGCGATTTATGGACTAGTAAGAGTTTCAGGATTTAGTTTTAAGCTGAAAATGCCTTTTCTCGATCAAATTTGCAAATGCCCGCGAGCGAAGCGAGCTCTGCTTCCAGTCCAATAGGTGAAGATATTATTCCCCGTAAGGGGCGTGTACCCACTGGGCCTGGGCTGGGGATATATTGCCAGCAGGCTAATCGTAAGGTAAAGAATCCTTAATGTCAACAGAAAACACTGATTAAACCGGGATTTCCAAGCTTAGAAATCCGTGGAATTTTCGTTAGTGGCAGTCACTGATTTTTTCTGTCAAAAGTTCGGATTTTTCTGCTTTTCGCAAGAATTAACCTTAAATCTGGGCTCGCTTTTGGGTTTGTGCTGCCTTCTCAAGCGAATTCGCTTGAGAAGGCAGACCCAGCTCAGTCATTTTGACTGAGCAGAAACTTTCGAGCATAGTTTTGCCAGTTTTTGTTCAGGTCATTTTGTGCCAGTTGCTTGCTTTGTACCGGAGGCAGCATCATTCTTTTGCTGATGCGTCCACCGTTCAAGTGATATTCGTGCCTGAATGAGGAGTCATCATTTATTTCGTACAAAACAACCGGAAGCCAGAACTCTTTCAGTTTGAATTCGAGCCGGCAACGGAATCCTACAGCGGTGTCTGCCATGTTTCCGAAGCTGACCAGGCGGCAGTCGATAGAGAGATTTTTGATCAGATTACGCTTCTGACCGCTGCTCACCGATTCCAGTTCATGCTCCGCAAGGCTTTCTTCTTGTGTGGGCGCTTTGCCAGTTTTGCTTTCAACTGTTTTGCTTTCAACTGGTTTGCTTTCAACTGGTTTGCTTTCAACTGAATTGTTTTCAAAGGCAGAATCAACTGCTTCAATGCGGTTTCGAGAATCATCCACTGATTCGGGGGGCACAAAACTATCCGGTGGAGAGAAATCTCTTTTGTGTTTGAGTGCTAGAAAATTGCGGGCACCGATATATATTCTCGAGTTGGTCGTGTACTGGCTGAGATCGTCGGAGTCGACTCCGGGCAACTCCAGTTCGTCTTGCTTTGGACCGGCCACAGGCAACTCCGACTCGACTGGTTTTGCGGTCTGAACAGGCGGAGCGGAAATTGGAGGCGTTTCCGTCTGTGGGTCTGCTTTCTGTACTGCCGAAGCTCGTGCGCCAATTTCGAATACCTCGCCGCAGCTGGCGCAGAGCGGCGCATGTGCCCTGCAAGACCTGCCGCAAGCCGGGCAAAGCCTGTTGTTTTCGCCCGTGGCTGGAGCATTCAGATTCTTTTGTCTGAACTCCGTAATTTCATTTGGAAGTGGAATTAACAAAGTGCTTCCTCTTATTACTTGAGCAATTGGATTCCCGTTCCTGTCAGTTTCGGCGGACATATTATTTACCTGGGCAAGCAGCTTCCAGAGTGCTGCATCTTTAAGCGCCGGGTGACGCATGGCTATGGATCTGAGGCTGTCGCCCAGGCGGCTCACATATTTGATGCGGGTCTGGCTGTCCTTAAGCTCAGGTTCATCTTGCCCGAGTTTGCCCAGTACGGCTTCTAAATTCGCACGCTTTTGGGCGTCCTTTTTTGCGCTGTCAGGATCTTTTGGTTTTCTGTCTGAATTCGAATTGCTCTTTTCGAAATCCAGATCATATTCGAATTTCTTGTTTGCCTGAAAAAGCAGGCGAGCTTCGTATCTCTTTATCTCCATTTTTGTTGGAAGCAAAAGGATGAGCCTGGGCTTGAGCTGCAGGTAACGCTTGCCTTCCACCACCTTGATTGGAATCTGTGCTTTGTTGATTTCATAAATGAGCACTGCCAGACGACGATTGAAAAGGCGTTTGCTGGCGATCGATTCAAGCGTGTCTCCAGGCATAACAATGTATTTTTGCCTGTTTTCGATATCAAGGAGGTCTTTCTGCGCTTTGATCCTGTTGGCATCTTCTTGTGCCTGGCGGGCTTTTAGCGCTGCCAGCATTGCTGCGGCATATCTTTTTGCCGCTTCTTGATCCCGGAGTTTTTCTCTTTCTTCCTCTCTGCGTTCTCTTTCTTCCTGCTCTTTTTCACGATCCTCTTTGAGTTCTTCCTGGTAGCTTCTGGCAAGTTGAGCGTCCAGATCATCCAGATCATCCAGATCATTTAGAAAATCATTCGCGAGTTCATATGTGAATGATTCGGCAATCTTGCTGCCCATCTCGCTTAGTTCCTCGGCAGTGGTCATTTCATCTGCCAGACCATTGAGATGAAGCGGGTCAGTGCTCAAAGAACCCGAAACAAGACCTGTAACCAGGTTCATTGCATCAGTATCCACCGACGCTTCCTGCAAAACAGGGTTTAGATTCACGTTTGTTGCAGGGGCTTCAATCTCAGCTTCTTGATGCTGGAGATGAGCTTCTGGAGCTTCTACTCTGCTTTGAATCTCTGCCTGTTCCTGACTTTGATTTACTACCGGGTTTATAAAGGGAGCAAAAACATCGTTTACGAATGCTTGCATGGACGGCTTGCTGTCCTGGTTCTGGTCAAGAACGTCTACGTGCATCTGTTCGCTTCTTGGATTTGTTGTTTCCTTGTTTTCTCTTTCTGTGAGAGCTTCAAGCACTCGCATGTCTTGGGCAAGCTGCTCGGTATAATCCGGACTTGCATCAAAAGTTGCTGCTTGAGGCTCTGGAGCAACAAACCGGCTGCTTTCTGTTTGATGATCATGGCTCAAGTGCTTTGCAGTTTCCACTACCTTTTCTATGGAATTAATCACACGCTCAGCAATTGAAAACTCTGTAATCGGACCTGCAGCTTCAATTACTCGTGAAGGAGACTCTGGAACTGGCTCCAGAACAGGTAGTGTCGCTGGATCCGGATCGATGCGTGTTAGCGTGCCTGAATCGGAATTGTCCCTCTGGGAATTCGAATGCTCAGAAATTGGCGGCACAGGCAAAGTCTCATTAATGTGATCTGACCCTGGAATGGTAGGCAGGGGGTATTTGGCCTCGTTCCCGGGGAGCTCATTGCCGGGCTGTGCTGGGCGGTCCGAACCTGGATCGAGTCTTTGTTCAGGCTCTGGCCGATGCTGTCCTGGCTCGGGGCTACGTTCAGGATCCGGCCGTTCGCGCCCTGGCTCTGGTCGTTGTTCAGGCTCTGGCCGATCGCGCCCTGGCTCGGGGCTACGTTCAGGATCCGGCCGATCGCGCCCTGGCTCGGGGCTACGTTCAGGATCCGGCCGTTCGCTCCCTGGCTCGGGTCTTTGTTCAGGCTCTGGCCGATCACGCCCTGGTTCGGGTCTCTGTTCAGGCTCCGGCCGATCGCGCCCTGGCTCGGGTCTCTGTTCAGGCTCCGGCCGATCACGCCCTGGCTCGGGTCTCTGTTCAGGCTCTGGCCGATGATCCTTACCGGGAACTTCGGGTCTGTGTTCAGGGTCGGGCCGATGATCTTTACCGGGCTCTTCGGGTCTGTGTTCAGGGTCGGGCCGATGATCTTTGCCGGGCTCTTCGGGTCTGTGTTCAGGGTCGGGCCGATCTTTACCGGGCTCGGGTCTTTGCTCGGGATCAGGTCTTTGCTCAGGATCAGGCCGACCTTTACCAGGCTCTTCGGGTTTGTGTTCAGGATCAGGCCGCTCGTGACCGGGGGCGGGTATGTGTTCATCAGGCAGCGACGGAGGAGTCGGTCCCTGATCGGGTTGCTGAGGGTCTTGCTGTGGAGGCTGCTGATTGTTCCCGGGTTCAGGAGCTGGTTCTGGTGCGACTTGTGGCGGTACTGTGTTTGGCGCGGCCTCAGGCCCTGCGGGCCCAAAGTCTTCCGGAAGGAAGCCCCATTTTTCCACAAAACCCGGTATCACTGGCCAGTCGTTGGGTTTAGCCTGGGGTTCTGTGTCTTCTTTGTCAGATATTTCACTTACTCGTTTGGCTTCTTCCTTTGATCCATCTGATCTTTCTGATTCTTCTGATCTTGATCTTTCTGATCTTTCCTCTGCTGATTTTTCCTCTGTAAGATCGGATTCTTTTTTCTCCGGCTTCTCAGCTTGTTTCAGATCTTCGCTTGTTTTGCGGTCGGCCGGTTTTTCGACAGCCGGATCTTTTACTGCGGTATTTTTGGGATCTGCATTTTTGGGATCAGTATTTTTGGGATCTGCATTTTTGGGATCAGTATTCTTGGGATCTGCATTTTTGGGATCAGTATTTTTGGGATCAGTATTTTTGGGATCGGTATTTTTGGGATCGGTATTTTTAGGATCGGTATTTTTGAGATCGACATTTTTAGGATCGGCATTATTGGCTGCTTTTGGATCAGCGTTTCTTGGATCTGTGCTTGTGCCTGTCTTCGGGTCAGCATTCTTGGGATCTGCAGCTTTCGGATCAGTTGAACCCGGTGTTGCTTTAGGATCTGCATTGGAGCCGGTAATTTGAACCGCCGGCAGGTTAACCGGCTGAAGCTGAACATTGCCTCCTGCTCCGGCATTGGCAAGCGGATCTGTAGCTGGTTTTTGTCCGGGCACTTTGCTGCCGGTTCCCTGACCCATCTGGCTCAAACCAATTCCAGGATCTTTGCTTGGAGGCAAGTTTACTTTGCCTTCAGAGAGTTCGCCTGGTTTCTCGGCTCTGCTTGCTCCGTCGGATTTACCAACATTCGGGATTATTCCGGAGACCGGATTGGATGATGCTGTTAGTGAGCTTCCTTTTGATGTGGGCGTTTCGCCGGAAGCAGGCATGCCTTTTTCAGGAATTACGATTCCTGACCTGGCATCACGAATGCCGCTTTCCATCACCTTGCCAGGTTCGCCTGCGGCGCGTCCGGCTGCAGCTATTTCTGCAAGCCTGCCTTGAAGCTGAGCATCTTGAGCACCAGCGGCTCTGGAGGCTTCAATTGACCGGGCATCACCCTTTATCAGAGCTGCCGGGTCAATGCCTTTTGCGATAAAATCGCCAGAACCTGAACCAGAACCTGAACCAGAAATGGATCGGCTATCGATGGAGCGCCCCAGGTTTCCTTCCTGGAGGCGTCCAGGCAATGAGTGATCAATCATTTGCAGAGATGATCTGGCAGACGATAACTCTCCGCCTTTCACCTCTGATGAACGGCCAGGAAGAATATCACCGGGCAATTTACCCAGGGGTATAGCTGAGCCGGGCTCGAGAGAGGACAGATCTCGAGCTCTTGTTTGCCCGCTTCCAGGTGTGAAATCAATTGGTCCTGGTTTGCCGACATTGCTACCTGCAGAGTCGGCTGATCCGACTGCTCCGACAGGAATTTGCTTTTGAGGATCGATGCTTTTGGCGCCTCCGGCATCGCTTGCTCCGGATTTGCTCTCAGGCAGATTCGAATTCCCGGTCTGAGGACGTTCGCCTTGCTTGCCGCCGTTTTCAATTGCCTGTGAGGAGCTAGCCGGGCTTGCTGCTGTTTTATCGCTGGCTGCTTTATCGCTGGCTGCTTTTTCATTTTGCGCGTTCCCCTGCTGTTCTTGCGGAGCTTTTTCGCCGCTAGCAGGTTTGTCTTGAGACGGTACCGGTTTTTCAGCAAGCGGTGGCTTTGCTTGCCCGGAGTTGTCTGCGGCGGGCTTTTCTTGAACAGGTTTTTCAGCGGCCGGTCTTTCCTGAGCGGGTTTATCACTGGCAGGTTTGTCATGAGCAGGTCTTTCCGGCGCTGGAACCGGTTTTTCATGCACAGGTGGTCTTGGCGCTTCCGGTTTAGTTTCGCTATTGTGGCTGTTGTTCTGATTGCTACCGCTACTGTTGTTTTGATTCTGGGTCTGCTCTCTAGCTCGTCTTGCGGCTTCGTCCTGCTGCTGGCGCAGGTAATCCTGATAGTGGTTTTCCGAATATGATCTGCTGTATGCAACAGTTTCCGGCTTTGGTTTTGGATCAGTAACTACTGGTGCCGGGTCGCTGCCCGGGATTGGCGCAGGATTTGGTGTTGATCCAGGGACCGGGTTAGGTGTCGGTGTCGGCACCGGTGCTGGGTTTGGTGTCGGCTCTACTACTGGCTTACCTGGATCCTCACGGCGCGGAGGTTTGGTCTCTATCGGCTTAGCATCAGGTGTTGGGGTGCGAAGAACCACATCACCACCCTTACCGGCTTCAGCGCCGGGTGTGTAGCCGCTGAGGTCGATCGGGGTTTTAGGAGTCTGCGGAGCCGGTGTTTCCACTGGTTTTGCCGGCTCTCCAGGATTTTGGGGATTAGGCGTTGGCACGCCGGGCTGATTGCCTGGCTGATTACCAGGCTGATTGCCGGGCTGCTGATCACCTGGCTGCGGTTGCGGCGCCGGTTGTGGTCGGCGGTTCTCATGCGCAGGTAGATCGAGACCACCGACGTCGGAGGTTCTGCTTGATAGTCCAGGTGGGATCTTTTCTCCGGTTTTGGGGTCTATTTGGGGAGCTGTCTGGATGTCTTTTCCAGGCTCGATGCTCGTGCCGGGAAGATCTGGAGAGCCGGGTGTCTGAGGTTTTGGTTGAATGTCAGGTTTTGAACCGGGTGCAGGATCGGTGCCGGGTTTGGGTTCGGCTCCAGGTACAGGTTCGGCTCCAGGTACAGGTTCGGCGCCCGGATGAGGATTGGGTTGGATGTCGGAGCTCGGCTTTGAATGATCCGGATTTTGATCGTTTCTTCCCCATCGTGGTCTTTCGCCTGGTCCCAGTCCGCCTCTGGAGCTTTCCAGGGCCCGGTTCTGCATCTCTTTGATTTTGGGATTGTGCTCTTGCAGTTCTCTCAAGAAATTTGCAGTATCAAGGTTTCTGTAGTCACCTACCTTACTTACAAACTTTTCGAAAGCCTCTCCGGATGATGAGTCACTTGCAAGATAATCTGCAATTTGTTTCTTCTCATCTTTGCTCAGAGACTTGTAAATATCAGGTCTTTCTTTATAAGGGGTTTTCGCCCATTTCTTGTAGAACTCGTCATATACCTCGCGGTCACTTCGTCTGGGACTTTCCGGCAAAGGTTGACCGGAGCCAGTCTCTGCTTGCGGTTGCGGCTGAATATCTGAGCCCGGCTGCTGTGCTTGCTCCTGACCTGGCTTTTGTTCGGGTACAGGGTTCTGATTTTCGGGCGCATTTTCTTCTGGCTTTTCCGGGCTTTCTGTTCTTTCCTTTGCTGCGTTCTTTATGGCTTCGTCAATGTCTTTAAGCTCGCTGTTTTGATCAAGCTGAATTTGTTTTGAGCCTTCTTGCTTATTGTTGTAAGCAAGATAATCAAGTTTTTCCTGCTTGCTTGCAGTAAGCAGCCAGGCATCAAAGGGGCTAATTTTACTTCCAGGTATTTCTTGCTTTCTCAAACGATCTACGAAACTGTAGTCACCTTTTGCCTGGGCTTTCTTAAATTCGTTATATGCTTTCCATTGTTCGTTGTCTGAGTTGGTTTCGAAGTTTGTCCAGTTGCGGTTGCTAAGACGGTCAATCATGCTCCAGTCGCCGGCTTTGGTGCGAGCTTTAAAAATGTCGTAGCCGTTTGCAAGTTCATTTCGCCAGGATGCCGTGTCTTTTTTGAATTCAGCAAGATCATCTCCAGCTCCCGCTCTGGAAGCATCGAGATTGTTCAGGCGCTCGAACCAGTCTTTTTTTGTAGCATCACTGAAGCGATCTACAAAACTCAGATCGCCGGCGTTGATCCGGTCTAGAAAATCCCTGTAGTTCTCTCTTTCAAGCTCACTTGCATTAGCTTTCCATTTCAGATAAGTATCTTTGTCCATCAGGTAAACGTGGCTGTAATCTCCTGCTGCAATTCTTTCTTTGAATGCAGCAAATGCAGCAGCTTCTTTTTTTACAGCCGGGTCGTCCGAATTCTTGTATTTTTCAAGCAGCTCGGCCTTTTCTCTTGCCGGCAAGCGCTCGACAAAACTGAAGTCACCTACAGCCATCTTGATCTGCCAGCTCTTGTATGCATCTTTTAACTCTGGATGCGATGCCAGCCAGTTTTCCTTTTCTGCAGGCTGCAGCTTTTCTAAATTGCGGAAATCATCCATGTGTTTTGCCGCATCAAGCTCGTTCCGATAAGACTGATATCTGCCTGCGACATCCACAGTTTTGCCGTCGATGCTTATCTTTGCATTTTCTTTTATCCAGTCTTCTCTTGCCTGTTTGAGCTCGTCCGGGCTGAGCGGTGGTTGTTTTTTTGCAAGGTAGTTTTCGACAAAGCTGTAGTCTCCTGCTTGAAGCTTGGCTTCATAATTATCAAAAGCTTGTCGCTGCTCTTTTGTTGCATTCTCATACCAGTGCTCCTGATCTTCCCGGCTCATGCGGCTTACGAAGCTGTAATCACCTGCTTCCTTGCGAAGCAGATAGTCTTTGTATTTGGCGTACTCCTCATCCGTGTAGCGGTTCGGATTGTAGATGTTGAGCTGGTTGTCACCATGGAGTTTGTCCAGATAGGAAAAATCGCCGTTCTTGATTCTTTCGCGAAAGTCTCGAAAGGCTGCTTTGTCTTCTTCGCTGGCGTTGTTTTTGAACTGCTCGAAGTTGTCTCTGTTGATGAAGCTGTAGTCTCCCGCAGCTTTGGCGTCCATATATTTTTCATATGCATCGAGTTGATCTTGAGTTGCATTTTCAAGCCAGACTCTCAACTGGGCTCCGTCCATTTTATCTATGTAGCTCAAATAACCGGACGACTCGTTCAATACATACATCTTGTATGACGCGAGTTTTTCTTGCAGGTCTTTGCCCGGAGCTCCTTCTTTGTTCAAATGAAGAGCAAGCAAGGCTTCCTTGCGATCCATTTTTTCCAGTGCTGATTGGTCTTCACTTGAGAGCCCCGAATTTTTGAGTGCCTTTCTAAAATACTCTTCCTTTTGCTGGTCATCCAGTTTTGAGTAGTCCAGCTGTTTTTTGTTCCAGCTTTCGCGGGCAGAGCTGTAGTCGCCAAGTTCCATGCTTGCTTTCTTGCTCAGATGTTCAAGCGGTGGAAGCTTTTCGCTGCTTTTCTCTAGTGGGCCGTCTTTTTGTCCTTTGCCTCTTGCAAGTTTATCGTCAAGATAATCTTTCTGTGCTTGCGACCAGGGATTCTCTTTTGTTGCTTCCGGGTTTCTGACTTTTGCCCACCAGTCGTCTTTTTCTTCGTTGTTTCTTTTATCTAGCTGGTCGAAAAAGGCCTTTTTCTGTTCAGCTGATGCTTTTGCAAACCAGTCACTGGCTTTTTCCGGATTTGATTTAAGCTGCTGGTCTACTAATGCTTTTCCATAAGCATCTCGCTGGCTCTGGGAGGCACTCTTTAACCAGATGTCCAGAGTGGCGTTCGGCAATTGCAGGGAAGCAAGCTTAGAATAATCATTGCTTCTTTGTGCTTCTTCAACCGCTCTTCTTGTTTCATTGAATTTTTGCCAGCCATTGAGCTGCTTGAGAGTCAGGTTGTCGTAAACGAATTTGAAATCAGCCTTTGCTTCGTTATCCGATGACTGGCTTATCTTATCAAATACACTGTAATCGCCTCTTTTTAGCGCATTTTTGTAATTCTCATAGCCTTCACGCTGCTGCTCGCTGGCACTGGCTTCCCATGCTCGTTTTTGCGCAGGAGTCATCTGATCTACCTGGCCGTAGTAGCCGGCTTTTGTCAGGCGTTCATATCTTTCGTAGTCTTCTTTCAGTTTGGGATGATCTTCGAGCCATTTGTCTCTTTTCTCTTTCGGCTCCATGTTGTCGACAAATGCGTAGTCGTGCGCATCGATCATTTCCTGATGCCTGGTATGAGACAGCTCTTGTCTGCGATTTGTGCCAAGCAGACCTGTAATCATGAACTTACTCGGAGCAGCAGGCGGCGCATCAGCTATGGGGTCGGGCGCATCAGCAACGCTTTCCGGCTTTGGCTCTGGTTTGGAATTGTCTCCACCCCAACCAATAGCTGCAAGCATGGAATTTCCAAATCCGACTACCGTGTCTGTTGCAGCTGTTATTTTTTCGCCGACCGTATTCATCAGATCGGAGCCATATGTCTGCCATTCTGATTGAGTGCGGCCTATTTCAAAGGGCTTGCTCTTTTTGTCGTTGTCTTTATCGTCGTTGCGCTTATCGTCGTTATCTTTGTTTTGCTTGTCTTTGTTTTGCTTGCCTTGATCGCCGGCGTTGTCGTCGCTTTCTGCTTTGCTTGCCTCCGGACCTTCTGCAGGAGGGGCTGGAATAAAAGCCGCCCTGGGAGCCATGAATCCGCTTATCTTTGCCGACGCTAGCTCGTCGATGGCGGGGGGCGCATCCAGGCTGTTTTGATCAGCGAGATTAAGAGCTGGAGTTTCTGAAGGAAGCACCGATTCGGGCAGAACGGCTGATTCGGGAATGAATGTCGCTGCAAGCGGCATTTGCGCCTTAGATGCGAATCCTTCGTTGACAGGCATGGGGGGCTGGAAACTATATTGATTCGCTCTGCTACCGTATGCATATGAACTTGAATCACTGTTCGGCGATTCTGAGGCGTTACGGCGCGATCGCCAGTGACCATCTGGATCCCTCTGAGAATCACCATTTCTGTGACCTCTGAAGCCGTAGGGAATCACAAGCTCGGACTTATCCTCATTCTCTTTGAATCGATGGCGTTTTCCAGCGCATTTCTCCCAGGAGAATTTTGATTTCCCGGCTTCGGATTTATGTCCAGAGTCAAATTCGAAGTCATTGCTTTCGCTATTGTTTTGGCTATTGCTTTCGCTGCTGTTTTGCTTGTTTTTGAGAGCGTCTTTCTTGGGATCGTCCTGAGGCATGCCCTCGACAATCACTGCCGCCAGCATGTCTGCAACTTCTTTTTTGGCAGGGCTCTTTAGCTCAGTTTGCGGCTCGTTTGACTTTTCGAGTATCGTTTTGTTTTCAGGGCTGGCCAGATCAATTTCAAAATCCGGAGCACTTTTTGCCTGATTTTCTGGTTCCTTTTCTTTAGGCTCCAGGTTGTTTTCTTCTGCTTTGCCTGTCATCGCCAGTCCAGTCCTTGTTGCCTTCGCCTGCTCCGTTTGCCTTCAAGTTTCCCGTTGACAACCGCGCAAATATAACGGCCTCTGAAGCTTTCTGCTTTGATTAGCTCATTGCAGCCAGCTTGCCGTTTGTCTCTACCTGATCACAGATATATTTTTCCACCACCTTTACATGCGCTAACAGATCACAGGTTAATTGTGATGTCAAGCGCGAAGCAGCTTTCCAGAGATTTGTCGGATGACGATTTTCCGAAACCATTGTGTTTGTTAAACGCACGGTTTCGGTAATTTGGTAATACACAGCCCGGTGAAAAGAGCCTTCCCTGACTTGCTCATTTCCTGCTGCAATCTGGTTTGCCGTTCCTCTTACCTACGGAGCACCCTTTCGGGTTCCTGCCTCCTCGCGTAAGCCAAAAGATGATACGCCACTAATAAAGTCTTGTCAAGACTTTTGTCTATATACTCGTTATCCATTGACTCTAACTGTTGATACACTTGAAAATTGAAAGGGCCTTCTGGAGATCGGTTTTGCGTTTGAAGCCCGACAGGAACTACTTTTTCTTAGCCTTGTGGCTTCTGTGTATAGCCATCGGCCTCAAGGCATCCCTTGATTATGAAAAAACTCCCGGGCTTGCAAACCGTGACTTAAGAAGCTGGCCGGGCTCAAGTAGCTTAAAGCCGATTGGAGAGCTGACTCTTGTTTGTTTTCTCCACCCGAAATGTCCTTGCAGTCTTGCAAGCATCAGACAGCTCAAGAAACTGCTTTCTCTCAATCCGGAGCTTCGCGGCTATCTCTGCTTCAAAATTCCGGAAAAATTCGACGATTCTTTTGTTTATGGTCGGAATTGGCAGGAAGCTTCGCAGCTGCTTTCGATGAAAACTGTATGCGACAGAAAAGAAGCGGCCTGTTTCAGGGCGGAAACTTCCGGAGAGACATTCCTATTCGCTTCGGACGGGAAACTTTTGTTTCACGGAGGCATCACTGCTGGCCGTGGTCACGATGGTGACAATCATGGCTTTGACAGGCTAAAAACAATATGTTGCGGCAGGATTCCGCCGGCAATGTACCACGGTGATAGTGACACAAAAAACGGAAACCAGAACGAAAGCGAAAACCAAAGCTACGCAGTATACGGATGCGCTTTGAATGATCACCCGCTAAGGTGATCAATATTGAGAGCGCATTAAAACGAGAGCACAAAGCCTGATAAGCGCAAAGCCTAATAAAAATGATCAGCTCTTCCTTGAAAATCTCAAAAAATGAGGCGATGGCGCCAGACACCCGGGAGCGGGCTGATTATCTTTTCCAGCAGCAGAAAGACGCAATCAGCAAGAGAACCGATAAACTTTTTGCCGGGCTGTTTATCCTTCAATGGTTGGGAGCAATTGCCTGGTCGCTTCTGTCGAGCCCTACAAGCTGGGAAGGCAGTAAAAGCTATGTGCATATCCATGTTTATCAATCCTTCCTGCTTGGCTTGATAATAATCAGCTTTCCGCTTTTCCTCATTTACAAGAAACCAGGAAGCGTTCTGACAAGGCAGGTAGTTGCAAGCGCTCAGATGCTTTCTTCCGGTTTATTAATAGCTGCCTCCGGAGGCAGAATCGAAACGCACTTTCATGTATTCGGTTCGCTTGCGTTTCTGGCTTTTTATCGTGACTGGC
The DNA here is from genome assembly GCA_964615655.1 of uncultured Candidatus Obscuribacterales bacterium. Taxonomy (GTDB): domain Bacteria; phylum Cyanobacteriota; class Vampirovibrionia; order Obscuribacterales; family Obscuribacteraceae; genus JAIEPM01. The sequence continues at coordinate 28,574 of CAZTQO010000010.1, read as the reverse complement.
GTCCACTGCTGACAGCATCGATTGTGACCATGCTTGATCACATCATCAGGGGAATTTACGCGCCTGCCACTATATATGGTGTGGCCTTTCCGGAGCCCTGGCGCTGGGTTGAGCACACTGCCTGGGTTGTTTTTTGCGATATATTTCTGGCTGTTTCGATTCGATATAGTATCAAAGATATGAAACATATGAGCCGCCGACAGGCTGAGCTTGAAACTGCAAAAAACAGCACCGAGCAGGAAGTGATTGCGCGAACAGCGGAATTGAAGCAGTCCGAGCAGAATCTAAAGGACAGCGAAGCCACTTTGCGGGCGATTTTTGAAACTGCCGCAGATTCGATTGTCACCATTTCGGAGAATGGCTCGATAGAATCTGCAAATCAGACCTGCGAAAAAATGTTTGCATACAGCTTTCACCAGATCTTCGGCAAGCATGTTTCTCTTTTGATCACGAGTATAGCCGGCGAAAACTGCGATATCGAAAGCTGGCAGAAACTGATGGACAGCGCTAAATTCGGAAAAGATGCACAGCGTCTTGAAGGTAACGGAAACTCCCTCAAAAGAGGGAGCTTTCCGATTGAAATTTCACTCAGCCTTCTGGAGCTGAAAGGACGCAAACTGGTAACTGCGATTATCAGGGATATATCAGAAAGGAAAGAAGCCGAAAAAAGAGTGTCCGAATTCTATTCGATTGTTTCCCATGAACTCAGGACGCCGCTTACTTCGATACGCGGTTCTCTAGGACTTGTGGAAGGCGGTTTAACCGGCGAACTCTCGGAGGAGACAGAGGAGCTGATCGGTATTGCAAGAGAGAGTTGCGACAGGCTTATTCGACTTATAAACGATATTCTCGATCTGAAAAAACTGGAAACAGGAAAGTTTGAATTTCATAAAACCGAATTCAAGCCTGCAGACCTGTTTAACATGGCTCTTTCAGGCACAAGGGGCATGGCTGCCGAACGATCAGTCCGGCTTGAGATTGCTGAACTCTCGGAAGAACTGGTCTATGCTGATATAGATCGCCTGAATCAAGTTCTTGTGAATTTGCTTTCCAACGCTGTCAAATTCTCCGAGCGTAGTTCGAGAGTCGAATTGTCTGCAATTAGTTCTGGCGGCATGATTCGCTTTGCTGTGCGTGATTACGGCAAGGGCATCCCAAGAAACGAACAACACAAACTCTTCAAAAAGTTTCAACAGCTTGACTCTTCGGACCATAGAGCACAGGAAGGCACCGGTTTGGGACTCTCAATCTGTAAAGCAATTATAGACCAGCACGGTGGTGTTATAGGAGTTGAGTCTCAGGACGGCGCCGGTTCTACTTTCTGGTTTGAGCTGCCGCTTGCCGGCAGAAGCGAAGCAGAGCTTGAAGCCGAGCTTGAAGCCGAGGCGGCACCGGTACTTTTGATTGAAAGTGATTACTCAACTGCCAGAACCGTAAAGCATCATCTGGAATCTCATGGAATCGCATGTACGGAAGCTTCGAATCTGCGGGAGGCGCTTCTAAAAATTGCGCAGAACCCTCCACTGCTGATTATTTTGGATCCGGAGACAGCGGATTTTGACCTTGCTGAATTCATGGCACACTTGAAAGTGTTTTCGGGCAAGTCAATTTCAGTTCTGGCTTATAGATTTAAGGAGCTGAGCAGTATTGAGAAAGAACAAATTGACATAGACAAAAGCGACTTACAGGGCATAACGCGTTTCTTGACCAAATCTGTTGCAAGCCATGAAGACCTTCTAAATACAGTTGACGAATTGCTGCTGCATATAAGAAACTGTGATGCTGACTTGAATTCGGCGGCTGAAAAAGCAGAACAAGAAGAATAAGAAATAAGAAGAAGAACTCAGCAATTGAAGCATCACTTTAGTTCCGGAAGAATTTAAATTCGATATGTCTATCAAAAAAGTACTACTGGTTGATGATGACCCTAGAATCAGAAAAATCGCTCAGATAAGTCTTGAGGGGGTCGGGGGCTGGAATGTATCCATGGTTTCTTCCGGTTTTGAGGCAATTGAAGTTGCGGTCAGGGAAAAACCGGATGTTATTCTTCTTGATGTCATGATGCCTGAGATGGATGGACCAACGACTCTGGCTAAAATCAGAGAGAAAGAAGAAATCGCCGGTATTCCAGTAATTTTCTTTACTGCTAAAGTACAGAAACATGAGCTTGATGCATATCTTGCACTGGGGGCCGCAGGTATTATCAGTAAACCCTTTGATCCCATGAAGTTGCCAGGCGAAATAAGCGAAATCGTGGATAGATCTAACTGAGATTAGACGCTATGCGAGCTCAGCTTAGTTTTCTCGATTGAAAAAAATCTGGAAAGAAAACACCCCGGAAGAAACTTCCGGGGCGTTTTCGGGCTGGCTATCAGGGTTCGGTGTCGGCTTATCGCTGACAAATATAGATTACGATTTCCTGGCGGGCCTTCATATGGATAATGATGTAATCCTGACTGTGTAATTATGCAGTCGGTTATAATCCCCTTCTGCTGCGGCTTTTCGCGACTGAACTTGTGATATTGAGTTTTGAATTCTGCTTTTTGCTATACAAAAAGACTTCAAGAATTCAAAACTCCGGAAGTCATGATGTGCAATCACCTGTGGCCCTTCTGTGTATTTATACAGTTGGCTGTTTTTTGAGCAATTCAAGAGCCCTGTGCATCCTGTTTACACCCTCCTCGATCTTTTCATCGTTGAGCCCGGCGTAATTGAGCAAGAATTCGTGGGCAGGAGCCTGCGTCAGGTAAAAATGATTTGTTCTTACAAAACCGACACCAAGTTCTCGTGCCTTCTTCAAAAACTCTTCGTCGTCGAAATTCTCGTTGATTCTAACCAGGATGTTTATGCCGGCATTGTCTCCTCTGACATCTACTTTGTTTCCAAACTGAGACTTTAGTGCAGATATGACCACCTTTCGCCTGTGTTCGTAAAGAGTTCGCATTCTTCTTATATGTCTTTCCAGATGACCGGCACTTATGAACTCGGCAAGTGTTTCCTGATAAAGTAGCGGGGAGTGCCGGTCGGCAAGGAATTTAGCTCTGCTGAACACCTCGATCAGGCTCCTGGGGACTACCAGATATCCCATTCTCATTGCCGGCAGCAGAATCTTGGAAAATGTACCTATGTATATGACCGAATCATGATGGTCAAGTCCGGCGAGGCTGGGAACCGGCCTGCCTGAATATCTGTACTCGCTGTCGTAATCGTCTTCAATCAGAAATGTGCCCGTAGCCTTGGCCCAGTTCAGGAGTTCAAGTCGTCTGGGCAATGAAAGTACTACACCGGTTGGGAACTGGTGGGATGGAGTCAGATACATGAGCTTCATCGATGAAAGCGCCGGATCTTTAAGTTTGTCAAGAATGACGCCCTGCTCGTCTAAGGGCATGCCGACCAGCTGGGCGCCGGCAACTTCAAAAGCTTTTTTGGCGCCGATGTATCCAGGATCTTCAATACCTACCAGATCTTGCCTGTCGACAATACATCTGGTGACCAGGTCTATCCCTTGTTGTGAACCGCTGACAATAATAATTTGTTCGGGGCTGCAGTTAACGGCTCTGGTTTTAGCCATATGTGCTGCAATTGCTTCTCTTAGAGGCAGATAGCCCTGGGATTTGCTCGGGCAGTCAAGTAGTGAGAACTCCTGTCTTTTAAGCACCTGACCGACTATTTGCATCCAGGCTTTCCATGGAAACTGGTCCATTTCCGGACGGCCGAATGAAAACTGGATTTCAGGCTCATCTTCACCATATGCAAACCAGGGCTTTTCTTTTAGATAGTTACCGTAACGTGAAAGTCGTTTTGCAGATCTCCTTGGCAACCCGGTTTCAAGAGTGGCTCTTTTTTTTCCATCCTTTATATCTGTACGCATCATTGCTTCAGGAAGTTCTCTACATACGTAAGTTCCGGAACCGGTAGTGGACTGGAGATATCCTTCAGAAAGAAGATATTCGTAAGCCAATGTGACAGTGGCTCTTGAGATCCCGAGGGACTCAGAAAGTGATCTGGTGGATGGAACCCGCTGTCCTCTGGATAATCGCCCGGAAAGTATGGCCCGCCTTATTTCTTCGTAGAGTTGCTTGTGCAGTGGAAGATTAGATTGGCTGTCTAAAACTACCAGAAGATCCATTTGTAAGCCTCCAAAGTGGACTGGTTGAAAAATGTAAAAGTGGCTCTTTTGGACTGCCAATTTAATTGATACATTATATACGTACGGAGGACAAAGATATGTTTTCGCAAAGCACAATCAAAAAAATCTTTGTAGCAGGGATGGCGCTGGCGTTTATCCTAATAGCGGCCCCGAGTGCAAATGCAGTGGTTGATTCCAACATCTACGGTCAGTATCAAGCTTTGAGAGCAAGACTGATTACAAAAGAAAACAGCCTTCTCAAAGACTATGATGATACCCAGAAACAAATCGACCTGCTGCACAGACAGAATGATGATCGCAGTCTGACACCGACAATCAATGATCTGAGCCGCACCCTCGATGCTACTTATGATGATCTGCGCAAAACCCGCCAGACCATCAAAGATCTCGATCTCAAAATGCTATAAGAATTCCTGCTTAAATGCACCACTTGAGCGGCACCACCCATATAAGATGTGGTGCCGCTTTTCTTTATTTTCAATGTGAGAAGCTCTGTTCATCTTTCTTTGCTGCCTGCCAGATATCGACATTATGCAGGCGGGGTCCGTTTGCAGAGCCGCTGGAATCACTTGCATTGCTATGAAGCTGCGGTACCGCTGGTAATACCGGTGGCGGCAGATTTGTAGAAAGCTCTTGTTGAAAAACTTGTGATTCTCTTGCTCTGGGCAAAACGGATGAAATGTCTTTGACTGCCAGCGGCGTTCTGTCAATCTGATTCCTGAGCAAACAATAAAGCTTGCCCGCGCTCATTGCTTTGATTATTTTTGCGCCGTCCTGGGGAAGAACCGCAACAGTCACAGAGTCGGTCGGATGCGCTTCGGAGTCGCCGGCGCTTTTCTTGTAAATATGTCCGACAGCCACCACTCTTACATCAGAAAGTATTGGAATTACTTTGCCTTCGAATCCGGAGCCGCTTTGTGAGAGAATGTCCACACGGCAGTCAGGCGAAAGAAATCCAGCAACGCCGGTGCTGGCATCCACAGGGAAAGTGACCGCCCTGTAGCCCGATGGGATTTTGGCTTCAAAACCAGTGGCTTTTTGTGGGTAGGCAAGTAATTGAGACAGAAACGGCTCGCCCTGTCGTATGCTAACTTTGCTTATTAAGCCCACAACCTCGGAGGCTTGTTTAAGCGAGCCCAGGGGAACGGTTCTCGCGTCGACCTCTCGGGGGATTACCAGATCGGCAGTGATAATTGCTCCTTCCGGAATCTCTGTTTTTGCCAGCAATACGGTGCAGGTTTCCTTATGGGCGGCTTTCAATTTTTCTGCCTTAATAGCATCATCCTTTTTACTCAATTCCTGCTGCACCAGAAAGGTTGCGGCAAGGGCAAGAACTGAAATCAATGCCAGCATCACAACTGGCGGTATGCGGGCAATTAAAAGGAATAAGTTTTGTCCACGCATAATTCCAGTCCTCAAAAAAAATCGGCCCTATATTTACTTAAACTAAGAATCCATTCTTATACACTTATCCCTTTTTTATCCCCAGGGGAAACCCCAGTAAAAACGGTAGCAAAATTGCTCAGCACCTTAAGATAGGCACATAGAGGGTTCACAGGAGACAATTCCGGATATAGAATGACCAGATGGCAATAGGCGACTCCATAATATGTTGGCAAATCCCAAAAACAAGACCCAATCTCTGATTATTTCCGGTTCCCTGGATCTTTTGTTGAAGTCTGTAGAAGATCAGTATCATGCCTCGCTCTATGATCTGAGTGCCAGCAAACCGACCCTTTTGATTTTTCTCAGGCAGTTTGGATGTTGCTTCTGCCGGGAAGCTTTATCCGACATAAAGTTTGCGCTACCTGCCATAGATAGCGCCGGTTCCAGGCTGGTACTTGTACATATGAGCAGCGAAGAAGAAGCAAGCCAGATTCTTGCAAGTTACGGGCTTGCGGATCTCTCGCGGGTAAGTAATCCGGACCAGTCACTATATAAGTCATTCGGTCTTAAAAGAAGCAGCCTGAATGCACTGCTGGCACCTCAGGTTCTGGCAAGAGCTATTGAAGCCATGCTCAATGGCAATCCGCTTTCTGTAAGTGCGGGTGACAGCCTGCAGATGCCCGGCCTGTTTCTAATCCATAAAGGCAGAATTTTGCAGGCATATGCCCCCGAGTCCGTGGATAGCAGACCTGATTATGTGAAAATCGTATCTACAGTCGCAAGTCCTGTCTTGCGCTGATTTTGCCTGCTTTTAGACTGTGTCCAGGACAGGTTCAAGACTGTGTCCAGGACAGGTTCAAGACTGTGTCCAGGCAGGCTTGTTTTGCAGTAATTGCCCGGCCGGCAAGATACTCGTGAACCATGCCCAGAAAATACGCATGCACGCGCTTGTCTCCGGTGAGTTCAGGATGAAAAGCTGTGGCCAGAAGGTTCTTTTGCCGGCACATTACAATACCTTCCTCGACTGAGGCAAAGACCTGACACGAACTGCCGCAGGAAAGAATTATCGGTCCGCGAATAAAAACCAGCGGGTACGGGTCATTGCCTAGCTGGGGAATATGCAAGCTTTCTTCGCGGCTGAACTTTTGCGGCCCAAAAGCATTGCGCCTGACGTTAATGTCCATGATTCCAAGGCGTCCCTGTTCGGAGCCTTCTATATTTTTTGCCAGGAATATGAGTCCCATGCAGGTTCCATAAACGGGCACGCCATCGGCAGCAAGCCTGACGATGGTATCGAATATAGGGTCGCTACCTGTAAGTTTGGCAATTGTTGTTGATTCGCCCCCGGGTATTACCAGACCGTCTATATTCTCGAGATCGGTGCTGCGGCGGGCAAATACGACTTCGGCTCCGCAAGCGCTTAATATTTGAGCGTGTTCGGCAAAATCACCCTGCAAAGCAAGTACAGCTATTCTGGGTGCTTTCGCTTCTTCGCTCATATTACCATCCTCTTTTTGCCAGAGTTTCAGCTTCGGTAAGACTGGCTGCGGTTCTTCCAACCATGGGCTCACCGAGATTGCGGCTTACTTCTGCAAGGACGCCTGGGTCGTTGTAGAAAGTAGTGGCTTTTACTATGGCTTCGGCGCGTTTTTGTGGATTTCCTGATTTGAAGATTCCAGATCCTACAAATACGCCGTCCACACCCAGCTGCATCAGCAAACCCGCATCTGCTGGGGTTGCAATACCGCCGGCGGCAAAATTCACCACGGGCAGTTTGCCTGTATCAGCAATTTCAAGCAGCAGCTCAAACGGCGCGCCGATTGATTTAGCGTAAGTCATCAGCTCTTCACGCGGCATTATAGTTAAACGTTTGATTTCGCCCAGAATAGTACGGGCGTGTCTTACGGCTTCAACAACATCGCCGGTTCCTGCCTCACCTTTGGTTCTGATCATAGCAGCACCTTCGCCGATGCGGCGCAGGGCTTCACCAAGATTGCGTGCTCCGCATACAAAGGGAATCTTGAACTTGCTCTTATCAATATGGAATTCTTCGTCTGCCGGAGTCAGAACTTCGCTTTCATCGATACAGTCTACTCCGATAGCTTCGAGTATCTGGGCTTCAACGAAATGACCGATTCTGACTTTTGCCATAACCGGAATGCTTACAGCTTCTTTAATCTGGATGATTAGCTCGGGGTCGCTCATCCGGGCAACGCCGCCGTTAGCTCTTATGTCGGCAGGAACTCTTTCAAGGGCCATTACAGCGACAGCGCCGGCTGCCTCAGCGATTTTTGCCTGTTCGGCGGTTACAACATCCATGATCACTCCGCTCTTCAACATCTGCGGAAGCGCCTTCTTTACCAGCATTGTGCCTGTTTTGGCGTCTTGTTGCTTGTTGTTTTTTGTTTGAGTAACCATTTCATCACCCGCTCTTTAACTGGATTTCATCGACCTGCATCTTTGGTCTCAGCTTAGTTTATATCGTATATGCATCTATTACAGCCATTTGTCATGGTTTATATTCATATTTTTGATGAGCTTTTTCTGAAAATTCAATGACTCCTGCGGTTTACCGCATTGCTTCCCGGCCCGCCAGCTTCTAATATCACAGGCAGGGAAGATTCTGCTGGTGAGTCATTGTTAGTCAACAAGCGACGAGCTTGTTGCTTTTTTTTCGCAGAGGAGACCGGCATGCCTGATAATCCCCTAGAAGTTAAAGGCACTTACAGCCTCGAAGACATGGACTGGCAGAACGCTTTTGGAGCACCGGACGGCAGGCCGGCTCATTTATTGCGTCAGGATGCGCTTTCCGAAATCGACCGGGTTCAATCCCCTGCATACAGGGCCATCTTGCAGGGCTTTGCTGAATTTGATCTGGACACAAACGGTTTTCTGGATGGTGATGAAATTGATTTTGCAGCCCGCAAAGACCACGATCTTGAAGAACTGAGCCTTAATAAAAGAGCCCAGTTCGAGATAAAGAGACTGGCTCACGACGGGAAAAACGACGCTCGCGGTATCTCAGGCAAGGATGCGCTTGAATTTGGGAGGCAGGAACTGGCCAGACAGCATGCTGAAAATGATCCGCAGGAGCTTAAACAAGCAGCCGAGTTTTTGAGCAAATATTACGACAGATTGAACCGCTCAAAAGATGGACTTCTTTCAAAAGCTGATCTCTCGGATTTGATCGAAGATCCGGGTCTGAAGTTTCATTTCAGGCAAAAGTTCTTGCTTAGCGAACGTTATTTCAATGCAATCTCTGAGTTGAATAGAGAAAAAGTATTGAAAGCTAACGAGCACAAAGGGATTTCGCGAAAGGATCTTCAGATCCTGATTGCAAATCAAGGTCGTATTCCCCGACGCTGAGCAGTGAATTATATCGGATCTTTCTTATTTGTCGCCTCAAGAACTTATCGGCACTTTATCGGCAATATCCGCTAAAAACGGCTGATGAGTCGTTCCGATAATCTAAGATTCTTTTTTGTCAGCTAAGAATGACCTTTGTCTGACAAGCCCTTGCTGGCAGGCGTTTTGCCGGACGGTGTTTGTGGGGGGCAAGCTGGGCTGCTGCTGATAATCAGGCATTTGCGGGCTATCTGAGCAAAGCCTTGATATAGATGGTGGCAATGATGGCATAAGGATGGTGGGGGTGAAGCACCTTGGAACCATCGGATCCAGCACATTTTTCTACCGTAGATCCGGACTCAGAAGAAGTATCGAGAATGCTTGAGTCTCTGGCGTCGGCTTCGGCTGAGCTTGAATATCTGGTGCAGAGGCTAACAGATCAACTCAATCGACTTGGTGGACGTCTTAGAAAAACACTGCTTAATGAAATTCGTATTTCAAGGCAGCGTGTTGAAACTTTCCTGAGTTCTTATTTGAATTCAGCCAGCCGTGATAAGGAAGAATTGCTCACGCAACTTTCTCAGTTCAGGCAGTCTGAGATAAGAACAATCATTGACGTGGGCAAAAACATTCGCCAGCAGGTCCGCGATCAATCCGAGCGAATGTTCCAAGAATATTCAGCAAGAATTCGCTCGGAGCTTGATGATATCAGGCAAACTATTTCTGCCGCCAATCTCGACGCCGATGTGCGCGGAGACCAAACCCGGGTTCAGAATCTGTCCAAAGAGTGTGTTGACCGAATAAACGAGCTGCTCGACAGTTTCAGTAAGAAACTGCCCGAACTTGCACGCGAGAAAATGTCGATTGTGGATATTGACGTCGTGCAGGCCCAGTCCATAGTCGAGGATGTGATTGAAGAACAGCTTGCCAGGCTTCGTAGCGATCTCGATGCTATTGCGGCGGCATCGGCTGCTCAGCTGGAAAATTGCAGCAGCTCTCAACAAATGAAATTTGCCGGTACGCTTAAATTGCTTGATCATATCGAAAAGAATATTCCTCAGCGATTTTTCTTGCACTGGAAGGGTGAAGAAGTAGACAGCTACTTTGAAGAGGTAAGCAGCTCTTTTGATGCATCGCTTGCCTCCGCAGGTGATTTGCAGTCAGGTGCATTTCAAGTGCGCTTGCGCAACGTAGCTTTGCAGTCGAAAATGGATATATTGAACAACGGCCGAAATGCTGCTGAAGAAATGCGGGCTTTGCAGCAAGAGTTTATTTCCTGGATCGCCGAACAACAGCGAAACTGCTGGACAAGGAGTGATTCCTTGCTGCATAAACTCGAGCAGGCTATTGAATTGCAGGTAGAAGCGGACAGCGGCATATCCGAACGCGTAAGAATGGCTCTTAAGAATGTAGCTCAGGAATTTCGCGGAAAAACGCTGCAAAAGTCGAATCAGGTCGAACTTTATTTCGAGCGCGCAATCGATACGATGATCAAGAACGTCGAGAGCTTCGGCGAGGATGCCTGTGAAGGTCTGGAGCATGAGTATGCACAAGCACGCCGGGATTATGGACTTCTCTATGAAGAGATTGAGCGGCAGTTAAACGAACTGCAGAAAGAAACGATGAAAATCGAAAAAGCAGGTCTGGGTGTGTCTCGTATTGTTGCAGCTTACAAAAAATCGAATATCAAGTTTCAGACGGAGATTCCAGAATGACAGAGTCGACTCCAAGCCTTCAGGAAATTTATTTGTCAGCATGCAAGTCTTTTGACGAGCTAACCAACCATCTCTTGCAGGGCTTCAGCTCCGCGGTCGATTCGGCGCTCATGAGCTATTCAGAACAGCAGGCTGAGGCTTTGCAGCGCAGCTCCGGTGCAATCAGCTCGCAGGAACGGGAGATTTCCTCCAATCTCAAGGATTCGCTTGACGCTCTAAATCAATCTGTGGAGCAAACAATGAGTGAGAATGAGAGATTTCTCGATCATGTAAAAGAAGAACTCCTCATAAATTGTAAAAGCCTGCAGCAGGAGATTGCCGATCTGAGCGATTCCCTTATGCGTTCTCACAACATTTCATCCAAAGTTTTGCTTGCCAAGCTGAGCGGGCAATGCGATAAATCGATCGATGGCGTGCAGCAATCGGCAGGACGCGCCAAGCATCTATTGAAAGAGCAATCGCACGCAACCAGCAGCCAGTTCAGTGAATCACTGGTCGAAAAACAAACAAGACAGTTCGCGGATTTGATGGCATACGAAAATCAGGCAAGGAAAGAGATTCCAGACATGCTCAGTGCCATTGTATCGAGAGGGCGCTTGCACGAACCGAAGCTTCAGATGATTAATCGGCAGCACAACGACCAGATCGATGCCCGCATCGATCAGCTACGCTTGAAAATTTCGGAAGTGTCGGATTCGGAGCTGTCCCGAATTGTCACCGCCTCTGGTGCAACTGAACAGAAAATTCGCCGCAGTTATGAAGAAAAGAGAAGCAAGCTTCTGAGCAATACCGAAAGCCTAACACGCTCCTTTATAAAAGAACTCGAGGAAGCAAGCAACAACAGCCGCCTCGAAACGGTGGAACTCGCCTCAAGTTTGCGCTCCGAAATGATGGATTTGCTTACTAAATCCGGCAGTCTGGAGTCGGACCGCAGCAAAGAAAACTCGGACCGGGCAAAGGAACTCTCGGAAGAACTCCAGAGCCTTATTGAAGACCAGCGTTTGATAGCGGCGCAAAAGTCTACTGTGATAGCGAAAATTATGGAAGAAATGAGGGAAATAGAAAGCAACTTCCAGAAAAAGGTGGAAAAGATGTCCGCAGTTCAGCTTGGTTTGCTTTCAAAAACTCATGAGGCGGCAATCGGAAATATAAGCTCAACTAGAAAAGAGGTAGCAAGCAAGATTCAGCATCTTGCAGATAAATACATGCAGCAGATCGAGGAAGAAGAAGAAAGAATCTTGAAAATTATCGACAGAAGGTTGGACAAGGCGCTTGGTTTTATAGATCAGGCAATAGATGACGAGGACTGATAAAAAATGACTACTTCGTTCAGGGCTAAATTTCCGGCAAGAGCGCTTGCGAACTTGCGAGTGTTCGGGCGAGAGCAGAATCCGGCTGAATGGGCAAAACAGACGATCACCGGGCTCAAAGCAGGCGATATCATAGTTTGTTTCAACCCGGTGCGCATCGAGAATCTAGAACAAACCGAACTCGAAGCAGGCGCAATGATTCTTGTATTCAATGTGGATGCCCTCGGACCAATGGGGATTCTGGTCACGGAAGACTTTTATGTGGTCGGTACAGTCGAAGCTATCTTCAGGGAGCGAGCAGTTGGTGCTGCTGCCCGGGGCTTGAATTTTTCCTGTGTGAGTATTGCGCATACAGGCCGAACCACCGAAGATGCCATAGTCTCCATAAACAATATGCAGAGGTATGGAAGCGGCGGTACCCGAGCTAATCCGATGCACGGACTGCAAGATCCGGTGGTCTCGTTCATGACTGCCGTAGGTGTGGCAGTGCCGGCAGAACCGCCGCTTACAATCGGGGTCCTGGCAAATGCGTTAATTGCCGGCGTTGAAGCTGCCGGCATCAAGAATCTAAGTGGCAGGTATGAAAATATTCTGAAAACTGGTTCTACTCAGGCAATCTCTACGGTTACCGTGATTGAGGAGCCTACTTTGCCGCCGGCTTCCAGAGCCGTTTCTGACGATCCGGCACAAACCCAGCGCTCATTGCCATTGCAAGAGGTGCCTGAAGGAAAGACCGCTCCGGCGGCTCCGAAGACGCCTGCTCCAGTGCCGCCTGCTCCAGTGCCCCCTGCTCCTGTGCCGCCTGCTCCAGTGCC
>CAZTQO010000010.1:0-15753 GCA_964615655.1 uncultured Candidatus Obscuribacterales bacterium | reverse complement strand
GTGCCGCCTGCTCCAGTGCCGCCTGCTCCGGTGCCGCCTGCTCCAGTGCCGCCTGAACCAAAAATCAGCGTTGCTGAACGCAAAACAGAGTCCATATCTGCTGGGTCTGCTCCCCAAATAAGCAGTACGACTCAAAGCCCGGCTCCTGCAAGTTCTGGAACTTCGCCGCTTACAAAAAGCCCGTTGCCTGGTCAGGCTGATGCTGAATCCGGCTTTTTGTCAATCAGAAAGAGGTTGGAGGCAAGGCTTTCCGGTCGTCTGCCTCGAACTCAGACCGACGGCTCAGAAGCAGAGTTGCCGGCAAAGTCCGAGCATGTGTCGCCGGTGCTCAAGCTGGTAAGCAATATTCGGCAGCAAATGTCGATCGCCAGCGACAACCTTGAATACAGAGTAAGCACTCTCAAATCAAAAATGCTCGACAGGCTGGTTTCATGCAAGCATAATCTCAGCGAAAAAGAACAGTCGAGTTTGAAAACCCTTGAAGATCTGCGCTTGCAAATGCATGGCAAACTCGAAGAACTCGCAACAAGCGCAAAGGAAGAGCTATCTGCTTGTGCAAGCCAGGGAAGCGCCAGGGTGCGTTCAAATCAAACCCGTGCAACCGGCAGTCTTAACGAATTGCTCGCGGAGCAGGAGCAGGTAATTGCACAAAAAACCGACGAAGCTAAAAGAAAAGTCAATGAGTCTCTGGCTGCTACAAAAGATGAATTGAACAAAACCGTAAGCAGGGCGCAGCATACTTTGAGAGGTGCTGTAACAAGTACTGAAGTAAACTTGCACCAACTTGTAAATCTGAGTTCTGAAAGCATGGATGAGAGAATTGCAGGTTTTCGTGCGCAAACTCAGATACTGGCTGAAGGGATCGGCCTTTCTGTTGAGTCTCTGGGAGAAGCATCAAAGTTGCAGGCGCATCAATCAGAGGACGAAGTCGTAAAGCGCCTGGAATCAATTACGGAAGAAGCGCTCAAGTCTTTGCGCGAGCAGTCCGTGAGGGCTGAAATGGAATGCTCCAAACTAATAGACAAACTGGCAAGAGAAAAACTGGTTCCGACCTTGCAGGATAAAAGAAAAATTGTTGTGGAGCTGGCTGCATTTTATCATGACGAATTTGCAAACGCCATGGCTGATGTCGTCGAAAACAAGCTCGCCGAGTTTGAACCTATGGTTCGCATGAATTCCGATGCCTGCACAAGCAGCTTGCAGGAATTCAAGTCGCTCTGGGCTTCCAATCTCGAGCAGCATCAGAAAGATCTTGATGAAAAAGAACAAAAACTGCGCATTCAAGTAGAAGAATTTCTTTCAACTGCAAGGTCTAAAGTCGAGAGCTTACAGGACATCACAAGAATTACTGACCATGTTCTTACAAGTCCGGAACTCATACGAACCAGAGATGAAACATGCTTGAAGTTTGACATCGTTGCCAGAGAGCATATTTCGAAAGCTTATGCAATGACTGGCGACAAAGTGCAGGTTCATAAGCAAAGTTCAGTTGATGAGCTTATAGACGTGAGGGAAACCGGTGAAGCCGCCCTTAAAACCAAGGGTGAATCAAGCCGAACTAAAATAAGGGCATCGATCAAAAATGCAATGCAAAAAATTCAGGATCTGCAAAGCAAGTATACTTCGTAGTCTGGAGTTTATTGCAGCAGAGCTTAGAAAATGAAAAGCCCGTTTCTGCTTAGACTCAGACAGACCTTTTTGTTTTTCTTCTTGGTGGCATATTTAACTTGCCTGCCTGGAGTTCAGGCTTTCGAATCTGCAGCCGACTATGTGGACAGCCTGGGCGGCAAGGTCAATTTCTGGCATCCTGAAAAAATGCCTTTGAGAGTTTTCATTCAGATTGACCTCGGAGTTCCAAATTTCAAAGCCAGATTCAAAGACTACTTCCTTGATGCATGTAAAGCCTGGGCTGAAGCTTCGGGGCAAAAAATCAGTTTCAAATTCGTTGAAAAGGCGCCTTACGACATAAGAGTCTACTGGACGAGCGACACTACAAGCTTGAACAAGGAAGGAGAACTTGGTGAATCGAGCTGGTCTTCCGATCAGAACGGACTTTATCAGGCCGTGATCAAGCTTCTTACAATTGGCCTGGATGGCCGCAGCCCCATAAGCGATCAGGAAGCCAAGTTGATGTGCCTGCATGAACTCGGGCATGCGCTCGGTCTTGCAAAGCACAGTCCTTATCCTTCAGACATAATGGCAGCTTGCATAGACTACAATTACAATACGCCAGTTAGTGCTCTGCACCTGAGCGAAAGAGACAAGAGAACGATCTTCAGGCTCTATGACGAAGGTGATGAGCTGGTGGAAAAACTCAGTGCTGCAAGCGGCGATCCTCAGGCCAAAATAATGCGCTTGTGTTTTCGGGCAAGCAAACTTGAAGATGAAGGTCAATTTGATACTGCCACAGTGCTTTTGGAAAGAGCCCTTGCAATCGATCCGCAAAGCAAGCCGGGTTTGCGCCTTTTAGGCTCGATTACTTTTGCGCATGGAATGGAGCTTTATGAAAAAGGCGATTACTCAAGAGCAAAGGAAAGGCTTGAGAAATTTCTGGATACCTGCATAAAACTCAAATCCGAAGACCGTTCTTTAATCTCGCAGGCAAAAGAAACTATCGGCCGTTGCAAGTCCAAACTCAAAGAGCAGGCGCGATAAATTGTGATAAACTTTGCCAATGCAGAATATCGAGCAATCGTGTTATTGGCTTGCAAGTCGACCGGTTCAGGGAGAAATTCTCCAACTGCAGGGTGATCGAGAGCTTGACATTGCAATTGTAGGTGCGGGCTTTACCGGCTTGTGGACGGCATATTTTTTGAAACAGCTCGACCCGGGCAAAGAAATTGCGGTGGTCGAACAGGGTGTCGCTGCCTATGGCGGTAGCGGGCGCAATGCAGGAATTGTCAGCGCCTGTATCGATCATTCACACGCGCTTGCCATTCAGCATTTCGGCAAAGAAGAGGCGCGAAAACTTGCTGAACTCGGCAAGAAGAACATCGACGAGCTTGCAGCATTTGCAGGCGCTGAATGCGACTTCGAGCGAACCGGGCAGCTTCAGATTGCGTTGACTGAGAAACATCTTGAAGATTGCCGTTATAACAACAAGATTGCCGACGAACTTGGAATTAGCGGTTACCGATTTCTGGACCGCGACCAAGTGCAGGCGGAGCTGAATTCGCCTCTTTATCTGGGTGCTTCTTTTGTAGATGGCGGTGGCATCATTAATCCGGTCAAGCTTGTGGACAAGCTAAAAAGTGAGCTGCAAGCCCAGGATGTAAGAATTTTTGAGCGAAGCAAAGTTCTTGAGATTTCGGGCAATACATTGAGAACCGAAAATGCTGCTATAAAAGCAGCGAAAATAGTTCTGGCAACGGATTCTTATTCGCATCACCTTTTTCCTCAATTGCTCTGGCGTTTCATTCCGCTTTACGACTATATTCTTGTAAGCGAACCGCTCACAGCCGAGCAAAAGGAATTGATGGGCTGGAAGAATCGCCAGGGAATTGTCGACTGCCGGAGCTTTTTCAATTATTACCGGCTTACAAAAGATGATCGCATTTTATGGGGAACCAGCGAGGCCAGTTATTATTCTCCGAATCAGGTAAACGAAGTGTTCGATCATTCGGAAGCGCACTACCGCTCATTGAAAGAAAGTTTCAAACGCCACTTTCCCCAGCTTTCAGATATGAGCTGGACTTACCGGTGGGGCGGTCCTATTGCTTCAACAACAAGGCTTACGCCGTTTTTCGGCAGCCTTGAAAATGGAAATGTTATTTATGCACTTGGATACACAGGGCACGGAATCGGCAGCACCAGGCTTTGTGCAAAAATACTTGCTCATATGGCGCTTGCAAAAGAGAGCGAACTTTTGAAACTAACTATGGTCCAGAATAAACCTTTTCCATATCCGCCTGAACCGCTGCGTTCTCTTTCAGTGAATCTTGTCACTGAATCATTGAGAAAAGTCGACAGAGGCGAAAACCCCAATATGATGCTCAGGCTGCTTGATCTATTCGGCATCGGATTCTCTAGCTGAATTAAAAACGCCCGGGTCTGTCTTCCCGAGCGTTTTTATAACAGTCCAGCCCTGTCAAATCTTCTGCATTGCCATCATTTTAGATTGAGATGCATATTCAGAGCATAGTAACTTGTGGTAAAGAATTTGTGGCAGCCTCCGATAAGGACCGAATAGACGGTCAGCCCTGGCGGGTCAAAAAAAAAACAGAGCGCCCTTTTGAAAAGCGCTCTGTGGGTTGTATGGTTGGATTACGCAGATAAGAGCTTTCAGGTGTTTAGAGCAAGCTTGATTTCTCTTTGATTTCCCGAGAGATTCAATTCCTGATGCATTTAACTTAGACCTGCCAGGTAAAGAAGTTGTGGCAATCTAACTCAGGTCTGATCTCTTATCTTGAATGATTTGAGCATGCTCTCGATATCTGCAAACAGGCTAGCGTCCTTCTCCGGATAAACAGTGCTCACAATGAAATAACAGGCATTGCCTGCCATAAAAACCCACTGACGCCAGTGAACGCTTTTACCGTTCTGAGTTTTAACCATCGACTCAAAAAACACAGCGTCATATTTGTTGCCTAGTTTTTTTTCTTTGAATTCGTCCTTCTTTACGCGTGGCTTTACCCGTCGTGCCCATTCAAGAGAAACTTCCTGGGGCACCTGTTTCAGCAATTCTGCTTCATTGGCTTTATTTATGGAAGTGAAATTTCCCAGTTCGTAAATGTCCATTCCGGTTGTTTCACCGGGTGGAGTGCAGTTGACCCAGTTGCCGTTGTCTTTTGTTGACCAGTCTTTTGCCAGATTAAGCTCATATGGTTTTTTTCTTTTGTCGGCAACAAATTCAAACACGATCAGATCCTTGCCTGTCCTTTTGTCTTTTTTTTCTCCGCCAAGCGATTTTGCTTGCGGATCGTAAGCCCACTTTGACTTCGTTTGCAAAGCCACTGCATCCAGAAACTGCTCTAGTGTGGGTTTATAAAAAGAAGGAAAATTTGAGCGCAGCATTGTATTTGAGATTTCTTGCGAGTTTGTAGCAAGTGAAATTGCTCTTCCTTCTGCCAGACCCTTTGTAGCAAGGAGCATGTTTGAGAGTTTTGCAAAACTGATGCCCATGCCGCCCTGCATGCGTGTGTTCAAGACCTGCTTCAGCTCGTCCGAGCTGAGAGTTATTGCGCTGTTGTTGGCGTTGCTGTGTCGGGCTCGGGCCAGATCGTCTGCGCCCATACTTGTTTGAAGGCATAAAAATATAGTCGAAACTGCGCACAGTAAACAGGCCGTTTTTCTATTTATCATAGTTAGGTTTTCGATCCTTAATTGATGACTGGCTGGAGGCTCCAAGATTATCTCATGTGAGCAAAGAGAAGAACGAGCCCTGTGCTCTAATTCACAGGGCTCTTAATTGGTGTGTATAAGTCCGTTGTCTTCTCAGCTCTTTTCGCCGGATTCTTTGGCTTCGTGCTTGTCGCCGCCACCGCCGCCGCCCGACGGGCAGGATTTACCGGGCGGGCAGCCGCCCCGTCCACGTTTGCCCATGCGTCCGTGATGTCCCATGCGCCCTCTCATACGCATGCCCATCATGCCGAAATCCATGCATTTTACATAGCTGCGGCGCAGTTCTTTGCGCTGCTCGGCTGTAAGAGTGTTCAACAGGCTGATTCTTTGCTCAAGTTTGAGATTTGCCAGCTCATCCTTTAAACCGTTTATCTTGCTTTGAAGCGACATGGCTTTGCTTTTTTCAAACTCGGGCTGAGTCAGAAGATCTCGCAGGGCTCTTTCTTGAGATTTCAATTCAGCCATTTTGGGTCCGGCTTTGTCCATGAAATCAGTTTTGGCCTTGTACATTTTTTCAAGCTGGTCGTCGCTGAAGCTGCTCTGAACGCCGGCTCTCAGCATCATCACATCGCCGCCTCCGTGAAAGGCGAGCATATCTTCCGGATCGGGTCCAGGCATTCCCGGCATTGGTCCCGGCATTGACATCGGGCCGAATGATGGGCCTCCGTCAGGACCGCCCAGAGGCATATTGAACTCAGGAATTCCAGGCGGCGAAGGTGGGTTCAAGGAAAGGTCGAGACTTTCCATAACTTCGGTCGCCGGCCCCGGCTCATCAGCCTCCTGGGCCTGTGATAACGGCACAAAACTTACGATACCCGCCCCGGCCAGGAGTCCAAGCAGGACACCAAAGCGATTTAGTTTTTTCATGGAAGCACCCCTCAGTCAAAAATGAGCTCAATAAAAAGACGAAATTCCAGGTCAAAAAGTTCAAAATTGCTCGAAGATTCTTCCTTAAAAATTTTTTATCGAACTTCAGGCAAGTCAATTTTTGCCTGAACCTGGATTTGTATTTCCATTATCCCCGCTTTTTTGATTTTCGCCGCTCATATCCATGAGCTTTTCGTGGGTTGCAAGCGCATGAACTGAAAGACCGATCCGGTCTCTCAAATATTTTGAATTCGTATAGTTTGCGTCTGATTTGACAGCTTCTTTGAAGTTTTTGATTGCGTTATTCTGATCGCCCTTTGAAAGGAAGCCGATTGCCAGCCCATATAGATCCGCCGGGTTTGGCGATTTGCTCTTACTGATTGCTTTTTTCCAGCTTGAAATCGCCTGGTCCACATCACCCTGGTCATACTGGATGCAGGCAAGCGTGTTCACGTACTCCGCTTCGTCCGGTTTGATTTTGAGTGCCATGTTCACTTCTTGCAGTGCTTCCTCGAGTTTTCCAATTCGATACAAAGTCCATGAAAGGCAGTTTCGAGCTTCGGCGTTCTGGGGATCTGAGGCCACTGCAATTCGATAAGCTGCTGCAGAGCGCTTCAATTGTCCTGCTCTGTATAAATCGTTTCCTCTGTTGATGCTGTCTCTTACACTAGCGTTTTTTCTTGCGATGGCTTCATCAAGCCTGGCCTGGCAAAAACGGCTATCCGGGTCGATAGTAAGCGCTGTTACAAATTCCGAGATAGCACCGTCAAGATCCCCTTCTTCATCAAGCAAAAGTGTTCCCAGGCGGGTATGACCATCAACAGAAAGCGGCGAGCTTTGCAGCCCTCGCCTGTATTCTGCTACTGCTTCGTCGATATTGCCTGAGAATTCGTACTTCATCGCCTGCTGGAAATGAAAATCTGCTGCATCGGCATGAGCAGGCTCTTGCCAAAACGGCAAAAATGCAAAGGACAGAATAAGCACGGCAAGACAAGCCCGGGCCCTACTTATAATAGCTTGCCTGCCAGAGGAATGAAGTGAAGTGCTTTCTGCCATTTAGTTCTAGTTTAGTTTTAGATTGTCTATAGATTTGATTTTCTATAGATAAGGAATGTCATTAGTAAGTGCATTTTGAACAAAGCCTATTCTAATGGATATTGCTCAATTTGAGTAACTGCCTTTACAGTCCAAGTTCCAGCCTTGAAACTCGTGCTGCAGTGTCGAGCGGCTGGTCGGAATAACGCTTTATATAACCGATGCCACCCATGTGTCGTGTTTTGCTGGCGCTCTTGTAATGTTTGAGTGCCGAGTCCAGTTTGCCTTCGGCTTCGCTGCAAACACCCAGGTAGTAATCCGGACCGTTGTAATAGTTGGCCGGTAGCTCTCCGGGCAGAGCCGGTGTGAATTTCAATACGCTGGATTGGCAGGCGCGGAAATCCGATTCTGCAGCGGCCGGTCTGTCAAGCTCGAGCATAAGCTTGCCATGGGCGAACCTGGCATCTCCCGAATATGGATTGAGCATCATTGCTCTTTCCAGATCCGATTTTGCCCGGTCGTAAGCTTTCAGATCCATGTAACAGATGCCGCGTTCTGTAAAAGCCTGAGCATTTCCGGGATCAACCTCGATTGCTTTGCTCAGATCCGTAATTGCGGATCTCGTGCAGCCTATGATCCCGTATAAATAACCGCGCAAATAAAGTGCTCTTGTATTCTTTGAATTGCTCTGCAAGCTTTTGTTGGCACCCGACAGCACGTTCAAAAGGTCATTGCCGACAGCGGTTTTCGATGCAGTTTTCATCCAGGCGTTGAGTATGCTCAATTCATTGGCGTTTATGCCCTGGGTCTGGCCGCTTTGAGCCGAACTGAGCGTAAAAAAAATTGCAAAAATAAGCAGTTTTCGTATCCCCTGAATCTTCATTTTCGATTCTCTCCAGATTCTTTGCACTCAACGTGATCCTGGTTCCTGGCGGCATCGCCTTTAATTGGAACGTACTATGAATGAATGATTCGATTTTACAAACTGATTCTGCTTTGAGAATGGAGTTTGTGGAGAAACTGTGTAAAATAGCCTGGCAGGCGCAAGAACAACTGTGCAGGAAATAGGTTTCTGACTGGCATTCATAAAAAAGAACTGCAAGCTCTTTTGCAAGGTGTGGAAGCTTCCACCGTATGTTTGATTCAGCTTACAAGTTCTGGCTGCCGGATTGCAGTTATTCAAAATGCTGAAATCATAGACAGCAGCTTGCTTGCTCTTGGTACCTCATTCATGCAGATAGGAAGCGACAGAAAGCTGCTTGCATTGAGTGAAGCCGGGGAGACTTTTCTTGACGGCGTGGCGAAGCTGAGTTTGCTCAGAACCGGCCAGGCGGTGGATGAAACGCTGCTCAGGCTGATTGCAGACCTATTTGCAGAAGTACTTATGCATACAGTCAGTACGAGTCAGCCACCGCAATTAGTGCAACGACTCTTAGAATCGGATGCACTCCGTCTTGACTATCAGATTGAGAAATACTTATTGAGCGGCATTTCCTCTGAGCTTAGTGGAGCAGGGTCTTCAATGAACCGGCAATTGTGCTTTAAATCTTATCTTGCAAAATCTGTCATTGAGGCTCTTGAATACAGGTCGTTCAAATATACGGTTGTAAGTATGGACGGTAGCTTTCAGTCAACAAATGAGCTCTGAATTCCCGAATTGCTGAATTCTATTGAATTAGAGAGTTCAGTCTTTCTAATCCAAAAGCAGGCTGAATAATGTTACCTTTCTTAGCTGATGACATTCATGCGGGTTTTCAAGCTCCAGTCAAATGCCTTTTACTTTTGCACATCCAGCAGCGGTACTGCCTTTCAGGAAATACTGTCCTGACTATCTCAATTTGCCTGCACTTATTGCAGGCAGCCTGACACCGGATCTGGGTTACTACATGCACAACTGGCACTGGAGCATTGCCGGACACTCTTTTCTTGGAAGTCTCCGCTTTGATGTGCCTGCAGGACTTGCGCTGACTGCACTGTTCTATCTTTCGGTAAGACCCCTTGCCAGGCTTCTGCCTTACCCGTTAAGAGAAGCCACTGCCGCTATTTCCCCGATACTTGCGCTTCCGTCCTTGAAGTCTTTTATTGTGGCTGCTTTTTCAGTATTGCTTGGTGCCTGGACTCATATAATCTGGGACGGATTCACCCATGGAAACGGCTGGTGTGTAAAAGCGGTTGCTCCTTACACGCCGGTGCTTTTCGATCTTGGATCCTATCATGTGACAGTCTGGCACCTGCTTCAGCACGGCAGCACCTTCTTTGGGCTGGCTGTTTTGTTTCTTTCATTCCGCAATTATGTTTGTCATAACACTTATTTCAGGCAGCCAGCGCTTCTTGGCGGCAAGACTCTTTCTGTGCTCTGGACATTTCTCTTGCTGGTACCGGCGTTTTATTCTTTCTGGAAGAACAGCCCGGTTCTTGCCGGCAGTTTTCTGAGCATTCCACATTTAGACAATTTTGTTTTCAATGCCACTGTCACTTATATCTGCTTGCTCTTGCCTCTGGTTTTCGTTGCAGGAGTGATGGTCAGTTTGCTTGAATACCTGATCTTGCCTCTTAGAAAGCCAGCAATGGCTCGGGCTCTGGAGTCGCTTGCCGCGCCCATCGTCAGCCGGAGCCGGACCCAGCTCCAGTCTGAGAGCCGCTTGAAAGAAGCTGCCTCTACTTCGTCTTTGCTAGTTGAAGAATCCGAACTGAGTTTGCAGCCGCTGGCTGCAGTTGCGGATTCCAGTAGTAGTAGTAGTAGTAGTAGTAGTAGCAGCAGCAGAACGAGCTAGCTGCGCTTTATTAGACCGAGCCGCCGCTTTTTTTTAGAAATCAGCGCTTTTGGGTGTTCTGGGAAAAGGAATCACGTCTCTGATGTTGCCCATGCCGGTAACGAACTGAACGCATCTTTCAAGACCGAGACCGAATCCTGCATGCGGCACGGTGCCGAATCTGCGCAGATCTAAATACCACCAGTATTCCTCAGGAGAAAGTCCGCATTCTTTCATGCGGGCTTCCAGGGTTTCAAGATCGTCTTCTCTCTGGCTGCCGCCGATAATCTCACCGATTTTCGGCACCAGTACATCCATTGCGCAAACGGTTTTGCCGTCCTGATTTACCTTCATGTAAAAGGCTTTGATTTCTTTCGGGTAGTTAAAGACAATAACCGGCTTCTTGAACTTCTTCTCGGTTAAATAGCGCTCGTGTTCGGTTTGCAGGTCAATGCCCCACTCAACCGGAAACTCGAAGTTCTCTTTTGAAGCTTTGAGAATTTCAACTGCTTCAGTGTAGCTTACCCGGGCAAACTCGCTTTCAACTATGTTTGTAAGTGTGCTGATTATTGTGTTGTCTACTTTGTCATTTAGAAAAGCCATATCGTCCGCACAATTTTTCAGTACATCAGAAAAGATGCTCTTCAAAAAGCTCTCTGCCAGATCCATGTCGCCTTCGATATCGCAAAACGCGACTTCAGGCTCCACCATCCAGAATTCAGCCAGGTGCCTGGATGTATTTGAATTCTCGGCTCTGAATGTGGGACCGAATGTATAAATGCTGTGCAAAGCGGTGGCAAAGCATTCGCCTTCGAGCTGGCCGCTTACGGTCAGGTTGGTAGGCCGGCCGAAAAAGTCCTGCTCAAAATCTATTTCCTCTTTATTCTCCGGGTGTCTTGGACAGTTAAGCATATCGAGCGTTGTTACTCTAAACATTTGTCCGGCGCCTTCACAGTCTGAGGCAGTGATCACAGGCGTGTGCACATAAATAAATCCGCGCTCCTGAAAGAAATTATGAATGGACCGGCAGATTTCGTTTCTTACTCTAAAAACCGCACCAAAGGTCATGGTCCGCGGGCGTAAATGTGCAACAGATCTTAGAAACTCCATTGAAGTTTCTTTTTTCTGAAGCGGATAAGTTGCCGGGTCTGCATAGCCGAATATTTTTACCGATTCCGCTTTTACTTCAGTTGCCTGGCCTTTTGCCGGTGAAGCCACTATATTGCCTACGATTTCGATGCTGGAGCCGATGCCGCAGTTCAATATTTCTGATTCGTAATTGGGAAGTGCTTTTTCTGCAATAACCTGCACGCCTTTTATCGAAGTGCCGTCGTTCAGGTCGATAAAAGAAAAGCCGCCTTTTGAATCGCGTCTTGATCTGACCCAGCCCTGAAGAGTTACACGCTTGCCGATTGAATCAGCAGACAGCGCTTCTTTTACTTTGATTTTTTCCGGATTTTTTGTTTCTGTTTGCATATGAATATCGTCCTCAAGAATCTTCAGCTTAGAGTTCAAATCAGCGTTTGCGAATAAAAAACACACCGTCGCGTATCGGCAATAGAACACGGTCCACACGTTCGTCTTCAGCAATCAGGTCATTGAGCCCGGCGATAGCTTTTGAATTCTGGCTTTCCGGATTGAGCACTTCGCCGCCGTATAGAACGTTGTCTATAAGGATCACGCCTCCCTGGCGAAGCAGCCTTAGAGACTCTTCGTAATAGTGAGGGTAGTTTACTTTATCTGCATCGATAAAGACCAGGTCAAAACCCGGCTTCAGCTCTTTAAGCGTATCAAGCGCCGGTCCAACTTTGATATGGATCTTTTTGCCATGCTCGCTGCGCGCAAAAAAGCTGCGGGCGATTTCAATGCAGTGAGGATCTAAGTCACAGGTGATAAGCTCGCCGTCTTCTGCCAGGCCTTCAGCCATAGAAAGTGCTGAATAACCTGTAAACATACCGATTTCAAGCACGCGCTTTGCCTGTATAGACTGGACCATCAGTTTCAAAAAACGTCCTTCAAGAGGCCCTGTGAGCATGATTGGCATCTTAGTATCTTTATGAGTGTGCTCGACAAGCTCTTTTAATAGTGGACTCGTGTCCTCGCTCTTGGATACTACATATTCATCGATATCTGCAGAAACAAGTCTGGCTGTCGGCATCTGGAAACCCCCATTGAAATTCTAAGGGAAAGCAAGCCGGCTGCTTGCTGGAACTCTAGGAATCATTGTTTATAGCAGAAAATTACTGAGTGCCGGGATTGCACAATAGATTGATCACAAAGTTCATTTGCTCCTTAATTCTTTCAAGCAGATGCTTTGATGCCCTCCTTGCAAATTGCAGCTTTTGGGGCTTATTGTCAGGGTGAAATCTTAAGAGGTTTAATTAGGCTGCCTGGGGCCTGAGTTTGCCTGAACATAAGCTTTCCGTGCTAGCCTTATATAGTTACCGAATATTCAGTAAAGCAAAAGAGCTAGAGTGTAGAAAAAATGAGACTTGAAGCTGATCGTCTCGGACCAATGGATATTTTTAAGATCGGCGTAGGACCATCAAGTTCGCATACGGTCGGACCGATGATGGCTGCACTTGCGTTTCGCCGTCAAGCAGAAAGCCTGTTGAAAGCCGAGCGGACTGGTTCAGAGTCTTCGCTTGCTTTACTTGCTTTAAAAATAGAGCTTTTTGGCAGTCTTTCGCTTACAGGCCGTGGTCACGGTACAGATGGTGCCGTTTGTGCCGGGCTCTCCGGCTTGCATCCGCGAGATTCTTCCACCGATGAGATCTGGGCGGCGATGCCGAAACTTTCTGATTCGCCGGAACTTGAGCTTGCTGGCTTGA
The DNA here is from genome assembly GCA_964615655.1 of uncultured Candidatus Obscuribacterales bacterium. Lineage (GTDB taxonomy): Bacteria > Cyanobacteriota > Vampirovibrionia > Obscuribacterales > Obscuribacteraceae > JAIEPM01. Next base: position 2,927 of record CAZTQO010000010.1, on the reverse strand, counting down.
AACTGAAGTTCAATCCGGAAAACGACATTGTCTGGGGCGATTGGCTCATGGATGGCAGTGCACTTCCACATCCCAATACCATGAGATTCCGTCTCATTCAAGAGAACAAGACTGGTAAAAGCGAAGTGCTTTTAGAAAAGGTCATAATATCAGTGGGTGGCGGCTTTATTGAAAACATTGAATCAGGGTCTGATTCAGCCAGCAATGACACTGAGTCAGGTGCGCAAAATGAAAATGATTCAAAGCCCTTGCCTTATCCGTTTTCTACAGCAGCCGACTTTATAGGAATCTGCAAAAGCCAGAACAAAGAACCCTGGGAAGTAGTAATTGCCAATCAAGAAGCCATGGGTTTTACAGAAAAGATGCTTAGAGATCATCTTGATGCCTGCCTCGATACGATGGAAGCCTGCATAGAACGTGGTTTGAATACCGAGGGGATTTTGCCGGGGGGTCTCAATGTAAGGCGCCGGGCCAAAGAGCTTTATCAAAGAATAGAAAATGGCAGCGCGCCGGAGTGGGCAGGCAATGAGTTGCGGCCTTCTGTTTATGCAATGGCTGTAAATGAAGAAAATGCTGCCGGAGGCCGGGTTGTAACAGCACCGACAAACGGCAGCTCCGGGCTTATTCCTGCAGTTTTTCGAACTTTGAGAGAAAAGCATAATCTTTCAAGAGAAACCCTGCAAAACGGGCTGATAGTAGCTTCAGTAATAGGCGCGCTTGTAAAAACCCATGCTTCTATAAGTGGTGCTGAAGTTGGCTGCCAGGGCGAGGTCGGGACATCATGCGCCATGGCAGCGGCAGGCGCCGTGGCCATGCTTTCTGGTACAGTTGATCAAATTGAGCAGGCTGCTGAAATGGGCATCGAGCATCATCTGGGCATGACCTGCGATCCTATTAAAGGTCTGGTTCAGATTCCATGTATCGAAAGAAATGCAATGGGAGCGGTGAAGGCCTTAAATGCGGCAGCACTTGCACTGGCTTCAGACGGCACCCATATGATAAGCCTCGATAAAGCCTTAAAAGTCATGAAAGAAACCGGGCTTGATATGAATCAGAAATATAAGGAAACAGCCACCGGTGGTCTGGCTCTGGGTTGAAGTAAAAAGTAGCTGGTTCTAATTCTCACCAAAAAAACTAGCTTTCGCCAGGTTTCTTGTCGAAATATCCCTGGGCGAAGTACCTTTCAGCTCTTTCTAATGCGGTGTTTACTCGAAGAAACGTAAGCATTTCCTGATCTGAGAAACTTGCACGGTCTTTTGCGGAAGCTTTGCTGATGTCTTTCCAGCTGATACCGTTATTGTCCCATAAGGACAGTTCATCTTTGCTGACCGCTTGGACTCTCTGGTAGTTTGTTTTCAGTAAGGCAATTCCATCAAGGTCTTTTTGGGACAAGCGGGGATCTTTAGCCGCATCGTAAAGTTCGCTCATTGTCAAAAATCCGTCATTGTCCTGGTCCCATTTGCCGAATTTTTCAGGCAGGTCTTTGTCGATCCATTCTAAGTACGGATGGAGTCTTATTACCTCGTCCAATCTTTTGTTCATGCTCTGATCAAAGAGCGCTATATCCAGTTTGGACACCCCATTTTCCGGACCGGTCCGGTCATTTGAATATCCTGAAATCTCATTGACTGCAACAGCCACTCCCAGTGCAAGTTTCCTGGATTCCATCGAATATGAATCGTCATATAATGCCTTGCTCAGCTCATCCATTTCCAGAACCGAGTTGTTGTTACTGTCGACTTCCTGAAAATGCCTGTCGGAAAAATCCTTAAGATCGGGTGTGCTTGCGTCTTTTCCAAATGCAACCATGCCGAAATACCTCATCCATCCATCCCGCTTTAATATTGCGTGAGAAACAGCTCAATTGATAGGTATTAATGACACCTTGCCACTGCATATTGATGCACTTGTTTGCAGTAACGAAATTTACCCGGATAATTCCGGCATTATTTCGACATTAATTGTTAGCTTCTGCTAAATCAAAGCTGAATGTATGAGTTTTGAAAGCAGGAGATCTCTATGTCTAACGAATTGCCGGATTCCCAAAACTCTCAGGCGCAGGAAGTAGAGCAGCTTGCTTTTCGACCAGCAAAAGTGCTTTCAGAACCCGAGGGCGCCGGAGCTGAGCATAAATATGAGCATTTGAAAGAATCACTAGATCAGGCTGCCAGTAAAGGAGCGGATTATTTGAAGCGTTATGCCGAAACTTTGAGAAATGAGTCAGCTCAGAATCAGGACCTGAAAAGTATTTTGCCGAAGCTTGAAATAAATCAGGACGGCTCGCGCAAGGAAGAACTTGTGCATGACGGTGAAGCTAACACTTCGGTAGTTTACGATAAGAACGGCGAAGCTCTTGCATTTGAAAGCTACGGGCAGCGCATCGAGAAACATGAGGACAATAAATGGTGGGTAGTAAAAAAAGACGGCGGCTACAATGCAGCCGGTGTACCGCGTCTTGAAAAAGACGGTTCTGTAGTTTATTCAGGCACCGGCTTTTACTGGGCTGATGCTTATAAACTGGGTCTGGGAAAAATAGTAGGTATTGTGCCGGAAGAAGGTGAAGCTGCCAAACTGCTGGGTTTGCATCCGGGCAAGCAGGTCGACACTCGTGCTTTTTACAAGCAGAACGGTGAGCTTGTGGCCTATGAAAGCTTTGACCAGCGGATTGAAAAGCATGCGGACGACAAATGGTGGGTTCGCACTCCACTTGGTGGATTCAATGCTGCAAGCAGACCTGAGTTGCTAGAAAACGGGGTTGTCCTCTACAGAGGTAAGGGACTGCAGGGGCTTTCGAGCCATGTGCTTGGCTACAAATATTTAAGAGACTGAAGCAGGCATGAAGCAGGCAATTATATAATTCCTCGATTGCTGGACGGGCAAATTTTCATAGATAATTTTGGCGGCGCCGTAATTACAGGCCCGTTAAT
>CAZTQO010000009.1:147330-171370 GCA_964615655.1 uncultured Candidatus Obscuribacterales bacterium | reverse complement strand
GCTTTGAAGCTCGGCAAAAAGCCTGTCGAACTCAGCATCACTTATTTGCGGACGCTCAAGAACATAATAAAGAAAACGATGGTGATTGAGTTCTTTGCGAAGCTCATCTATTTTCTTAACCGCTGCTCCTCGATCCAATAGAGTTGTTTCTGCACTTGTTTCAGCCATTTCCAAGCCTCATAAGAAACGAAGCTCTATCTTAGATAAAAGTGCAGCAGCTGTCTTTAAATCTTTAGTTATAGCTCAAGCCTACACCCTCTCCCCCCTCCTCTTTCTTGAGCTGAAAAAATTCATGCACTTTGGTAAAGGCAAGAGCAAGAACAGGATATGTTTTTACGACTTCAGGCCAGTTTTCAACAGCCTCTTCCAGATCAATACAGAGCCTTGCCATTTCGCTTGCGTCAATGGCAAGGCTGCCGCTTCTAATTTCATGAGCGATTCTTCGCACTTTCACAGAATCATGCATTTCGATTGCCGAATCAAGATCATCAAGCAGCTTTTTTGTTACTTCCAGAAAAAGAGCCAGTATGCTGTCCAGTTCATCAATACCATACAAGAGCTGCAAAAACTTCTTGTTCAAAATTTCTTCTTTTTTCAGGTCATTTTCTACAGCCTGAACATAGTTTGTCAGTTCCGGTATTTTTGCTTTTGTTTCTACTTTCAGCCAGGCATTCAGCTTCCTTGCAAGCAGCTCCCGGCTATACGGCTTGCAAATATAATCATCAATTCCTGATTGCAGGCAGTCTTCTCTGACCCTGGATTCATCAAGCGCTGTGCAGGCTATTATTGGAGTATGTTTCGATTTGCCGAATTCGAAGCTTCTGATTTGTTTTGAAGCTTCAAATCCATCCATAATAGGCATCATCAAATCCATGATAATGATATCGGGCTTATGACTAAGAAAGGCTTCTACAGCCGGTTTTCCATCATCGACCACCATAGAGTCGAAGCCCATGTCTGCAAGTAAAATCGCCGCCACCCTTTGATTCACAGGATGATCATCAACCACAAGCACAAAACCAGGCAGATCGTTCATAGATCCCCACACGCGAAAATCTCTATGCAGGTAGGCGACTGAGCCCGGCACAAGTTCCCGGCTGCAATTAAATTCTCAGTTCAGTTCGCAAAGGAGGTCGTTTATTTGCTGCTTATAGATTCTCACGACTCAAAATCACGCAATCGCCCTGCCCGGTGCCTGAGCAAATCGCAGCCGCGCCGTATTTTGCATTTCGATTTTCCATTTCGCGAGCCAGTGTTAAGAGCAAGCGAGCACCGCTTGCTCCAATTGGATGTCCGAGTGCAACGGCTCCGCCGTTTACATTCACTTTTTCAGGATCAAGCTCGAGCATGCGCATTGATGTAAGAGCCACAGCTGAAAAGGCTTCGTTTATTTCCATCAGTTCAAGCTGTGAAGCTGTAAGTCCGCATTTGGCAAGAGCCTTTTTGGTAGCAAGCGCAGGAGCGGTTGCAAGATACTGCACATCCTGTCCGAGCGACGCGTGGCTGAGAATTCTTGCAAGCGGCTTGAGTCCGAGCTTCTTTGCTTTCTCTTCGCTCATGACTAAGAGCGCGCATGCACCATCGTTGACACCAGGAGCATTGCCTGCTGTCACGGAACCTTTCTCATAGAATACGGGTTTCAGCTTGGCAAGAGCCTCAACTGAGGTATCGGCACGCGGTCCCTCGTCGTTTTCAATTACAGTGTCCTGCTTTTTGCCCTTGATCGTCACGGGCAGTATTTCGCTTTTGAACCTGCCTGATTCCTGTGCTTTTATAGCCCGCTGGTGGCTGCGAAATGCCCAGTTGTCCTGGTCTTCTCTTGATACATTCAGCTCTTCGGCAACCTTGGCTCCATGCACTGCCATATGGACTGCGGTCACCGGGCATTCAAGCCCGTCAGCCAGCATCGCGTCTTTGAACTGAACATGGCCCATGCGTTTTCCAAAACGTGCTGAATTTGCATCAACCAGATAGGGCGCCTGACTCATTGATTCCATACCTCCTGCGATCATGAGCTCTCCGTCGCCTGCTCTTATGCGCAAATCCGCTATTGTTACCGCTCTCATACCTGAAGCACAAACTTTATTGACTGTTGTCGATTCACAGGTGGTGGGAAGCCCGGCTTTTATCAGAACCTGCCTGGAAGGAATCTGGCCGCAACCGGCCTGCAGCACCTGCCCCAGAATCACCTCATCCACCGACTCACCGTCGATTTTGTGACGCGAAATCAGTTCCTTCAAAAGCGGAACTGCCAGATCGACAGCGGACAAACTGCTCAAGCCGCCGCCAAGCTTGCCGAATGGCGATCTGAATCCATCAACGATGACCGTGGAGCTCATTTCTATACTCCCTCCAAAAACTTCTCAAGTTAAATGCTAGCTTGCCTGACAACCAGAATCCCGTTTTTTTCGATTTGTTCAAAGATTGAAGTAAATTGACGGAAATCAATGTCTGTTAATGTCTCAATTTTTGCCTGCCGGTGGCAATTCAAGTGCAAAAGGGCATAATTTGAAAGTAGAGTGTGATTTTGTAGTTTTCATCTGTTTTTCTACTAAATATTAAGGAAAGAGCCGGGGGCAGCATAAATGTCAAGATCATTTGGCGGAAGACCCGGTCACGAAGATGAGCCGGAGCCTGCAGCAGATAGTTCTCAGGGTCGCGGGTCAAATCCACAGGCTAGACCCAATATGTCTAAGATGAGAGGAAACATGCCTGCTTCAAGAAGCGGGCAGCCTCCCCAGGCAGAAAAGAACCAGAGCAGCCGGGGTCAGAGCGAGTCTCGGAATTATCAGGAACCTGAAGCAGGCGAATCAGGTGGAAGCGAGAATGAGTCGGCAGCTTCAACTGAAATGGGTAAGCGTCTGGTAGCCGGTCTCATAGACGTGGTAGCCGGATATCTGGTCGGAATGGTCGTAAATTGCCTGCCTTTTATAAACGCTTTTATCCATGACCAGCTTGTACTGGTCGCATTTCTGGTGGTTAGAGACTCGCTTTTCAACGGGCGCGGTGTGGGCAAAAACCTGATGGGACTCCAGGTTATAGACGTTAGGACCGGGCAACCCGCTTCGCTTATGCAGTCTTTTAAGCGCAATATCGTGCTATTCGGACCATATTTTGGGCTTTACATCTGGCAGCTGAGTTCGCAGATTCTTCTAAAAATCGTGCCAATCGACAATAACATCAGCTCAATAGTTACGAATGTTGTGGTCGGAGCCGGTATGGTCTATACGCTTGTGGTCCTGCCATCGGAGGTCTACAAGCTCTACACCCGCAAAGACGGTCGACGCTGGGGCGACGAGCTGGCAGGTACTGCAACTGTCCCTGCAGACATGGATTTCAGCAACCCGGTTTCTAAATAAACTGCAATAAAGCAGCTCCGGCCGATTGTGAATTTACTTACTAATTAAGGCGCTTGTAAAGCCGCTGGCAACAGGCTCGTGATATCTTTAGCAGGTCAGAAATATAGCCAAGCCGCTGAGTTCTTGAAAGCGCTTGCTTTAAATTAAATTTGCGTCTGAGTTAGGTTGATTATGAGCACTAAAACCGCCTATGTCTGGGGACCAATTTATAACTTTTCAGCAAGCTTGCTTGCTCTGATGCTTGAAAACGGATGGCAGGTTCATCTGGCTTGCAAATCCGCACTGCAGTTTTCGCTTTCTCCGCTTGATCTTTCATCTTCCGCCCAGCACAACATCGAAAAAGCTGTAGGCAATTCTGAAAGATTTAAGGCACTATCCGACCGGCTGAGTTTTCTTGAAAACGAAGAGCCGCAAAAGGGCACCACATATGATGTAATCATCTTCATGGGACTGCCCAGTAATTTCGACGAACCAAGAGTTTCAAGAGCACCATGGGCAGCCGACGAATTGCTCAAAATAAGCAGCAAACTGAAAGGCGTGCCGGTGGTTGTGATTTCATCACTTTCGGCAGCCATCCAGCCAGACGGTGTGGTGCCGGAAGAAATCGAGTTCGAAAGGCGTAAAGCAAAAAGCCATTACGAGGGCGTTTGCCAGCAGTACGAAACAAAGATATTGAAAGCGATTGAGAAGTCCGAAGCTAAGTGGCACCTGGTTCGCCTGCCTCTATTACTCGGCAGCTCAAAAGACGGCCGCAGCCTTAAGTTCAACGGACTTTACAATTTACTGCAGGAGCTCTATTTAAGCAGACTTCAAATGGGTGAAGACTGCCATGACAAAAGCATCGATCTGCACTACAACACTGATTCGACGGTCTGGATGCTGCCCTTAGATGTAGCAAGCAATCTTGTATACAACTTCATAGATGATCCGAACTGTCCTGTAATTTGCAATGTGGTCTCAACACAGTCAATGCTGATTCAAGAATGGATGCAGGAGCTTGCAGCAGCCCTTGGAGTCAAGTCGATAAACGCAAGTGAAAAAGACTCGCTCAATATAAACAACACATTGAGAGCGCTGCTTACAGACAATATTCAGGTAAAGACGAGAAATCTCTTCGAATTGCTCGGGCGCTTCCAGCAGCAACCGGTAAGCATCAGCAAAGACTATTTTGCAAAAGTCATAGACTACGCATGCAAAAACAACTGGGGTCAGAGCAAAGCAAGCCTTCAGGAAGAACTTTTTTCAAGCCAGAAAGCCAGGCGCTATTTCTGCGAATTCCTGCCGGAGAAACTTGATAAAAAAAGCCTGAAAACACTTGCTTCATTTTCAGGAGGTCTTGCCTTTCAGATCCCCGGAGAAGACAACTGCAGTTTCCTTCTGGAAGCACAAGACGGCAAAGCAAACGTGAAAGAATTCGAGCCGGATAAACATAAGCCGCAGGCCGTGTTCCAGATAGCAGCAGCTTCATTTCTGAAGCTCTGCTCGGGCAAGCTGTTATTCGAGCAATCTTTATTGACCCGTTCACTGCAGGTTTCAGGCAGTCCGCTTACGAGCCTGAAAGCATGCGACTTTTTCCGTCGAGTTTTGAGAAAGCACCATTTTGAGAATGGCTCGAAATCCGAAGTGGAAAACAACGGACAAAAAGTTCAGGAAGAAGCCGAGGACCCAAGCCATGCCCATAGCCGCTGAGATTACAGAAACATTCGGGAATACTCCACTTGTAAGATTGAACCGGATGGCCGAAGGTTTGCATGCAACTGTTGCCTGCAAGCTTGAGTTTTACAATCCCCTCAGTTCAGTCAAAGATCGCATCGGCATTGCAATGGTAAATGATGCTGAAAAAAAGGGGCTTATCGAAAGAGGCAAGAGCACGCTAATAGAACCGACCAGCGGCAACACAGGCATAGCACTTGCTTTTGTAGCGGCAGCCCGCAATTACAAATTAGTGCTGACAATGCCCGAGACAATGTCAATTGAAAGACGCAAGTTGCTTGCAGCGCTCGGCGCCAAAATCGTTCTTACCCCCGGTGCCGAAGGTATGCGCGGCGCCATAAATAAAGCAGCCGAATTACTTACACAAACTGAGAATGCCTACATGCCGCAGCAGTTTGACAATCCGGCAAATCCACAAGTGCACAGAGAAACAACTGCTGAAGAAATCTGGCGCGACACTGAAGGGAAAGTGGACATCTTTGTATGCGGAGTCGGCACTGGTGGTACTATAACCGGTGTCGGACAGTTTCTGAAGGAAAAAAATCCCTCGATTAAAATCGTGGCGATTGAACCTGCAAACAGTCCGGTTATCACCCAGCGACTTGCCGGACAGGAGCTCAAACCTGGTCCGCATATGATACAGGGAATCGGCGCCGGCTTTATTCCATCGATTCTTGACCTTAACGTGATCGACGAAGTGATTATGGTGAACAACGACGACGCAATCACGCACGGACGCCGGCTGGCAACAGAAGAAGGCATATTTGCCGGAATTTCAAGCGGTGCGGCCTGCTCTGCCAGCCTTGAGCTTGCCAGGCGCCCTGAGAATAAGGGCAAGCTTATTGTTTGCGTATTGCCGAGCACGGGTGAACGTTATCTTTCAACCGCGCTTTATGCGGACCTTTCAGCTGAATTAGCCACCGCCAACAAGTAAACTCCTATGGAAGCCGTCTGCCCGGAAACTTCCTTAGAAAAATTCAGCGCCGGCACCGAGCTATTAACCGGTCCATATCGCAGCGGCAAAACAAGCCGGATCATAGATGAAATTTTGAATTTCAAAGCTGAGAAGCCTTTTTCACGGATTCTTGTTCTGGTGCCTTCTGCACGTTATGCAGGAGTCTTGAAAGAAAGAATAAACAAACGCCTGAAAGAATTTGCAGATTCAAACAAATCTTTTTCCGGCTTTTTTGGATTTTCAATTCAACCGTTTTATCACGCCTGTCTTGAAATTTCAAAAGCCGGCAGCAAGGATGTGCGCCTGATTCCCGAAGAGTTGCGACCGGTGCTCCTTGCAGAATTGATTTCAGAGCTTAGAGCTGAAAACAAGATTTCAGATCTGCTTCTAATATCCGGTCTTGCCGGCACAAGCTCTGCAATTCTTGAGCTGATTGATGAATTTCAAAGAGCAGGGCTATCGCCTGATGCGCTTCTGGCAAAGCTTGAGGAATCGGCCTGCCAGGAATCAAAACCGGTGGAGCTGGCAAATATTTATGCTGCCTATTTCAAAAAAATGAAAGAGCTGGGATATTACGATCAAAAGAGCCTGGCGCTTCAAGCAAGAGAAGAATTATTTGCCTCATCTAATAATTCTAAGAAAAAGAAACACGATCAATATGACCTGATACTGATTGACGGATTTGACCGTATCAGCCATTTGCAGGCTCAGGTTTTTGCAGGCATTTGTAGAAATGCCACAAGAAGCATAATTGCTTTTGACTATATAGATCCGCAAGCTGAAGACAATGCCGAAGAAGAAATAAAGATACTGAGACAAAAAACAGACGACTACCGCTGGAAAGAAAACAGTTTTAGAGAACTTTTCAATATTCTTTCTTACACTCACGAAAGCGGCAAAGGCCTCACAATAACAAGAACCGAAAACAAAACCTTTGAGCCTGCCGCAGTGGAAGCCTGCCTCTTGCTTGACCGGCAGCTTGAAATGACCGAACTTGCACGAGAGGTCAAAAACGCTATTGCCGCAAGAAATCTCAGCCATCAAGACATAGTGGTGGTTTGCAGATCACCTGATTCTTATAACGGCGCAATTGAGTCTGCTTTTGAAGACGCTGGTCTGGCTTATTTTATCGACGGCAGCGCCAGCGTAAGCGAGCTAGCGCCCTGGCGCTTCATTCGCTCACTATTTACGCTTTCGAAAAAAGGCTACCAAAGAAAAGACCTCATAGACATTTTGCGCAGCCCTTATATGAATTTAGAAGCTCTCGGATTGCAAGCCAGAGATCTGAGCATGCTCGACAGGGACTCTTTTGAAGCAAAATTGATAGGCTCGAAAGAATCATGGACAAAATTTATAAGCAGCAAAGAAGCATACTCAGGATTCAGTGCGGGTCTTGCCGGGTTCTTAAACGAACTTGAGCTCGAGAAGAGAAAAGGCAGCGCCAGGGAGCATGCAAGCCTGCTTGAAGACTACATAGAAAGATATATGAAACTTCCTGCAAGCGAAGCAGATTTGCGTTCTCTAAAAGCGCAGGAAGAACGAGAATTGATAAAAGCACTGAGACGCAGCCTTAAAGTTTTGCTCTTACAAGATTCACTTAATCTTCTTAAAAGCGCTAACTTAGATGAGTTCTGGCTTGAGCTCGAACTTTTAATAGAAAAGTCGAATTATCAAAGACCACGCCCGCTTACACCGGCTGTTACAATCTGTTCGGCAGAATTGCTTCCGAACCAGCGTTTCAAAGAAATCTATGTTTGCGGAATGGCTGAAGGCGAGTTTCCCCGGCATCAAAGAGCAAGGGGCTTCCTGAGTCTTGAAGAAACGCGACTCTGGCTTAGCTACGGTATCGACATCAGAAATCCACGACAGGAAGCTGGATTTGAGCGGGCACTTTTTTACTCGATAGCAGAGCGCGCAGAGAAAAGACTTTTCCTGAGCCTGAGCCAGTTCGGCTCGGCTTCTGAAGAACTCCTTCCTTCTTTCTACTTGACCGAAATTCAAGACGCAACTGGTCTTGTGCTTAAATCAAAACAGCCTTTTGAAAGCAAGCTCCCGATATCAAGCCGCGATCTGCTTTGCTCGGCAATGTTCCGCGGCGGTTTTGCCGGAGCTCAAAAAATATCCGGGCTAAGGGAAAGCACTGAAAAACTGTGGCAGGAGATGGAAGCAGGTGTTCTTTCCTGTTTGATCCGCTCAAGGTCTAATACCAACCATGAACATGCATTCAACGGCAACCTGCAAGAATTCTTCCATATAAGCGCATTCAAAAGCAATCCAGAAAAAAACAAATGGACTGCCACAAAAATCAATGACTACGGCAAGTGCCCATTTAAATACTGGGTAAGTCACCAGCTTGAACTCAAGCCGAGGAAGGAAGCCGAAGCCGGTTTGAATTATGCATTTCTCGGGCTTTTTTATCACAAAGTTCTTGAGCTCTTTTTCAGCTCAATATCAAAACGACAAGACGCAAAAGAATTTTTCAAATTCTCAAAAGATCCGCAAACCGAGCTTGCACTCAAGAATCTGATTGAAGAATCATTTGCAGGTGGTATTACATGGCTTACAGAAAGGCATGATTTTAAGCCGGGGCCCTATTGGGAGCAGGAAAAGAAAAACCTGAGATTCCGCATTGAAAGATTCATCGCAAAAGAGCTTGCCCGCATTGAAAGCAAAGCCGGCTTTATTCCACAAATGTTTGAGCTACAGTTCGGAACCGATAAAAGCGGCGCATACCCGCCGCTTATTTTGCGCGCTTTCGACGGAGAAGAAATCATCATCAGGGGGAGCATAGATCGAGTTGACTTATTTGTAGATTCTGTAGACTCTCCGCTGGCAAACCAGGCAATGATAGTTGACTATAAATCAGGCACAAGAAAGATAAGCGTCAGAGAAGCCGAAAAGGGAACGAACCTGCAATTACCTGTTTATGCGCTTGCCCTGGAAAAGTCTGTGCTTGCAGGCTGCAGCATTCTTGAAGCAGATTATTTGAGCATTAATGCTGCAGAACCTGTCGGTCATATGGACTTCGCTTCGGACAAGTGCAAGCATTTAATAGTCCATGCAGAAAATCTGGTCAAAGAATACAACCGCTCCGCAAAGCAGGGTGTATTCACCGTAAGACCAAAGGGACTCTCGGTTTGCCGTGACTGCGACCATGCCACTGTCTGCCGCGTCAGCGAATTAAACCTAAGTGCAGAGGAGGAAGACGATGCCAACTCTGACTGACGAACAAAATGCTGCGATTTTCTCAACCGACAGGCACGTGCTGGTTTCTGCAGGCGCCGGCTCGGGGAAAACTTTCGTCCTGGTCGAACGATATATCAACGTGCTGAGAACAGATCCGGAAGCCGGAGTAAGTGACATAATCGCAGTCACATTTACAAAAAAAGCAGCAGAAGAAATGCGCAGCCGGCTCAAGGCCAGACTCAAAGAGCTCATCGAAACCTGCGATATAACAAAAACACAAGAACGTGAAAGATGGGCAAAATGTTTTGCCGAACTGGAATCGGCACGCATCGGTACTATCCACTCACTTTGCGAGTCTATCTTAAAAGGTTTTCCGGCCGAAGCCGGTATCGACCCGGCTTTTGAAATTATAGACGAGCTCGAGCGGGCAGAACTTCTGGCTCAAAGCATCGATGAAGCTCTGCATATGATAATTGAGCAACCGCTTGCTCAAAGCGAGCTCTTATTAGATTATCCGATTGAAAGTTTGAGAAATTGGCTTTCCAATTTTTTGAAGAGTCCGCTCAAATATAGTGAAGCCCGCAGCCGCTTTTCGGAATGCAGTATTGAAAGCCTGAGAGAATTTGCACGGAGCCTTATAAAACAAGAAATCAGCCTCACTCTGAAATCACTGGTTGAAGACCCGCAATTCCAGTCGGAGTGCAGCTATTTGCTCGATAACGAAGCACAAAACAGCCAGAGCAAGCTTGCTATTTTAAGAGACGAGATGATCGCTCATCTTGCCATAATTAACGACCTTGCAAAAAGTGCAGTAGAAAGATTCAATGCTATAAAAGAACTGGCGCATATGGAATCAGCCCGCAGCGCCGGGGGTCCCAAAGCCGCAGAACTCAGGGCCTGCATGCGTATAATCCGCAATCTGGCACGACCGCTTGCATCGCGACACAAATCAGAGCTTAATGCCTCGGACGAAAAAGCATTTGAAATTCTTCAAGCATTCATTAAACTTGCAGACGACGCACTCTCTCGATACCAGTTGCTTAAAGAACGGCATCAAAAGCTGGATTTTGACGACCTGATTCAGCTCTGCCAGAAGCTTCTGTCAGGCGCTTCTGAAAAGAGCAGCCTTGACCGGCTCCAGGCAAGAAAAGCCGCCGCTGCTTTTGCACAGAAGCAATTGAGCAGGAACCTGAAAGCCATATTAGTCGACGAATTTCAGGATACTAACTGGACCCAGGCCAGGCTGCTTACAGCCCTTGCCTCAACTGCAAGCAGGCTATTTTTGATCGGAGACGACAAGCAGTCAATATATAAGTTTCAGGGAGCAGATGTAGCAACTTTCAACGCTTGTAAAGCATATATATCATCGCTTCAAGAACAAAATACTCAAGAACAAAAAGACTTGCACCGATCCATCGCTGCCTCATATGAGCTTCCTGCACTGAAAGGCGAAGGTAAGGAGCTGACTTTAAGCCAGTCATTCAGGAGCCATCCGCAGATAGTATCCTTTGTTAACTACCTTTTCTCTATAATGTTCGAGTCTAAAGACGAGCAAAAGGAAACAAATTTCAAGTCGCGTTTCCAGGCACTGCAGCCGGCAAGACTTGCAGATCAAGATCAAGAGCAAGAACAAAAGGCAAGAGTCGAAATAATTTACATTGCCGACCCGCAAGAAGAAAACGAAGCGGACAGCACAGAGCGCAGAAGCAAAATCGACAAACTCGAAGCCATGGAACTGGCATTCTGGATTCAAGAAAAAGTCGACAGCAAAACAGAGATTTTTGACAAGTCAATCAATTCAAATCGCCCAATAAACTACGCCGACTTTGCAGTTCTGCTTCAAGCAAACAGTGACTTTGCCGGCATAGAAAGCGCGCTGGCGCAGGCAGGTATTCCATATGTCAGTATTGCAGGTTCGGGCTTTCTAGAAAGACAAGAGGTTTACGACATGCAAAACCTGCTCAAATTTTTGAGCTGTCCGCAGGATGGTCATGCACTGCTTGGCATTTTGCGTTCACCAATATTCGGATTTTCAGATGACAGAATTCACGAGCTGAAAGCAGGCAAGAGCCTTTCCTTATGGCGCTGTTTGTCTCAAGAGGCAGCAGAAAAGCAAGATGAGCACCTGTTGAGGACAAGGCGCATATTACAAACCCTGATTCAAGAATCTGGAAGCCTGACAATTTCTGACCTGCTCAGAAAAGCAATCCAGTTGACTGCCTATGACATAACGCTCTTGAGCACCGAGCAAGGAAAACAAAAATCAAGAAACGTTTGGAAGTTTCTTGCCTTTGCAAGCCAGCACAAACACATGAGTATAAGCGAGTTCGTAAGCTCGCTTGATTCAATGAGAGAACTCGGTGTGAAGAATCTGACTGATGCGCCGCTTTCTGCCGACAATGCAGTCAAAATAATGACCATACACAAATCAAAGGGGCTGGAATTTGCCGCCGTTGCGCTGCCCAGGCTGGCACGGGGCACCAACCAGCGTGCCGACAAGATGCTTTTCGGAAAAGACTTTGGTATTGCATTCGATTGCACAAAAGAAAAAGAAGAAGAAAAGCCGGCTTTTTTTACTGCCGCAAATTTTCTGAGCCGCAGAATGGATGAAGAAGAGAAAAAGCGCTTGCTTTATGTAGCGCTAACACGTGCTCGAGATTATCTCGCTTTGTTTATCAATTCCAGATGCAAAAGAAACACTAACTTCGGCAAGTGGTTGATCAGTTCTTTGAACCTGCCTGAAGCTGACGGCAGTGAAATCGAAGAAGAACTCGTTAAATGCGGCGGTTCAAAACATCCTTGCAGCTTTCAGCTCAAACAAGCGAGGGCCCGCTTGCTTCCGCCGGAGAAGAGTAGCTCGGAAGAAAGCCTTTACAACGAAAACTCTGCCGAGCATTCAGACTTGTCCGGCTACAGTTTAGACCTGCTTGATTTCAGAGATCCTTTCTATCCAAGCCTGACTTATAAAACAGTGCCCTGGCAGGGGCTTCTGAGAGCCTGTCCTAAAGAAAGCAGCGTACATGCAACCATAGCAGGAAATTATTTCCATCTATTGATGGCGAAGTTTGCTGAAAGTCTCGAGTTGCCTTCACCTGATGAACGAGAAGCCTTGCTTGCAGATCACGAAGTATCAGTTCATGATCAAGAACAGCAAAAGGAGCTTTTGCAAAGCTCCGAAAATATGATGATTGCATTAAAAAACAGCAAGCTATATTCACTGATGAAATCAGCAAGGAGGCATTTTGTTGAAGAAGCGTTTTTGATAATTGAGCAATCAAAAGTAAGCGAGTACCGGCCGGACCTTATTATTGAAGATGAAAACGGCAACTGGCACGTGGTCGACTATAAAACAGACCATTTTGAATTGAAACTACTTGAAAAACAGCTCAAGAATCATCAAGAGCAATTGAGCAAATACGTGGAAGGGCTTGAGAAAGTACTGGGTTTGAAAACAAAACCCTGGGTTTATTTTGCAAGCCACGGCAGGCTTGAGCCGGTTAATATTGCGGCTCCCTTGCAATTGAGCTTGTTTGGAGGCGCCCAGTGAAAAAAAAGAAACGAATTAGTTTGCGCGCCCCTTTTCCACATTGTAATCAAAGCTGAAACTCACATCCACGAACTCAGGCGCGCCTTCAGGAAGCGGCGGCATTGCAGGCTGAAACCCAATCTTCTTCTTTTGAATTGGGATCAACAATTACATCGAGCAATTCGTAAGGGTCTTGAGCCTTGGGTTCGTTCTGTTTTGTCTGGCCGGCTTTGGTAGCCTGCTCTGCATTTTCCCGGGCGGCGCCACTAGCAGCTTCATTCCCGGAGACTTCGGCTCCAGCAACAACTGTTTGGACTCCGGCAATAATCTCCTGCTCCGCTTCAACCTTTATTTTTAGCTCTTCTTGTTCTTTAAACATTGGACTCAATCCGTGTGCCTGTTCTTCGAAGGTCAATTAAAGCAAAGATACGGGCATTAAAGCAAGCACAGAGGTCTGAATGACCACTTTACGTAAGCTCTCAAGGGGAGTATCTTTATACCCTGATCGTAAGGAAAGCCACATTTATGTCACAAGCAGGTCTCAAACCTGTCAGATTCGGGAGTTTACTTGTAGAACTCAATCTACTGACAGAAGCACAACTGGCAGATGCTTTGCAGGTAGCTCCGCAGTTTTCGCTGCCACTTGGTCGCACACTGGTCCTTTCAGGTTTATTGACCGAGGAAGAATTGAGACTTGTGGTTGAGTTGCAGCCGCTCATTAGCAACAGAAGCTGCAGCATGGAACAAGCCTCAAGAGCAGCTATTTTTGTAAGGCAGGAAAAGCGAAGTGCAGAAGAAGCTCTGAGATATATCGGCATAGAAGGCGCCCAGGACAGAACAAATTTAGGCACACTTTTGCTTGAGGCCGGCTTGATCTCGCATCAACAACTCGAGCAATCGAAGAAGTCGAGCTATGAAACCGGACTGAGGCTGGGCAGAGTGCTTGTATTAAACGGATTCATTTCTCATTCACTCTTGACCAGAGCACTTCATCTTCAATCAATGGTGAGAGAAAAGAGAATCAGCCAGCAACAATCTGTCGAAATGCTCATGTCTGAAACCGCTTTAAAATCCGGTCAATCATTGAAGATGGAAGCTAACGCAATGGCTCCTGCTCCAGCCAGAAAGAATGTGCTTTTCGGGGAGTTTCTAGTGCTTGCAGGTCTTGCTACTGAAGCAGAAATGCTGCATGCCATGGAAACAAGCCTTACAAAACAATTGAGTCTTGAAGAAGCAATTATTGAGATGGGTCTGGTATCAAAAAAAATCTATGAAAGACTTTTGAAGCTGCACGCACAGGTTTCTAGCGGAGAGCTTGCCTTGCAGAAAGCTACTAACGAGATACACAGGATGGTGTTCGGAGATAACAGAAGTATCGTAACGCCACCCGTGCTCGGAGAGTTACTTAAAATGACCGGTTTCGTATCCGACGTTGACATTCAGGAAGCAATCGAGCTCAGCAACAAATATCCCTCTTTGATTGGCAAAATGCTGGTTATATCAGGGGCCATCGACGAAGCGATCTTGATAGCATCATTGCGATGCCAGTTCCTTCTCAAACACGGGGTAATTGATACGGCCCAGGCCGTATCGGCTCTGCAATTCTGCAAAGAAAACAGAGTTAGTTTCGATGACGCTCTGACAGAGCTCGATATTTCAAAAGAGATTAGCGAATAATGAGTTAATGAGAATGACCTCTATTGCTACCATATGCCTGGAAGAAGATTAAGGCGAATTCCGCTTAGAGATAGGATAGAATGTGTGTGATTTTTGCAGCAACACCGGACAGCTTAAATGGCTAAACTGCTTCTTGTAGATGACGACAAGGGACTATGTGATTACCTGCAAGAGTGGCTGAAAGAAGCCCAGTATGTGGTAGACGCGGTATACACCGGCCAGGATTGCCTCGACTGGTTTGCGTCTGTTAAATACGACATGATTATTCTTGATTGGGAACTTCCTGATATCCAGGGAATCGACGTGCTTTCGAACTTGAGAGCAGCAGGTGCTAATATCCCCGTATTGATGCTCACGGGCAGATCGGAAATCAAGGACAAAACCAGCGGGCTAGATGCCGGCGCGGACGACTACCTGACTAAACCTTTTCATAAAGACGAACTGATTTCGAGAGTGCGTGCACTTCTCCGGCGCCCTGATGTATTGCAACACCGGGTGCTCAAAGTCGGTCCTCTAGTGCTTGATACAGTCACATACCACGTTAGCAGGGCCGGCAAGCAGATTAAGCTTGCGCGACTCGAGTTTGCCCTGCTTGAGTTTTTCATGCGGCATCCAGGCGAAGTATTTAGCTCAGAAACACTCTTAGATAGAGTATGGCCAACGGATTCAGAGCGAAGTCCCGAAACATTCAGAACAGTGATTAAAAAGTTGAGAACGAAAATTGATTCAGCTTCGGATAGCGATTCAGTTAGCGAGAAGTCGCTGATTACTAATGTATATGGAGTTGGATACAAGTTGGAAGCAAACTGACTTTCAACTCTATAGAATCCGGCTTTTGGGTGTTCCGGCTGGCTGCGATTCCTAAAAGCAATCGGCCGTTCTTATGGCAATGTCTACTATGCCTCCTTCCCTGCCGAGCTTTTCACCTCCTTTGCTGCCGGATTGTCCGGATTTTTCGGTAGTTCGGGCTTGTCTAGTCGTTTTTTTTGATAAAAGTCTCTCTATTAGTTAGTTTCTCCACAGCCGATTCATAGACTTTTGCCAGCTCAGGACTTGCAGAATCAATTGCTTTTGAATATATATCGTGTAGATTTCCAAGCTCCCAGCAGTGACCACCCCCGATACCCTCGATACGGCCGTCTCTGTAAACTCTGATACTCTCCACATATTGTGCTTGATTGTGGACCGTGCCATCATGACGGAAGCCTTCGAAATCGGCATTGTATTTTTCGGGCAATTTATATTCCACATAGTTGCTGTTGCCTAGCTTGCCGTATTGATCAGGCGGGGAAGCCAGAAGCGGAGATAGCAAGCCTGGTACATCATTGCGTAGCGCAGCAGCGCCGTATAAAGTCGGTCTTGCATTTTCAAAACGGACCTGCAGTCCTCTAAGCTCCAGGCTTACAGTCTTGCCTGCAGCTTTTTCACCAGAGAGATACTCATTTAGATTGGCAAGATATTTTTCAAGTTGAAGTAAATCTGCAGCTGGATTTGCTGCCGAATTTGCACCGCGTCCAAAGGAAGGCAAGCCGACCTTATCCATGAACTCAGGTGAAAGTGCATGGGCGGAACTGCTTGAGAGAAACTCCTCTATCGTATTTATACCGTTTAGATCATTGAGTGTGTTTCCGCGCTCAGCAATGTTCATTATCCAGCCGCCGGATTTGTTATTGGTTTTGAAGTCCACCGGTCTCAGTTCACCGTTTTTTAGGTTTATGAATGCACCGTCGATGCCGCATTGATCTGCCAGTGCGCCGCGGCTTGCAGGCAGGAATGCCCATTCTGCTCCCAGCTCCGAAGCTGCAAGCAATTTGTTGATTCTCAGGACAGCATCAAATGCGGCAGCATCAGGACCATAGCGGGATGGTGTCATGCCTTCTAGCTGTTTCAGAATGCTGTTATAGCGCGCAAGTCCTTCCGGCGTTGCCGTCAGCAAATGACCGAAATCAGGAAAGAGTTCAGGCGTAATGTTTTTTGAGGCTATTAGAAGATCGGCGATATGACTTGCATGCAAATCGGTGAACTGGGCTGTTCTCGGTCCTGTAACAGCATCGACTGCCTTTAAGCAATTGGCAATATGCAGGGGATTTGAGCCGCCTTTCTCGCCTAAACCAGCGATAACGGACTCGACTGAATCAAGAACAGCCCTGCGCTGAATTTCGCTTACGCCGGACGGCAAGTTCATTTGCAACTCACCGCAAGTTTTCAAAAGACTGTTCAACTGCACAAGCTCTTGAGCACTTATGCTGCCGAGCCGATTAACAGGCAGATTGAACCCGAGTTCATTTGCAGAGTTTACGAGATTGAGTCTTGCTTGCTTTGCCTGCCCGCCTACAGCATTTACAAATTTCTCCTGATCGGCTGTAAGAGGAGTTTTGCTTTCAGGCGCTCCGGCTGGTGCATCTTCATGTGGCTTCAGTTCTGGTGTTTCATGAGGAGCCGGGGCACCTTCGTGTGGTGCGGGCGATCCGTCTTCATGAGGAGCCGGTGATCCGCTATCGTGTGGTTTTAGATCTGGGCTTTCATGTGGTGCCGCGCCTCTACCTTTGCTTTTCAGAAAAGGCGCTGCAAAATGAGCAGTTGTGGATAGCGCGTGAAAGGCAGCAGCGCCAGCTGCACCAAAACCGGCAGAAGTGACAGTAGTCTCGAAAATATGTTCCATATTTTCAGCCGGTGACAGTGACGGATCCCAGCTTGCAGCACCGTATACGAAACCAGAAGCTCCGCCTCCAAAGGCTCCTGCTCCAATCGAAGCCCCGGACTCTTTAAGCATGCGATTTACAATGGATACAAAGTTTGCTTTCATTTGCAAATCAAGTTCAGTTTTGAGCAAACGCGCAAGCCGGGCGACACTGTCGGGATCGGCATTCTTTAATGCCTGCGTGGCAAGTGCTTTCAGTGCTGTTTCATCTATCGCTTTAGCTGATGATTTCAATGAAGTTCCGGCAAGCACAGCCATTTCTTTTGCCAGTAAGGTCTCTGCTCCTTCTACCAGTGCCTCAGAGCCGAACCTGGTCGCGGCTTTGCTTGCAGCCGATAAACCTGCTTTCTGTCCAAGCCTGAATGCGGTGGCAAGTTCTTTCGGTCCGATAAATGTCAGAGCACCATCTATGGCTCCTGTTATCGCATCAATAAGAACCTTGTGGAGATCATTGTCATTTCCTCTGATTGCTGATTTGACCGCAACTTTGAAAATGGCGGCGGCTACTGCAGCTCCGGCACTGGTGCAGGCAAGCATTGCCAGACTGGCTCCATCTGTAAGTGGAGCTGCGGCAATTGCCACTGCGGCAATTGTAAGGTCGACGATTGCATTGCCGAGATCTTCTTTGCCGTTGCGGAAATTTACCAGCGCTGCCTCCAGATTTCGTATTTTTTCCTGAATTTCAGGTGAGTCTTGCAATTTTTTGTATATGGCCGTGGAGTCAGCTTCGAGCCTTATAAGCTTGTTTGCTTCGTTATTCAAGACCTTTCCGGAGCCATCCCAGCAATTGTCAACTCCTTGTTTTCCGATACCGGTGTAGCTTTCTCGGTAGCGCCCAAGCCAGCGTTCAATTGCTTCTTCCGGGCTGAAGGGGGGAACAAGTAGATCTTCTGCTCCGTCTTTGCCGAGTGCTCCCTTGAGATCTAAAGAAGCATCAGCGTTGTATTTTTGGAAGTAATCTGCCTTTGCAAGTGCCAGCTCTTCCGGCATCAAGCGCCCCAGAGTGCTCCTGAGTTCTTCTTCGCTGCAAAGCCCGAGCACATATCCCCTTATAACGTCCTCCGGACCGCTGTTTTTCTCATCGAGTAAGTTAAGTGCGAGTTCTTTGCCGTCTTCAGTAAGACTTCTGAATGCAAAATCTGCAAATCGCGTATTTTTCAGCAAGCGATCCTTTTGCTCCGGGCTCAAGTTTTTGAGTGTTTCTCTCATCCCGAAGTAATCGTTTGATATCAGCCCTTCGTTCAATTGCAACAGAACCTCCGGAGCCAGTTTGCCGCTCTTCACAAGCGGGGCTATGTATTTGTCATATTCACCGTGACCGTCAAAGAGTTTCCTGGCAGCTCTTTCGAATCTATTGCGGTAATTTTCGTCTTTGAGATATCTTTGCTTGAATTCGACGAATTTTTTCTCGTCGTTGAACATGATTGCAAGATCTTTGATTGCTTCTTCCTTGTAGCTGCTGAGCAGACCGGCCGCCTCTAAGGCTTTGTTCTTGGTCTCAGCACTGGGTACCAGAAGTGGAAGCACGATAACTGGTGTGGCAGGGTTGGTTTTAAGCACATTTTCGCCGGTTTTGATCCAGTTAACACGTCCTTCAGTTTGCAAATTCGCAAGGTTCAACTTATCCAGTGGGTCCATATGTGGCGCTTCAGTTGGCGAACTGTTCCGTAACATGTTAAAAACAAGCTGTCTTGCCTCTGGAGATTCTATGTACCTTAAAATCTTGTCGTTTAGTGCTTTTCTGAACGCGGAATTTGTGTGATACGCATTTCTTTCTGATTCAGGCATATGTTCTAAAGACTCGGCCAGTGCTTTGAAGCTCTTGATTGCGGCAATATGCTCGAGTGCGTCCTCGAAGCGGCGCCAGCCTAGATTTTCTGAGTCAGCAAAAGTGTCGGCATTCAGCTTTTCTCTTATAAGCTTCATCACAGCACCGGCAGTCTTTTCGCCTTTGATTGCAGAAATGAAATCGTGGATTTCTTCAAGTTTTTCTTGCTGTTCTTTAGTGCGCAGATTCTCAGGCAGACCGCCTCCCAGGGCTTCCCACTCATGCTCTTTCATATGCTCGACTGTACTGAACACGGCTTGATTGCTTTCCGTGTACAACCAGCCGCCATGCATTGTTAGCCTGGTGAGCAGACCGCCGTCTTTCATGTCGATCATGTCTTTCCATTTTGTACCCTCTGCAAGGTTGCTCTGCGGAGAGAACCAGACTCCGGCAATTTGAAATATAGTTTTTTCGACCTCTTCGTAATATTTTCTGTAACCAGTCTTTTCTTTTGCAGATAGCTTTTCGAATTCAGGATAACTGTCAGAAATGTTTTTGTAGCGCCTCGCCTGGGCTTCGCTACTATAGAATTTTGACCAGAACCAGTTATTTTCATCTTTGAAGTTCAAACATACTGACAGTTTGAACTTGCGCTCGAGATCACTCATTCCTGTCAGACCATATCTTGCAAGCGCGGCCTTGTCGCCGTTGTATGCCAGCATGAATTCTTCATGATCTGCCTGAGTCATGGCTTTGCCTATCATGCACATTTCACGCTCGCTATCGCTCATGCTTGCAATTGCGTCTTCTATTACTTGTTCACTGTCACCGATAAAACAGCTGGTATTGTCTTTTAGAATCGATAAAATCGACAGCTCGCCGTATTTGACATAATCAAGTGCATGCCTGAAGTCTCTGTCCGTCACACGCAAGTTCGGATCCAGGTTAGCTTCTATGAAGCTTGCTTTCAAAGCAGCTGCAACCAATGTCGGGCCAAAGGCTTCTTTCAGTTTTGCTTCACCCCCATTTTCCAAAAATGCGTCTCTTGCTTCTTGCGGTGCTGATCTGAAAGCAGTCTGGAAGAGTTGCAGATTTGGAGGGCTGTCTTTGAGTGCAATATAAGCGAGTTTCAATGTCAGATCCTTATTTTCTCCCTTTGTAAGAACATCTGTTCCGTAAAGATAAATCTTCAAAGACAGTTTTTCGGCTTCAGACAAATTAGGATTTCTGTCCAGCGTATCTATAAGGCTGATGCCGAATCTGCTCTTATATTCAAGATTTAATCTGGCTAGAGTTTTCGAGTCTAGTCTGCAAACATTGTCGAATATTTCCTGTATGCGAGTCTGCCGATCAAACCGCAGCTCACTTGTAAGTCCTAAGGTTCTGTCCACGTATGCAATTCCTGTGGCTTCCAGATCTAAAAGCGCAAGGCGAATGTTACCTGCATAATCAACTACTCCGTCTCTATGCCTGAGCGCCGAAAGAGCTCGTTCTCTTTCAATCCGGGTGTCAAAATTCAGCAAATCCTTAGCAAGATTCAGTTTGTACATTCCGCCATAGATTTGCTCAAGAGCTGCGCGTTCCGGCTCGGAAAGATTCTGCAATATCTCGGCTGCAGCTCTCGGATCTTTTCTTGGAATTATCGGTCCCGGATTGGTGAGGGTTGTAACCGGTGATAATCCCGAATCAACTACAAATCTCATAACGTCTCTACCGACATCCTTGACGCTTTCATCAATGGGAATCAGATCCAGTGCCTTATCAAAGCGGCTGGGAGGGCGTTCAGGACGAGGCGGGTGGATGGCTTCAAAGAGCTCTCTTGCTATTTTTTCAAGATGCTGCCGGTCGATTACAACAGGCTGCTGCCTTACTCGCTCAACTACTCGTCTGCCTTCAGGAAGGAACTCAGTGATTGTGCCGTTTTTTGCAAGGTATATGCCACCTGAAAAAGGCGCTTGATCGCTGTTGGAGACCCAGTGCTTTCCGTCAGTGGTGCTGAGAATCCTGCCGGCTCCGGAAAAACCATCATGCTCCAGAATACGATTCAGATTGCCGTTTTCATCATAAGAGAACTCGCGCGTTGTTCCTGAGGCGTATGTTGCTGATGCCAGGCGACCACGTGCATCATAATCCAGCCTCGAGTACGCAGGCGCGTGACTGACTAAACTGTAGCTGCCGTCCAGGCGAGATATTCTGGTGTTACCTGATTCGCTTTCCATTGTCAATTCTCCAAGAGAATTGACGCTCATCTTCCCTGTCCAAGGTGGTTTGCTGTCTCCGCTTGCGATCCATTCATTTTTGTCATTCAGTGTCAAGGTGTTATTTATACCTTTGAAATAATTGAGCTTGCCGCTTTCGTCATAGCCAAAATTAAGCTCCCAGCCTCTTCTACCGACAATTCTCACAACCTGCTCATTTTCGTTCTTGAAAATCACGTTGCCGTTTTCAAGCCTGTTTTCAGTGCCGGTAAAATTGCCATCGCGATCATAAGAAAATCTTGTATAGGTGCCATCATGTTTTGAAATCAAAAGAAGCCGATCTTCTTTGGCTTGCAAAACGTTTCCTGCAAGGTCCCAAACAGTACTTATGCCACTTTTCAGACCGGTTACGGTAAGAGTGCCTTCGCCATTGAGCTCCACTCGCATGTGTTTTGTTCTGTTGCTTCCCTCTTGGGACCAGTGTTCTCCGTCGGTACTTGTGTAAACTTCATCTGCTCCTGGTCCGATGATTTTGTTGAGCTGTCCGTTTTCGTCATAGCCGAACTTGTGCAGTTCTCCCCTTGCCGTAAGGGTTTCGAGAACTCTGCCACTGGCATCAAATACAATTTTGCTTGTATCAAGATTCTCTACGCTTGTATTTCCTGTTTCTCTATTACGGACCAGCAAAGCTCCACTTTCAGAAATGCTGATATCAAGCTGCTCGTTTTTATCTCCCGGCTGCCTCTGCCAGTTGATTCCATCTATTGAACTCAGTTTCAGATCTTTGCTATCGATCTCAATCAAAGCTCCGACATCATTGTATTTAAAAGTGCTTCTGTTGCCTTTGCTGCCTTCAGTAGCAGTGATTCGTCCGCGCTCGTCTTTTACAATTAAGGACTTGTCACTTTTTCTGAACTCAAACCTGTGACCGTTCCTATCGGTGATTTCCTGCCAGCCGTCTGTTTTTAGAGTTGTTTTGCTGCCGTCAAGTTTAGTCTCATGAAGAGTTCCGTCTTTGTCCACGGTGATTGACCTGAGCTTTTCACCAGTTTTCCAGTTTAACCAGTGGTCGCCGTCTTTAACCAGTGTTTCACCTGACGGATTCCTTGTAATCTCAAGGGGGCCGCTCTCACCGTAAAACACTGTGTATGAATTACCGAGTTTGTCTTGCACAAATACAGGTCTTTTGTCGCTATCAAGCTTGACAATAGAACCATCCAGATTCAAGGTTTCAGACTGATTCTCTAAATCTGTAAACTTAAAGCTTCCGTCAGCAGCCAGCTCATAAGTTCCTTTTATGAAAGGTTCGAGTGAGGGTGGTCCTTCAGTTTGTTGCCAGTGTTTACCGTCGAAGCTTTCAAATCTTGCACCGTCCTTCTCAGTAAATCCAACAAGTTTGTCGCCGTCCCAGCTATATTGCCTGCGATTGCCTTGTAAATCGACAGTTTCCGATATCTTGCCGTGCTCGTCGTATTTGATATAGCTTCCGTCGGAGTTTATTCGATAAAGAAGCTGTCCATTTGCATTGTGAGCAAGCAGTTCGGAACCGGATTTGCATGTGATTGTGTATTCTTCCGAATTGAACTTGAATGAGCCTGACTCATCCATTGTTACTTTTCCAGAAACAGTAAGATCGCTGCCCAGCATTTTAAAATTGATACCATCGTCCGAAACAAAGGCAAGTCCTGCCGAGTCCCGGATACCCATGATAGTGCCGTCCGTCGAACGGTCGAACTGCCGCCAAGCTCCGCCTGCAAGCCTGACGCGCTGGCTATTTAAATCATCAGCTCCGAAAGCTTCTGCTCTAGCAGCCAGGGCTGATATGTCGTCCAGTGCTGATCTGTCGTCCCGAGGATTATCATCTTCGGAGCTTTTTGCCCTGAAAGGAGCTGCTTTGCGGTCTTCAATTTCAAAAGACGGCAAGAACATGTCTAAGCCAGCAAAAGCAGAAGGCTGGGTTCTATGGATTTTTCTCAACTCTTCTGCAACGAATGAAAAGGTGTTGCTTATCCAGGCTGAGTCCTTCTCATGCGCAGTCTCAGTTTCGTGTTTCGCGCCAAAGTCATCTTCGGAACCCGCTTTCGCGGGTTCCCTGTCGTCTATTCCTGCCATCGCTTGCCCTGCCTTCTTGGATCAACCTGTCCTGAAGCAAATACTACATATGAAAAGTAGTCAAAATGTAACCGTGTCCAGAATCCTGGTAGGCACAGCAGGATTACGACCACGACGCGAAGCTTTAGTTTTCGACACTTCGGTATTGGTCAAGGCTAATGGTCAATAAGCGAGCGCTTCCAAAAGATTGCATCCGATTCGAAGCGGTTCGCTCCACAGTGTCCATAGCTATAACGAATTATCATGGTTGGTAGAGCAATCGCAACCAGAATAGCAATCTTGAGAAAGAAAGAAATGACAATGAGCACCATCATTATTCTATCAAAAGAATTCCATTCAGGACTTTTCTTTGGCGCTAACAACTCCTATTGATTAAGTAGCTGTTGCGTTGCTTGATTGTTCCTTTGCATGTTCTGAATCATTTGCTGAGAATCAAAGCCCCCAAGACCACTTGAGCCACCAAGTCCACTTGCGCCACCAAGACCGCTTGAGCCACCAAGTCCACCTGCGCCGCCGCCCATTTCACCAAATCCACTCATGCCGCCAGCAGCACCAGCTCCGAAACCACCATTAGCGGAATTACCAAAAAGACTAGCTCCCTGCCCACCAGAACTTCCAAAACTACTTCCCTGATTCTGGAAGCTGCCGAAGCTCGGAGCACCCTGCCCCTGAAAGCTGCCAAAACCCGGCGCCCCCTGTCCACTAAAGCTGCCAAAGTTTCTGGGCGCCATGCCGCCGCCCATTCCACCGGGTCCGCCCATGCCGCCACCCATTCCACCGGGTCCGCCCATGCCGCCACCCATTCCGCCGGGTCCGCCCATGCCGCCACCCATTCCGCCGGGTCC
>CAZTQO010000009.1:0-147230 GCA_964615655.1 uncultured Candidatus Obscuribacterales bacterium | reverse complement strand
TGCCGCCACCCATTCCGCCGGGTCCGCCCATGCCGCCACCCATTCCGCCGGGTCCGCCCATGCCGCCACCCATTCCGCCGGGTCCACCCATGCCGCCACCCATTCCGCCGGGTCCACCCATTCCGTCGCCAAGCATGCCGCCAAATCCGCCCATACCACCTGGCTGATTTTGCAAATCTTGTGCTGCAGCCACTAATGGAAGCGAAAGTGAAAGAAAAGCGGGTGTAAGAAAGGCCAGGACGAAGTTTGCAGTGTTTCTGAGATGCATATGCTGGTCTCCATAAATGGCACTGAATCTATCATTCCCAGATTTGAAATGCTGCAATTAGTATAAGCCTTTTTCTTCGCAGAACTTTAGCAAACAGCAGAACCGGCACTCTCTTCATCAGCAGCACCGCAATTTTCTCTTTCTAAATCCTTCTTTTCACCTAGAGGAGCATCATTTTGAGGTGTATTGTTTACAGGTTTTCGATCAGGCTCATTATTACCTACAAATGGTCTGTGCGGAGAATCTACCAAACCAAACTTGATAAGCCCTACTATGCCTGTGACAAAAAATGCAAACGCTGATACTGCAATACCCATATTGGGACTCACGCGACTGTAAAGCAGCGGCGCAAGCGCAAGACCAAGTGCGCCACCCAAATACATGACACACTGACGCAAGCTGAATACCTTGCCCAGGTCTTGCCGAGGTACATCTGTTTGCAGCATCACCATCATCAGTACATCACCTGCAGGACCGCCGATGGCCGAAAGAAACGCACCAAAACAGGCAAGCGGCAGATTATCTGCAAAAACAATAATCGTAAAGCCCAGGGCAAAAATAAGTTGTGAAATCGAAATGAAAAACATGCGCTTGCGGGTAACTACCGTACCCATCACCACATTTGCAGAAACACTACCGACTCCATATGCCGCCACCATCAAACCGTAAGTGCCAACATCGGCACCAGGAAGTTGTTTTGCCCATAGTGGCATGCCGATCATAAAAGCGGCACACCAGGCTATATTTGCCATGATATAAATGGCAAAAGACCAGAGCATCTGCTCATGCGTATACACGATTGATGCGCCCCGGCGTATGTCTTTCCATAATCCCGCAAGTCCACGACTATCCGGCACTTTCTCCGGCTTCCAGCGATAGTTGCCGCGTATCGAAAAAATAGCTGCAGCCGATACCACGAAAGTCACCGCATCAAGAGTAAAAAAGTGATGCAGAGCTGTAACAGCTACAAGCCAGCCTGCAAGCCCCGGACCAATAGTTCTTGCAAGCCTGTGGTTTACCTGCATCATTGCATTCATTGCCTGCAGCTTAGCTTCATTTTCCCGGCACAGTTCAGGCAAGCAGGCCGTAAGCGCCGGATCAAAAAGTGCTCCCAGTCCTGAAACCAGCACAGAGGCAATACCTAAGTGCCAGAGAGTTAGAGGCATGAAGTGGCCTATAAAAGCAAGCGACAGCACAATCGCTGCGCGCAATAAATCGACGGCAATCATCGTACTGCGTTTATTCCAGCGGTCGGCATAAACACCGCCAAGCAGTCCAAAAGCAAGACCGGACACCGCGCCAGCAGCTGTTACGAAACCGGCGGCAGCGCCACCTGTTTCAACTGCAATCCAGACAATTGCAATTGAGTAAAGCTGGTCACCGACAGAAGACAGAACCTGGCTCAACCAGAGTCCCATCAAGTGAGGTTCTTTTAAGATTCGACTGTATGCCATTGCCAGGTTTCCCGAACCCAATAGTAGTCAAGATCCGGCAAAAAATCTATGAAATATTGCAAACATCGGCATTTTCTTTATCAAAGCTCATTTCAAATTCTTTTCAGCAATGCTGAATAGAATCTAGATGAGGCTGATTAATTTCGGCTGATTGCGTGCGCATGAGGCAAAGGGCAGCATGATTGAAAACTTCAACGAAAGCTCTCTTTCAAACGAACAAAGCAAAAACGAAGAATTGATATTACCGGCTGTCGAAATTCCGGTATTTTTTGCAAGCAATCGAAAGACTATAAGTTCAAACAAAGACGCTGATGGCAAAACACTTGCTGATCTATATTTAGGCCAGGCATCTGTGCGGGTTCCCGCTCAGAGTCGCTGGTATGAAGCTCCACACGATTTAAGTGATGATCTTGAAACTCTTGGTTGGCGGCTAAACGAAAGAGAAGCAACTCTAAAGCCGTACTTAGAAATCAGGGGATATGTAGCGGAATCGAACACTAAAGCCGTACTAAGAAACATACACAAGGAAGAAAGCCGAAATTTCTGGAAAGAACTGAATCAAAAAGTAAATGAATCCAAAGAACATAAGGTATATGTTTATATCCACGGCTTCGCTTCAAGTGGAGAGAACGCGCTTTATACCGCAGGAGTGCTGGCATCACAAGTGGAAGCACCGGTTCTAGCATTCACCTGGCCCTCGGCTGGCAAAGTCGGCTGGAAATTATTTGGTCCAAATTCCACAAGAGGACTATTTAAAACGGAACGCAAGCTAGTTGATAATCCACAGGTACTGAACGATCTTGCAAGCCTGCTTTCCGATATGAAAAAGAACCTGCCTGAAAACACAAAAATCGAGATTGTGGCACACAGTCTCGGAAACAGGCTTTTGACCAGATATCTCGATAGCGATGCGAAGGAAAAATTCGACTCAGTTTATTTTCTGGCACCGGATGTTGACAAAAAAATGTTTTTATCTGCGGTGCCGGATATTGTGAGTAAAGCCAACTATGTTGGTGTATTTATGAATCCCCAAGACAAAGTGCTCGGTGTTTCATCCATGAACAATCTTCTTGAATTGAAGTCTGCAAGAAAGCTGGGACGAGCGAATATCGCAGCACCTGGAATTGAATTCATAAATTATGGGGAAATAGCCGCACCCAAAAGAATCGGTCATTACATTCCATTTGAGCATTTCGGCAGCATTGCAAGAACAGGACTTCCATATTCACAAGATCCGCAAAGCCAGCAGTACTTTCTTTTCAGGCGGACAAAAATCGAAAAGCAGCCAAAAGAACTGAGCAAGGATAAGTCAAAGTCGACTCAGCTCTCAATGCTCGAGAACTAGCATTCACCTATTTTAATAGCTAACTGGATGAAATTGGTACAACACATGGGCACGCACGAAGCTTGAATTCCAGCTTGGTGCGTGTTTTCCTTTCAGGATCAATTATGCTCACGCTTCGCGTTCCTTCAAAGTCACTGCCATGCGGCTGCAATTTCCAGCATTCAAAAACAATGAGATTGCCGTTTAAATATCCAAAATTCAAGATTGCAGTTTTTGCTTCATTCTTAACCTTCAGTTGATAGGTGCAAGCAGCAGATCTTAGAACCCAACCGGAAAGTGGGTCTTTTTCCAGAAAAACATCTTCTTTGGACACCGGAAAAAAGGAAGCCGAATCAATCCCGCTTGCGATGATATTACCCCGCTGCATAAGTGTCCAACGTCCATGGTAAAAATCTGCTAGTTCTTCAGAAGGAGCATTCAAAATCTCAACGGTTTTATCCGCAGCTTCAGGGAGAGCTTGCATGCTAAATCCACCTGTTGAAGGAATTCTCTCAAGGCCTTCGCCACCTCCAGACCCATGCACTTCTCCTGTAATTTGCGTTCCCGATTCTGATAGCCTGCCATCCAGCTCCATTAAAACATTCTTGTGCCGTAGATCCTTAAGTTCAAAATGGACCCGATTAGCTTGGATCTTGCCAGTGAATTCTGCTTCTGCAGAAACACCGGCATCCGTCGGTCCGGCGCCGCAAGCCCAGTACGCTCTGCCGAAGCAGCTGCCGGCATCAGCCCACAAAATATTCAGCGAGAATCTGGACTCCTCCAGTCCTCTCATATAAGAAACCATAAATGGTGGGTTGAAATGAACCGGCCAAACACCAGGTGTCAGGGTAAATTTTTCAAGCTCCATGCTTCGATTTTCACGCGGTTCCGGTTCTGCAAGCCCCTCTTTTTCCTTATTCTGCTGATCAAGAATCTTGAATAATCGCAGGTCAGGTGAGGCTGGCTTTGAAGGACTCATTTCAGGGTGCGCAATCAAGTAATCCAGACTCTGCTCTCCGGACCGGGCTAAATCAACTTCATCCCGATCTCCGGATTTGATTAGAGCCTTTATAAGTTCTGGATAAAGAGCCTTTGCATCATGAAGCCGCTGATCTTGAATAGATTTTGAGATGTCCTTGTTCAGCCTGTCTATTTCGTGCCTGAGTACCGGTGCTCTGTTATCTGCGGGCTCACCATTTTGCATTGACAATTCAGAACCTGGTGGCAGCTTTTGCCTCAATACATAGCAGTGAAATGGTTCGCGGCTTGAACAAGACTGCAAAATCAACAAAAGCAAGACAATCAAAGGCAACAGCTTTGGAAGTCCGGAAGACACTGACATAGGAAACCTTGAGTAAGTAACAAACGCATAATAACACCGAAGGATTCCCGCTGCTTTCTCTTTACTGCATTTTTTCGGGCCATTTATCACTCAAGCCTAATAAACACATAAAATACATAGAGGGGAGAAGTCGTCTCAGTTTTTCATAATTGAAGGTCACGCCCTGGTTTTTGCAGCTACTTATGCAATGAAATCGCCTTGAACATATAATCACTTGTCCCATAAGCACCCGCATATTCAAGCGTAAGTATGTTATCAGCCAGCATACCGGAGTAATCAGACCTGTTTTTCTTGGAGGGATCGAAATAGAGCTCCAGTGAGATTTTTCCATCAGATGTCAGCTTATACTTACCAATCCCAATACCGGAAGCAGGACTTAGTTTACCCTTGCGAAACTTTTTTAGAATATCCCACTCAGCTGATTGTGAAATGTCAAATTCGGACATTTCCGAGCGAAATGAGCCGGCAGTCCCAATCGATTGCACAGCCAGTACCCGCCCATGAGAAAAGAAATACAGAATAAACTGTTCCACCATTCTGTTCTGGCCGGGCGCAGACACAAAGGAACGAGACCAATAGCAAACTTTATCTGAAAACAGTTTTGGCGCTGCCGTTTTCTTCTTATTAACTAAGGAGTTTCTCGAGTCATTGTTGCCGGCGTCCTTCCCCTGAGCTTGATTTGTGCCTGCATAAGTCAAGCTCAGGGGAAGGAGCAGAAGCCAACAGTTCAGCGGCTTAGCTGCTTTCCAGAAATCGATTAAAGGTGCCTTTCTCTTTAGCATTGAGTAGCAGATGCTTACATTTTTTTTGTATGCCATGATAGCACAAGCGTACCTAAAATCCCGATTAGATCACAGCAGAACTTGTTCCGTATGAACTGCCTCTGAAAAATGCGATTTCCCTATCGTTTTGATTTTTAACTGTAATGTCATAGAGACCGGTACGACCTTGAAGCGAAACTTCCTTTGCCGTGGCAGTTAGCAGGTCTCCTTCCTTTGCGCTCTCTGTAAAATTGATTGTGCATGAAAGAGCAAGCGTTTTGCGGTTGCGCGAATTACAGGCATGCGCAAAGACCGTATCGGCAAGCGAAAATATGATACCACCATGACAGATTGCATGCGCATTAAGCATGTCGCGGCGAATCTTCATCGACATAGTTGCAGAACCCGCAGCTACTTCGACAAGCTCGATTCCGAGCATCTCTGCGGCATAATCATGTTCCATGATGTAGCTGCTTACTTCAGCAGGAGATGGAGTACTATTTGGCATGACAGTAATCTTTAACCGTATCTGCAAAACTGCGTTGCTTTATTTGAGCAATAGCGCCACGATAAGCAACACCATCCTTAACTACTTCAATCAAGGCACCATCACCAAGCAAAGCCGGATTTTCAATCACATCACCCTTGCAGATAAGTAAATCTGCACGCCTGCCTTTTTCAATGACACCAGCATCATCCTGTTCGATTTCTTCTGCAGCAAGACCGGTGGCACCATACCATGCTTGAAGCGGTGAAAGACCGTCTTTGATCAAATGCGCGATTTCCATATAGTTTCGCCCATGCATACCGGCAAGTACGGCGTCGGTGCCTGCAAGTATTTTCAGCCCTCCTTTGGCGGCAAACTCAACAGCACGATGATGCACTTCAGCCACCTTTTTTACCTTTTCCATTACAAAAGGCGAAAGGTTTCCACTTTCCACAAGCTCACTAATAATCCAGGAAGTCGGGGTAACAGTACAAGCTCTTGCGAATGCTTTTTCAACGAGCTTTTCATCCATGTAAGAAATATGTTGAATGTCGTGAACACCGTTTGAAACAGCCAGATCTATTCCACTCTGGCTGTGCGCGTGTGCGGCAACCTTCATTCCTCTTGCAGCGGCTTCATCACAGATTGCCTGAATTTCCTCGGCTGTGAAGTCCTGATGTTCAAGCTTGTCGGAAGGCGAAGCAACACCTGGGCTGGTGCAAAGCTTTATGAAATCTGCCCCGCAAGCTGCAATTTCTCTTACTCGTTTTCTGCATTCCCAGGGACCATCAACGATGCTCGAAGGTCTGCCTGGTCCTTCCATAAACAATTTAGATAGCTGAGCATGGCAACGGTCCGGACCACGAAAATCCGCATGACCACCAGTTGTTGAAAGCATGCAAATCGCAATTTTGAGACGGGGGCCAATCAGGGTGCCATCATCAACCAGCCTTTTCATCAAATGTGTAGCGCCACCAATATCACGCATGGTAGTAACACCACCGTTAACAAGGGTGGTATAAAGAATTTTTTCTACATAAAGCAAAGAAGACGTCGAATTGAACTGGTCAATTTCCTCGGTTCTCAAACCCATTATGGTCACATGGCCGTGGCAGTCTATTATTCCCGGTGTAACAGTGTAGGTGGATGCATCGACAATTTGATGCTCATCTCCCATTGACAGGTCGCTTTGATGCGGAATAAGTTTTTCAATTTTGCCGTTATCAATCCATAAATCAACTTTTTCATGGAGACTCTTCTTGTTATCCGAAGCTCCGTCATAAAGCTTTGAGATATTAGATAGAACCAGCATGGCACACCCCCGACACAATAACAATGAAAACAAAAAATCAAAAACAGAGATGCAATTATATCGTGATTAATCTCTCAGGACTTGATAAAGTAAGTCATAGCTTTGGCGGCAATGCTTTTGCCGGTCAGTTGCCTGCAGATCAGTTGTCTGGGATCAGTTGTCTGCAAGTCAGTTGTCTGCAAGTCAGTTGCCTGCCGGTCAAGAAGCGAACTCTTCAACCCTGCTTTTTTACCCTGCTTTTTAAAGTGCCTACGTGAAGGCATCTAAAACCATGCGCGCCTTAAGCTTTTATCCTGACAAGCAGAACCTGTAATCATCTATCCATTAAGCCTTTCGGGCAGCAGGCTTTCCAAGCAGCCAGGTTAAACGCGCATCAAAAGAGATGCCTTCATATAGGCGCAAACTAAGAGCATGCCAGTCGTGATCTAAGAGCATGCCAGTCGTGATCTAAGAGCATGCCAATCGCAATCTAAGGGCATCGCGAATCCCCATCGCCAGCACGACTAGAACCTCTTACTAGAGTCGACGAAATACAATGAAGCTGGCATCGTCTACACCTGTTTTGGGAGGCGGGGTTTCTAAGATGCCTTCTTTAATTGCTTTCGGCTCCGGTCCTACTTTTTCAAGAAAAGCTTTGAAACCAGGCAGGCTGGTTGTGTTTTCCGGCAGACCGCCCCAGTTGCCGCGGCCGAAACGATCAAAGACACCATCACTTGCCATAATCACAGTGTCACCTTTTTTCAGAGAAATTACTTCGTTGCCACGGGTATTTTTGGCATACCAGTCAAGTCCAAGTCCGAAGCCACCTTCGGCATCAAGCCTTCTAACGGCACCGTTTGCTTCAATCAAATAAGCAAGTTCGCAGCTTGCTGTTGCAGTCTGCAACTGGTGGGTTCTGGGGTCATAGGTCATGAGCCCGGCAGTGACTGCCAGGTTGTCTTTAGTTCCCAGTATCTCATCGATCTTGCTCAAAATCTCACTGGCTTTGCTTCCCTTCGTATCCGGAAGAATCTGCTCAAAGACAAGATGTAATTCAGCAGATTTTTTGGCAGCGCTCAGCCCGTGCCCTTCCACATCCATTGCACTCAAAAGAATCTTTCCTTCAGGTGTTTTTGCAACTTTTATAAAATCACCGCGAGCTTCACCAGAATAAGCCGGCTCCGAATAGGCAATAAGTTCAAGCTGGCCTGCCACCTGTTTTTGAAATCGGCCTGGATTCTCCCAGCGATTTTGCAAATTCAACAGGGCAACACCACCATCTGTCCCGGATCTTTTCAGCGCATCATTCATTAGCGACTTCGGTGGAGCATACTTTGAAGTGAGATAGGAGCCGGCACCCATACCGGCACAGGCAAGCCCGGTATCTATAAGAAATGCGCCGAGGCTGTTTTTTGTGGCTTCAATATTATTTGACATATTGTCGCCTGAATACCAGTTGTTTTTCACTGCTGCGCCAAAATTAGACCAGCGCTGACCGCTGATTTCGTCATAAGCGAATTTGAGCATGATTGCGGCTCCTACTCCCCCGGCGATTGCCCGGCCGGGAGCACCCAGTCTGGAAATTGCACCAAGAGTAAAACCGGTCGCAAACGAAGCGACAAGTTCGGGCATTTTGGCTGCGGGATTCTCTACTGTTTCAAGAGCAGCAGCCGCAAGACCAGAGCAAATCATTTGGGCTTCCCGATTGAGAGCCTGTCCCGCGGCCACAAATGCGTCCGATTCAGCACTGTCTCGTGGCTGAATCAGATCTGATTTAATACTGCTGAAATCCGGCATTCTGGATCTGACCTGAACGGTTCTAGACTCCAGCCCATAGACATTTTATTAAAATGTCTGTGAAAGTCATTGTGGAAAATACGAAACAAAAACAGAAACAGATTCTAAAACATGGTGTCCCCAATATGGAATGCAAATTATAAATTCGGGAACCAGATGACAAAACCGCCGTCAAAAAACAAAGACATTCACACAGACTAGATAACAGACTAGATAAACTAAAGCCATTCTAGACTAAATAGACTAAAGACATTCACACTTAGACTCCGGAGCTTAAAATGCACAAACTGTTTCCCACATTTCTTGGACAACCAGCGGCATCGGCTTTACTACTAATGCGAGCTATTGCGGGTCTCGGACTGATGCTTCACGGCTATGGAAAAATTCAGCATCCCTTTTCATGGATGGGCAGCGACGCATTCGCGCCTCCGCTGCTTCAAGGGCTTGCAGCACTTGCTGAATTCGGCGGTGGCTTTGCACTTATAATCGGATTGTTAACACCGCTAGCCTGCCTGGGCATCATCTGTGTAATGCTAACAGCAATATTTGCTGTTCATATACCGCACGGAGATCAATTCGTAGCAAAGGGTAGCTCTTATGAGCTCCCTGCACTCTACTTCGTAATTGCAAGTTGCCTTTTGTGCACCGGCCCCGGTACCATTTCGCTTGACGCAGTTCTTTTCCGCAAACCAAGATCAAAACGACCACACAGTATACTTTCAGAGCGGCAAAAGGTCTCAGTCGAATAGCATTTGCTCAGTTAAACTATCGCGTGTTGTTTTTCTGCTGTTTTATGAAAATGAATACAGTGATCATATGCGGCCTTCTTTGCTTAAAAGACTTTCGGTTCCAGCCAGCTTTGCCAGCGTTCCACTTTTTGCAAGCGAGATTCAAGAATCTGGCAAGAGGCTGCTTTCAGATTTTCTCCTTGCTCACCAGTTTTAAGTTCGAGCAAGAGCTTCGACAGTTTGGCAGCCTTGCCTTTTCCTTTGACTTTTTCAAGAAAATTTCGCGCCCGGCTATTTTCAATTGCATATTTTGCAGACACGCATGAATCGTACAATAACTCGAGTGCTGCCACCGGCGGCTTCTCAGCAAGCTCTACAGGCAGACCCGCAATGAAAGCCTGAAAACAGGAAGCAACAAAATCGAGATGCAATTCTGAAATACGGGCTATTTCCTTAAAGGAGTTGATCCAGCGGGACAGTGTCATTTTTTCAGTACCAAAGGCATTGGCCATTCTAGCTCCCATTAAAGTGGCTTCAAGACGTTCCTCCTCAATTGCAGCAATTGTGGCGTCCAGAGCAAGTCTGGAAGTTTCCGGCTGTTTTGCTGAAAGTCCGAAGATCAGCACCCAGCTACCCATGCCGCAGAGCGAAACAGCAGGATCAAAAAGCGAGTTCCAGGAACTCTTCCAGTAGTTTCCCTGGCTTTCAAGATAAAGAGCCATGCGCCTTGCAAGATATGCAAAATAAGACTCCCGGTCAAGAAGATAGTAATATTCGAGATAGTCATTGCCGTCCCAGAAGCCGTTATTGTCGTTCAATAGCTCGCAGGGAAAAAATTTCAGATTAGGCCTGTATTTAACCGGTGGAAGCGGCTGCAAGGGCAGCAATGATTGTTCCTTCTGAAAAACCGTTCCATAAATGCTCTCAGGTCGTTTTCTATAGGCATCAAAATTTTCTGAGTATTTAGCATTAAAAGCTGAGCCCGGACCGAGTTCCGGAAAGCGTTCAAACAGAAAGGGACTTTCTTCACCCGGATGACGGGAGCGAAAAGCCGCCACCCAGAATTCAGGCATATTGAAAGGACCTTTCATTTCATCACCTAGTGCGTACTTAAGTGCGCGCATCGGTTCGTCGTTGCCGGCAGGCAAATCTGCAAGTGCTTCTTTTCTGCATTCCGGCGCCAGACGCAACATGCACTGGATCAAATCAGCTCTGTCCAGTTTTTCGTTTGCATTTTGCCACAGGAGCAGGCGCCCGGTTAAGACCCGCGGATCTATGAAGCCTCCTTCGTGAGTCGGCGCGGCAAGCAGCGGCAGTGCTTGCCTTTTGCTTACTCGCACAAGCAAAGAACGAACGCGTTCTGAAAAAAAGATCAAGGGCGGTGCACTGTTTCTCAGTGTACTTACTGCTTCGTCAAGAAATGACGGCAAATATGAGCCAGCGGAATATTTGACTCCAAGCAAATTTAACGCCTGATTCAAAAGACCGGCTCGCGGCTTTTCGCTCGAGTCAAGCCAGCCTGCTGCAAGCGCTTGCAGGTCAACCAAAGGTGAGATCCCGGTAAATGGAAAAATAGCCGGCGGAATCTGTTTGAAGAGCTCCATAGCCGGCTCGAGCTTTTTGCGCAATGATGAAACCATTTTGTCAAAATCAGGAGGTCGCAAATCGCAAAAGCTTGAAAGCCCATCGAGCAACCTTTCCAGATCATCGACACTGGCCTGCCCTTCTAGAATGTGCAAATATAGAAAAATAAGGTCGTCGAGATTTTCTACTTTTTGGATTTTCTTCTTCGGATCAAGTCGGGGAATAGCCAAGAGATCCGAGCTTGAAATTGCTTTAATTCTTTCTCCTGCCTCGCATGACGCTACTGCGCTCTCGATCTCTGCAATTCGGCAAAGCTCAGGATCAAGAAGCGAAATTCTCTCTTTAATCTCCGCGCATCTGTTATCAATCATGGCAACGGAACTGCTTTCGACCCGTCCGTTTCCTGCCCAGCCACCTTCGACCCGGCCGCTTCCGACTCCAGTTCTTGCGTCAGTTCCCTTTTCAACGGCTCCGGGTGCCGTGTCCTTGCTTTCATTCTGCTCCAGAGCTTCGATGAATTCTTTTTTGACAAGACCCGAGGTTCTATCGAGACGCGCTGCAAGCAGCTCTTTAAATTCCTGATTTTCAAATGCTTTTGACTTTTTAAAACAGCTCAGTGCCTTCTTGTGTATTTCCGAACTGGAATGCTCAAGTGCTTCAAGCAGTAAAAGCTGGCATTCATTATCTTGCAGCCTTCTATTTAGATTACCCGCATCGCTTTCACTCTGGAGTTTTTCAATGAGTTTGAATGCGGCAAGTGCCGCATCCTTTTTTTTGTGATAAAAAACTCGCGGCAAATTTATCAAAAGGTCATCCAGAGGCAGAGTTTCCGGAGGGCAGCTATTTAGATGTTGAACTGCAAATGCCAGGGTGCTTGAATCCTTGACCGAAAGGAGGGCCGTATACTTTCCGGCACAGAGTCCTTTTTTGTTGCAGCTCAACTTGAGTTCGTTGTGAAGATTCTGAAACCAACCAGCCGGGGTCAATTTTGCAATATATGAATTGCTAGATTTCGATTCAGTGTCAGTAGACAATCTAGTAAGCCAGTTGAATATCAAGTCAAGAATTTTTTCTTCTTGCAAGTATCCAGACAGCACAAGCTCAGGAATCACCAGCCCCCAGATATAAGAAGCGCGCCGGCTTTCTTCTAAACGTTTTGAAAAGACTGTCCAGTCTTGTGTAAGAAAATTCTGGCGCCTGCTAAGCTCTTCATTAATAGCTGCAGGATCAGTAATTGCACGCACTGCAGCATCATTTTCAAGCATTGCATAAAGCTGCTCCGGAAAAATATCGCTGTCGGACTGCAAATAAGAAAGAAGATCGGCAGCTTCCTTGCGTCCAAGAGTTAGAGCCATTGCCAGATAATAGCCATCAGCACGCTCGGCAATTGCAATGCCTGCTTTTTCGATTGACCTGCACAGCTCGAAGCTCTCATGAGGGGACTTCCGGCAGGCCATGTCGAGCCAGCGATCAAACCATTTAGGATTGCGCGCTCTCATGATTTCAAAAGCTTTTTGAGTAGGAGCAGGAAGCGGCAGGCGGCGCAAATCACTCAAACCGGCGCAGGCAGTTAGCGCAAGTCTTACAACAGGCAAGCATTCACGCTCTTGCACCTTAGCAGAAATTTTAATCTCACCGCTTTTAACTTTGTTTATAAGAGCAATTTGTTCCTGGCTTCGTTTCGGCAGATCGGTAATAGAGAATCTGGACATGGCGGAAATCCAGCTGCCGGTTTCCTGATAGGCTATAGCTAGTTGCAGCCAGAGCTGGCATCTTTCGACATAATTCTTTCGATCTTTTTCAGGCATCCCCGAAAAAAAACTCAGGCATGCATCCGGATCGAGCTTTGAAAGCACATCATCGAGCTCTTCGCCGCGGCTCATTAAGGTTCTTCTCCGCCGGCTGCAATATCGGCCGCCAGGATATGGCTGCAAGGACCACGCTCGCCCGGATGTTTCGAATACCACGAGCAGGTGCACTTAGCATCAGCTTCGCTTATTATTATACGGTGCTCAGCACCGTCTCCCTTAACATATGCTTCAAGGCAATCGTTCTTGCGTGACACGATTCTGACTGCTTTTTCTTCCACAAGCCTTTTTGCCTTTAGAAGCCGGGGTTGAAGCTCTGAAACAAGTTCCAGATCAAAAGGCAGCTCCCGGTGAAAGTATTTTCCTTCAGAAAGATCATAACCTACAAGACCACGCGAACCAAGAAGCGAAAGTGATGCAAGCACGCTTTCTCTGTCTGTGGAAAGCTTTCGGCTTAACTCCTCCGGATCGATTTTAGCCTGCCACTGAAGCTGGGCTTTCAATCCGCTCAGATTTTCCTCGGCGGAGTTGCCGGTCAGATGAATCAATGCCTGACCCTCACCTGAGAAGCCTCGTGCCGCCTCTGGCGAAAGAACAAAATGAAATGAGCACTCCGGCATAAGCAGTTCCCAGCCAGACACACCATCAGGTCCACTGTACAAGCGAACTTTTTCTGCATGCCTGAGTATATCTTCCAGAATTTTCAAGCGTCCGGGAGCACCAATAGCCACACCCTGGGCATGTTCACGCTGGCTCAGCCTCAGACCTTTTCCAGCAGGAACTATGTAAGAAACTGCACCTTTTTGCCAGGTCTGATGCTGGGGAAGTGTTGAAAGCAGGCGCCTGAGTTCGCTTGCCGGAACTTCGAACGCTGGTTTCATCCTTGCCTGGTACAGCTGTACCTCCACAAAACCTTTCAGCCAGCGAACCGGCAACTTAACTTTTTTTTCGACAAAAGTTCCCTGGCTGCTCTCAACTTCAACTCCTTCGGCTCCCACGCTCAAGCCGACTGTTTCCGAGTTGAGAACACCGGCAAGAGCCGCTCGCATTGGCGGGTTGAAATCCACATTTGTAGTGCCGCGCCCGACCCAATCGCCGTCAATTGCTTCCGGATTGAGATCGAGCCGGCAGTATGCACCGCAACATGTACTAAAAGCTTCGAAACGCAAACGCTCACCACCGGATGTCACTACAGGATCAGCGGCAGCCAGCAAACGCTCCCTCAGCTCACCAGGATGATAAAAGCGAGTGCGGCTGACCAGCGAGCAAGCAAGCATCATGTCGGCTGTGCGGCGCGGAAAGTTCATCCGCCCCTGAAAGAAGTAAGGATTTTGGGCTGCACCACCACTGGTGGCAAGGCGCAGGCGTGGTTTTTCACTTGACGTATCAAGCAAAGAGGGAAAAGCATATAAATATTGAACCTGTACTGTTGCTTGCGCCGACATAAAAAAAATTCCAACCCGATCATAGTTAAATTGTGCCACAATGCTCGCATTTAATAATAAGCGGAATCTATCTGTAAAGTCTCAAAGGCCAATTACGGTTTAGCCATCCTTAGTATGTGGAAGGTCTTTCATACAAATTCCGCTTTGCCAGATTAATTCGGATCCTCTGCATGAAAGTAGCGCCTCACAATAGAAGAAGCCTTTGTGGCGCTGTATCAGTGCTGGTGTTGGCTTTAGCCCTGCTCATACTTTTGCCCCTGGGTCTATTTGCTTTTGAAGTCGCCCGGGTCAATATGGCAACAAAGCAGTTGAAAGTAGCCACAGACTCAGCTGCACTCGCTGCAGCTGCTTTGATAGCCAATTCATCCGGAACTTCTGCTGAAAATTTACAGAAAGCAAAAGAAAGAGGGCTTGATTTCTTTCGCAAAAATATGGTGATGAGCAGCTTACTCACAGACACAGCCATCTCGCCTACAGTCGACAGCGATGTCTTAAAAAGCGGGACCGGCTCTTTTGACCTTTTAATTGACGACACAAACGGCCGGGTAACTGCAAGAGGAGCGTTCGGCTTGCAGCCGGCCTTTGCAGGATTTCTCGGACTCGGTTCTCATACGATACACACAAACTCGCTTGCAGGATTCAGCGGTCTTGAAGGCGACATAATCATAGTGGTTGATATCTCAGATTCTATGACCCTGCTTTCCGAATCAGAAGTAGTTAAACGCATTTACAACAAAAAAGACAACACAGTTACCTACAGATTCGTCCGTGCAAGCAAGGCACAGCCTAATCTTGGACGCCGTGGCGCCAAAACAGCGATTCCGCCGGCCGACCGGGCAAAATACGAGCTTTCACCGCTTTTCCTGCCCTTGAAAGACAAAAGCAAGGATATACAGAGAGCTGCAATGGTGGAAGCGAAAAGAGGCAATCTGGAAAACCAGGCTATTTTTGAATCAAGCAAAGCAAGCCAGGGAATCTTGAAAGGGGAAATTACTCCACAGCCAGGCTTTCAAACGGATTACCAGAGACTGGCACTAGAGCATGTGCAACCCCTGGCTGATGAAAAAACCGCCTTGCGCGAATTTACTGCAGAACTTGCAAACAGTCCTGATGCGCATCTCGGGCTTGTGACTTTCGCCCCGCGCGAATCAACAGGTCCTGATTATAAAGACAGTTTCTCAACATTTAAGGGGCATGGTTACCCCCATGTGAATCTGAGCAAATCGAATAACAATATTCAGCTTGTTGTAGAATCGCTTGGTCCCTGCCTTACTTTCCTGGGCACTGATACCAAGGGGGGTCTTGATCAGGCTATAAAAATGCTTGAAGGCCCGGAGCACCGCAACTCCGTTGAAAAGACAATTATCTTGCTTACCGACGGTGTACCTACTACAGGAAGCCCCAAAAACAAAGCAAAACTTGCCGGTGAAAAAGGGATTCGAATATTCGCAATCGGATTTTTCAAAAGCAATTACGCAAGAGTCAGAGGTCCCCGGGTTCTTGCTGCCATAGTTGCTGCAGCCGGCAACGGCAGCAGATCATATGTTGCGCCCGACCTTCCCACATTGAGAGATGTTCTGAAGCAGATCGGGCACGGCACACTTTCCCTTGTCAATCCGGATTAGGGAGACGCTTATGAAAGCCGGCAAGAGAATTTTTGGAACGAACCTATTTGAAAAGCGCAACTTTATGAGCGATTATCAAAGCAGTTACATTAAAAGAGCGAGCGGCACAGCTCTAATTGAATTTGTTGCGCTGGGTTTCGTGCTGGTAGTGGTGGCTTTGATGGCATTAAATATTGGAGTAGTTCTATATGTCGCCTGGCTTAACGACAGCGCCTGCAGAGACGCAGCCAGAGCGGCCGCGCAGCAGGATACTGCAGAGCAAGCAAAAGCTGCAGCAATTCTTGCCTGCAAGCAGTTCGCTACGGCAAGTGGCAGCACGCTTGGAAGCCCGGTGGTTCTTACCGATGACAAGCATTTTACCTTTGAGACATTCCCTGATGAAAACGGTAAATCGCAGCTTGATAAAGGCCCATTTGTAAGAGTGAGCACAAGCTTGAAAAGCGGCCTGCCGGTACCGATTGTGCTGCCGGGGGTAGGCTTGTCCAGCAAAATTGATTTTGCGCAAACTTACGTTTTCCCTGTATTAAACCCAGGCACCGAAGATCTTGATGACGATATCGACACTGCACTTGCCCTACAGGAAGAGAGTTCTGCAGACGGCGAAGCCGATGCTGCCGATGCCGATGGTGCCGACGAAGAAACAGACGGGCTTGCACCGCCACCGCCCATGACTGCGACACCGCCTCCACTCTAGCAGCTTTTCCGGAAACATGACTCCAATCAGCATTGCCTCTTTGCATGACCGGCTGAGCCTACTGAAAAGTGATGAGTTTGCCTGATTGAACTTAGCGGGTTAAACTTCTGGAGTGCTTATGCAGGCGGGGGCGATTATGAAACATAGTTCGAAGTGTCCGAAATGTTCTAAAAGAAAAATCGAACGAATGAATTTTCATAACGCGGTTGCGCTGGATTTTCCCACTTACTACCTGGGAGATCTGATAAGCCCCTGTCTTTACATCTGTCTCGAATGCGGTTTTTCTGAAATCTGGATCGACAGCAAAGAAGACCTTGAGGACATAAAGAAGTATTCGGAGAGTAAAGGAAAGAAGTGATCATTCTTTTTCTCTAGGTCAGATCCTGGAACTTTTGAGTATTTCATTGAGCCTGTATAGTCTCATGTAGCAGAGACAACCGGCCAGTATTTGATATTTCTGACACCCCATAGAAGAGTGCGTCTTTTAGCGTTTCGGCACAGAAGCTGGCGTCCATAGTATTGGAAAGGCGCCATCCAAGCACGAAGCGGCTGTGCCAGGTGGTAGAATAGTAGTTCGTCCATGGGGCGAGCGCTCCTTCTATGTCGAGGCTCCATAGGGCAACCCACTTTGTTTTGTTGAACAAGGCAGTCTACAAAGGTTAATCGTGCTTGTCCTTCATTGGAATCACTTCGTCATTCGCTATTCAGAGGAAATGAATCATGCCAAAGTCAGCACTCTCAGAGAACAGCACAGTATTGAAAAAACTGCGAGAATTTTGTTTAGAGTTGCCGGAAACAACAGAAACAATGAGC
This sequence comes from uncultured Candidatus Obscuribacterales bacterium, assembly GCA_964615655.1. Classification (GTDB taxonomy): domain Bacteria; phylum Cyanobacteriota; class Vampirovibrionia; order Obscuribacterales; family Obscuribacteraceae; genus JAIEPM01. Next base: position 129,809 of record CAZTQO010000009.1, on the reverse strand, counting down.
TGGGGTAAGCCACATTTCTGCGTCGGCAAGAAAATATTTGTTGGCGCTTACCAAGAAGACGGACGAATCATCGTCGGTTTCCAGCTTGAAATGGGACATGCTCAGCAGATCGTTGAAGATCCTCGCTTCTGGCTTGTCGGCAAAAAAGGTGGCGTGTGCATGGACGCCACCAATGTGAAAGACTGGCAACAAGTGAAGAATTTGGTTAGAGAGAGCTACTGCATGCTTGCACCCGAGAAATTATCGAAGCAAGTGATCAAATTATCGGCTCCAAAAAAGACAAACAAAACAAAAACACCTGCAAAATAATTTTGATCAAAGTTCCCGCTTCTTGTTTCATCAAATACAAATCCTAGTCTTGCATATAGCATAGAGTTACCGTTGGGCAGCAAAATACAGCCCCTCCGCTAGCTTTACACCCCTCTCATTACAGCGGCTCGAACTGTGTTTCAAGCTCGTACCAGTGCAGTCCGGGGCCGGAAAGATCAAGGGCAGGCTGGCTTGAAAGCTCAAGCTTCAAGTTTCTGAATTCAACAGTTCCGTTGCCTTTAAACAATCCGTAATCGAGAATTTCCCACCATGGGCGGCCCGCAAATTGAATCTTCAATGATTCAAGCATGCGGGGCTGCGGAAGCGGCTTGTGATTTTCGTCATTTAACTGCAGGGGCAAAATCAGATCTTCAAAAGCAAAATCGCGCCATTTTCCTTCAAGTGCCTGAAGTGATTCAGGCGCAAGGGGAGCGAACTCGTGATAATTCACCGCCCCCTGCCGGAAGCCTTCGATTAAAGCTATCGAAGCAGTGCTTCTGCCTTTATCCGAGCGCATTTGTCCTGATATTCTGATACGCAAACTCAAGGACGGATTTGAGACCAGCTGCTTAAAAGTATTCTTTACCGGATAGACGAAATTTGAAATTCGCATCCTCGCATTTGTGCTTACCTTTTGCGGCGGAATATTTATTTGCCGATAGCTCAATTCGGAGGGGGTATTGTCTTCAACACCAAGAAGATAAACCCGCGCTTTCAGCCTGGATGCCTGACCGCACAATCTGAATATGTCAAATTCTCTTTCTGTGTTTGACGGCCATTCGTCGAGTCGCATATCACCCGGACAATCTGCAAAAAATCCTTTAGTCCAGGAGAACCGTCGTTTTGACACTGTGTGAATTCGCTGAGCCAGCGGGTCTGTGTAGTCTGCAAATATTTTCGGGTGCGGCTTTGTTTTATCGGCAAGACTCAGAACAATTTCGTTCTCTCCCGGCATCTGTATATTTTCTGCAGGAAGCGAAGTGCATACCCATTGCCTGTAGTCCGTATAACGCCTGCTTCCTGAATAAGCAAATGCCGCCATATACATTGATTCTGTACGCATGCTTTTATCAACTGCCAGTAGCGGCAACCATGACGGCTGAAATTCACGACCGTTCAGGCGAAGTTTTAAGCCTGAAAGAATTCCTTCTTCTTTGTCCGGAGTCTGGTGAACACTAGCATCATTTGCATCAAGCACAAGATACCAGCGCCTGCAGTTGCTTCCGGTAGGTATATTAACTGTGGCATTCATAGCTTCACGATCAACGGCACCAAGTTTAAGCACCGCCTCGCTTGCCATGAAACGATAACAAGTGCTCACGAAGCAGGCAAATCCTGCAAATAGAGCAACTGTACAAAGCAAAAGCCTTGATCTTGCGCCTAAATATGTGCTGAAAGCAGGCAGGAGAATGCCTGTCACAAGAGCTGCTGTCATTAATATTGCAGCTATTAATGAAAGCTGTGCAAGACCTATGTCGGCACTCAGTTCTGAAAGTCTGCCGTAGCCGGGCAAGAGCATATAGTAAAAGGCTGTGGAGAAAAGTGGTGCAAGCAAGAGCCCTGTGAGAGCTGCCGCGGATTTTCTTCCCAGTTTTAGCAAATATGCAAGAAAGTATGAAGCGGCCACGATTACAAGCGGCATGGCAGTTATGAAATAGCGGCTCATACTGATAAACAAGCAGGACACAAAATGAAAGCTTATAAAAACACCCAGCAGCAATCCCGTGGAAAGCAAAACATAATCAGGGCGCTTGCGCCCGTGCTCAAGCATCAAAACCACACCAAATAGCCCCGCAAGCAGGAGCAACTGGTGCTCGAACCTTTGCAGTATAAGTGGGATAAAGGCTGTGCTGATTTGAAAATCATTCCAGGGCATATCAAGCAAACGAGATGGTTTGCGCAAAATCAAATGAAGGAAAGCCAGCGGTCTTTCTTTGAACTGAGCAAGAAGTTCTGAAAGCACTTCCTGGCTTGATTTGTTGAACTGATCGGGGTGTTGAACAAGAGAAGACGGCAGGGCGTCGAAGCCGTCACTTGCCAGATTCAGACCCTGGTACAGATTCAAAGGTCCGTAGCGTTCAATCATGATTGACGGACTGCCGGTAAGCAGCTGTTTTGTCATTGACCAGGGCAACAATGAAATTGAAAGACCGAGCAGAAAAGCAAGTAATGCCGCCGGGTGAAAGATTCTCTTATTGCGACTGACGCTTGCGACGATAAAGAAGGAAAAACCCATTAAAAGCGGCCAGGGCAGCATGGTCGGTCTTGCAAGCATCAAGAAGCCCGCAAACAGGCCCGGCAAAAAAGCAGCGAAAATCTCTTTGTACCTGACCCGGCTTTTCTTCCTCGCAAGCGCAATTTCCTCAAGTTCAAGAGCTCCTTCCTGCGCTTGTGGATCTTGCGCTTGCGGAAATTGCGCTTGCTTATAATGCTGCCTTATATCATCCGGCTTTATAAGTAATTCCTGACGTTTGGCTTCCATGGTTTTGGCAAAATAAAACGCAGCAAGAAGAGCAAAAACCGAAATTGCAGTGGCAGGAATTTCAGTAAGGATGCGCCCGGCATTGGCAATAAAGCCTCCGTAGCTCAATGCCAGCAGTGCCGAGATGCGGCCCGCGGCTATGCCACCGACCGACCGCGAAAAAATCCATATGCCGGCAACACATGACACCATGGTGGCAATCATTGAAACTGCCCCCACGTTCCAGTGAGCAAGGCTGATGGCCTTGCCGCTGAGAGTAAATGCAATAAGCAAGATTCCCGGCAAGATCGGACCTGCTTTTGTGAGTTCCAGAACACCGGGCATATGAGAAACGATTGCCGTTCTCAAAACATCATCCTGGCAGCCTGCAAGAAAGTACCTTGCTATGTCGTTGAAGTTAGCCGAATTAATGGCGTTCTGGCAGTTCTGAGTGGTCCATAAATACCCCTGCGAATCAAAAAGCAGGGTAAGCCGGGGCGCCAGATAAAACACCTGCAAGCTGAATACGACGGATGCAAGCAAAACAACAAGGCCCAGTTCAAGCAAGAATGCCGCATAATTAGCCGATTTTTTTTCTTTGCTTGCCAAATTGCCGCCAGACATAGCAATATTAACCGATCCCGGCATTGACGTTTTCATTGCCAGCTGCTGTTTCTGCCGACTGCAAGCCGCGAACCATCAGTTATTTTGCCGGCGAGCTCATTAAAGAATTTGACACCACCCAGGCCGGTCATATGTGCGCTGTCGCAAAAAAGACTGACATCAAACTTCTTGCTGTCTTGGAGATCTATAAATCGTCCTTGATATTTTTCTGCTATTGCAGTTACATTATTCTTGTATGCATCGTATGAAGCAGGAGCCATTAGCTTCAGGTTGTCTTCGGTAACCGGCATGTTTACCAGAACAACTTCAATTCCCTCTTTACTGCAATATGCCATGAATTTTTCCAGGTATGAGAGCTGAGTTTTGAATCTATCTACTTTAAAAGGTTGGTAACGCCTCAGATACTCCTGGCTGTTGTTCGTGTAAACCCGCTTCAATCCTGGCATTGCTATTCTTTCATTGACGCCGATATCCTCCTGGTTTTCTAACAATGCCAGGCGGCGCAGAGCAAATGGAGTATGAACCTCATTATTGTTTTCGTAACCAATCAAACGCAAGAGTCCTTTTGCATAACGGTGTTGCAGATAGACAAAATAATTGCGGTGTTCATACAAACTGCTCAGATTTTCTATTGCATACTCGACTTTTTCCCAGATGCCGGTTCTGGCGTCCCAGCCCACATCATGCAGACCACCGGTTCTGCTCATAAAGCGAAAAATTTCGGTGCTTGCCGGACTGGCAAGCGTATTATCGATGAAATCACGGGGCGCAATTCCATACACAATCACTTTCGGTTTTTGCTCGCCCTTGAACAGTGTCGAGCTTATTGCATATGTATCCGAAGCCATCATGCCTGCAAGCGCAAATGCAAATGAATTGACCCTTACTCCGGTCTTCTTTGCAATAAGATCTTCAAGCATCGCAGCCTTGTGATGACAAACCTCATTCTGAGCGAGCTTGAGATACTCTGCATCTCCGCCATGAAGCACATGCATGAGCAACGATGATCCCATCAATACAAAATCAGGAGCGGGTTTCTGCTTTCTGAAATCCTCGACTGTCCACCAGACCATGCTGCGATTTGGAGAAGCATAATGATCGACCTTGAGATTCTGCCAGTTGGTTTTGCAAAACAGATCACAGAGAACTAAAGCCGCAAAAGCCCAGAGCACATAGCTTCCCATAAGCTTGCCGATTAACGAACTTGATGCTTTGTTTTTTTCCTTATTCACTTGATCTTGTGTATCCAATCTGAATAAAGCCTCCTGAAATGGAATGGAATGGGATGGAACTAATTAGCTAAAACTGGAAGTAAATGAATCTGGGTGATTTGTCCGGGGAAAATGCAAGAATCACAAACATGAGTACAAAACACCAGATGGCCTTAAGCGGCTTTGGAACTCCTTGAATCAGATTTTTCTCTTTAATCAAGTTCATGACCGGATGAGCGATTGCAAGAAGCGGCAACAACAAGAATACCGATGGGTAAATAAGCGGGTAGTTTATTGCAGGCAGATTCATTGCAAGCATCGAGCTTCCTTCCTTAATTGCATCAAGAAAGAACATTTTGCCCAATATTGAGAAACAGGATTCAGTCGTTTCAGCCCGAAAAAACACCCAGCCTATACAAACAGTATGAAAGGTGAAAAGCACTGAGAATACTTTGCCCGCGTTGCTCTTCATAAAGGTGTCTAGAAAAGCGAGCTTGCTTTTCAGACCCTGGAACTCTTTGTGCAATACAAGAGCAATTCCCTGGTAAGCTCCCCAGAAAAGATAATGCATCGCAGCTCCATGCCAGAGTCCGCCGAGCGCCATAGTAAGAAACAGATTTCTGTAATTGAACCATTTAGAGCAACGCGAACCGCCAAGTGGAATGAATAAATAGTCACGCAACCAGGTGGAAAGCGAAATATGCCAGCGGTGCCAGAACTCAGCGATATTTGAGGCTATGTAAGGAAGATTGAAATTGATTGGGACTTTGTAACCGAAAAGCTTGGCAGAACCACGGGCAATGTCGGTGTATCCAGAAAAGTCGAAATAGATTTGGAAGGCAAAAGCATATGTAAAAATCCAGAGATCAAGCCCTGTGAATAATTGCGGATTTGCAAAACCACCCTGCACAAAGAAACTCAGGTTGTCGGCAATCATGACCTTTTTGAAAAGCCCCATCAGTATGAGGCTCACGCCTTCATCCAGGTAAGTCAAGGAGAATTTGGCTTCAGTAAGAAACTGAGGGACAAAATCCTGATAGCGCTTTATCGGCCCGGCAATCTGTGTAGGGAAAAAGCTCGCAAACAAAGAAAAGCCAAGAAAGGACTTAACCGGCTCGCTTCCTCTATAGACATCAACCACATAATGTATGAACTCAAAAACGAAAAAGGATATACCCAGAGGCAAAACTATTTCAAATGGAATTGCAGGAACATTGACGCCAACAGGTTTCAACATGGCAGAAAGCGTGTCGTCGAAAAAGTAGGCATATTTGTAATAAGCAAGAATCAGCAGGTTTAAAGTTATAGAGCAAGTAAGCCAGAACTTCTTTCTTGTTGGCTGGGATGCAATCAGATGACCTGCAAAATAGTTAAGGACAGTCAGTCCCAGAATCAAAAAGATATAAATCGGTCGCCAGCTCATGTAAAAAACATAGCTGGCAATCAAAAGAAGCGGCACCCTGAATCGTTGAGGGCAGATCCAGAAAAGGGCCACCACTACAGGCAAGAATAGTGCGTATTTGATTGAGTTAAAAAGCATCAGCTTAACTAAGAAATGCTGGAAAACAAAGGCTGGAAGTTTCCAGTAGTATGACGACCTAAATGATAGCTGCGGACCTATTGAAAAGTCCAGTTCATGCGAGTTTGAGCTATTTAAGGTTAACTATCTCGGTTTCTAAAACATGACTTTTCTGTAATCTGCTGCCAGAATCCAAACTCATGCTTCTGAATTGCAGGTTCTTGGCTCCCAGGCTCTGCTTAATCCAGGTTCAGAACTTCCTGGCTCTTAGCTTCCGGGCTCCTGTTTATTCTAATTCTTAGCTTCCGGGTTCAGAAATTCCGGGCTCTGGTTGATTCGGATTCTTAGCTTCCGGGTCCGAACTCTTAGCTTCCGGGCTCCGAGCGTCCAAACCCTGAGTTTCGGAACTATCTTCCTGCTTTTCTTCCTTCTTTTCTTCCTGCTTTTCCAGAGTTTGCTCAGTTGTTGTTTTCTTTATACGGTGTTTTTTGCGCAAACCCCTATAGGAGTCTTCGTAGTCAAAAAATCCCATTTCTTCCATCTGAGCCATTAAAGCTGGGTATCTGGCAAAGGCCGAGCGGGGTAACCCTGAATAATCAAGAAGATTGACCACTGTATTCTCAAAACTCAGCTCCCCCTTCCACACAACCTCAATTCCATCCGGACCACCTACATATACGCGCGTTGCTGCAATGAGAAGCAACATCACAGCTATCAACAGTACAGATGGAAGCCATGAATTCAGTAGATTTCGGGACTTTTGCTCAGTTATTTGGGCGCTCATTCATCCATTCTTGCACAAGATAAGAATTAGAAGCTATTTATTCCAATTATGACGATATGCTATTGGCATATATGACATTATCCGTATACTTAGATTCAGTCTCGCAAGGTTTCCTTTATATTTTTCCCGGCAGCTTCTTCACAAGCTGTCAAACAGAACTGGCTGACCCCCGCTATCACCGCTTCGACGGAGGTTCAATAAGATATGCGTGTCGAACTCGTTTACACACCTGGCTGCACATCCTTTAGAAAGGCACTCGACCACCTGGAAACTGTAATAGCCGAAGAAAGGCTTCCACTACCAATTGAATTAACCGAAAGCAGTGAAAAACAAGTCCCGCGTATCAAACTTGACGGAGAAACCCTGGCTGAATCAGCACACAATTGTGTTGAAGAGCTGCGTCAGCAGATCTCAACAAAATGGCAAGATCTCACAACTACGATGTTGCGGCAAAATTAGCCGCAATTTCTAAAATTACAAAAGAGGTGGCATGCTGCCCTGCCGCCTCTTTTGTTTTGGCGGAGTTTTTTGACCCAATTCAATCAGACAATTGGTTTCCGGCAGGATCTTAGCGACCGGATCTGACAGGAGCTCAGCGAATTTCAATCGGTATCCGAATCTTTCTTTTTTTCAATAGATTCGGCAAGTTTGCTTTCCTTATCCAGGAGATCGATTAGCATCCAGTCGAATATTTCACGTGTGCCAAGTTCAGGAGCAAGTTCGTCGCGCAACTCTTTAGGCAAGCCGTGCGGGCGGTAACCGTCCACAAAAGTGATATGGTCTATTTGCCTGAAAACACGCGCCTTGCCTACGTCAATGTTGCGCCTGATTGTTGAAATTGTAGGTTCTCTGCTTATCGGGTGCTCGGCCAGTACCCGCGAAGGAAGGAAAAGCGCGCTTACAAGCGGAGTGATTCCATCGTTCAATCCATACCTGCCGCTGCCGAGCACGATTTCTTTGCCGACAGCCACAGGCATGCGTCCCATTTCATAGTTGAGAGCCCGCAAAACCGGATGCTCAAAACCCATATGATACGGTACGGTACAGGTGGCAAACCACCAGGGCCAGCGCACTGCTTTCCAGAAGCGGTTCGATCTGTGTGGTGTTACATACGGTGTCAGCAAATAACCACCATAACAGATAAATTTTCGCTTGTCGACTTTGATTCGGTCGTTTAGATTCATGAGCCTGTCGTTGCTCATGTTCTTAACGCTGCAATCACCTGTAATGTGAAAGGGAAACCATGTGGAGAACTCACCTACATGAGGTATTCCTTTATCCGAGTTATCCCAGCGAAGATCAGCAAGCAAATTAGGATGGCGGGCAAAATAAAGCTTATAAGAAAGACAGAGGTCTGCCCTGACCCAGGGCACATCATGATTTTTGACGATGCTGTATCGGAGCCAGTCATAACAGAAAAGCGGGGCGCCATGAAAAGGCGTTCCCAGAGTCATTACTTTATCAACTGCCGATTGAACCTCAATATCTTCCATGCTTTCCTGAACCAGGTTTCCACCCATGGAAAGAGCCATAATAGTGATGGGTTTGTTTCCAACCGAATTCGCCAGTTCCAGAACCGCTTTCTTGAAATGTGGTTTGACGGCAGAAAGCAATGTGTAGGTGTTGAACCTTGCAAAATAAATTTTGTATCTAGCTCTGAACTCAGGGGAAGCCATTAGCTTTTCTACTACGACTTCCCAGCGAAAACCTTCACGAAATTCTCCGCGCAAACCGTGAACCATCAAAAGAGGCTGCCGCTCTCCAATTGGAGTTTCGTCATTCTGATAAATTTCTACTGTTGTCGGCTCAAGCTTCAAAAACTTTTTTGCCGGCGGCAAACTGTAAGAGCCCAATCGCGACACGGATACCTGACTTTGCAGATTACCGGCCCTGGGACTTACGTTAGTAATTGGTGCAGAAAGCACAAGCTCTTCTGCCTTCACATCGGGTATAGTTGAGGCTGCTCCCAAAAAAGCGACAGCTATAGCCAGCAAAAAATGAACAAGTTTCTTGGAATGCCTGTCGTACATCTGATACGCTCGTTGTTTGGGACGCTTTTAGTAAAAAACTTTTCCCAAGTTACTAAGATTAGCAGACTTTGGGTAAAAGAAAGCTAGATTATACCTGCAGAGAAACATTTACTATGCCTGAAAACATTCTTCTTTACTTCTCCGATACAGGTCGTGGACACAGAAGTGCCATGGAAGCCGTGGAAGACGCTCTGATGCTGATTGCCAAAAGCGAGTATGCGAATCTGGAATTGAATCTCATCAAAGAGCCCCTCGCAGAAAGATCCAATCCGCTTAACCGGGGCTTTGTAGAGCTTTACAACTATCTTTTACGCAAGCACCAGCATTTAATGAAGTTCTACTATGCTTTCCTGCATGCAAGCAAGCCAAATGAAAGCAAGATGGCTTACCTGCTTTCTCGCAAGTATATTATGAAGAACCTGATTGAGACCGAACCATCGGTGGTGGTTTCTATGCACCCGATGACAAATCATTTCGTTTATAAGGCCATGCAAGAAGTCGGACTGGCGGGCGATGTCAAGCTGGTGGTTGTGATTACCGACCCGAACAAGAATTTGTGGAAAGGCTGGGCATGCGATGAAGCAGACCTGATTATCGCTCCGAACGAACTTGTCAAGGAACAACTTGTAGAATGGAAGGTTCCGGCTTCAAAAATCAAATTGCTCGGCATGCCTGTCAACCCTGATTTCTTGAGCCCTCCCACCGTTAGCCGCGCAGAATTTCTGGCTCCGCTCGGACTTTCGCCCGATCTCCCCACTCTTTCCATAAACGCAGGCTGGGCCGGCGGCGGCAACATGCTGCAAGCGTACAGAGCTCTCAGCGGCAGCAGCTCAGACATTCAAGTTCTCTTTCTCTGCGGTCACAACCAGGAGCTTTATCAAAAAGCAAAAGAAGAAGCAGAAAAATCAAGCATTCCGACCGCAGTGCTTCCTTTTCATGATCGGATGCCGGACCTTATGTGCGCAGTAGACGCGATGGTGACCAAAGCCGGCGGACTGACAACTTTCGAATGCGTAGCCAGAAAGTTGCCGATGATTGTTGATGTAATTACGCCACCTATGCCTCAAGAAGCGGGCACCGTAGAGTTGCTTGTGGAAGCAGGGCTTGCAAAACGGCTGCAGCAACCATCGCATTTGCCATCTTTGATTGCAGATCTAAAACACGATCCGGCTCGAATGCAAAAAGATCTTCCTTCAAAATATTGCCTGAATCGCACTGATGCAATTTTCGACATTGCAAGATCAATAATAGATTGCCTGCCCCACGAAAGTGCAGTGCAAATCTCGGCAGAGAAAGCACTTGACGAATTAAAGTGAAACTCTCGGTAAAAGAGTTCAATAAAGAAGCAAAACGCGGCGACGTAATCTTAATTCACGGCACCGGCGCCAGAGCTGAAATGTGGTCGCCTCAGATAGATCTTTTGGTCGATAGAGGCTGGCGATGCATAGTGCCAGATCTGCGCGGACACGGCGAGAGTCACGAACCTGGAGAATCGACTGATTTAAAAGTGCATCTGAGTGATTTGCTCGAGACTCTTTCCGATTACCAGATCAAATGGCCAGCAATCTTTGTCGGTCATTCGCTTGGTTCAATCATTTCTCTCGAGCTTGCAGCCGAGAAACCGGAACTAGTAAAAAAGATCCTGGCAGTATCTCTTCCCGGGCGCGTTCCCAGAGTGACAGTTTCTGCATTCAAGCTGTTTTTGAATTTCCCTTACCATGCAATCAAAGACACGGTAATTCACCGCAGCCTGGGCTGGCGCGAGCAAGTCCTGATCGACACTAATCACCACAGCCTCAAGCAGGTTGTGGATCATTTTCAAGATCTAGATTATGTCACAGCATTGCCTCAGGTAAGCTGTCATGTACACTTTGCTGTTGGACGTCTTGATCCTGTAGCACCATGGAAACATGTGGAAACCATGCACAAAGCCATCCACGGAAGCACGCTCAAAGTAATTGAGTGGGCCGGTCACAACTGCATGGACAGCCAGCCGGAAGAATTCAACCGCTGGTTTCTGGAAAAAATGCACGATCCGATATAACTACTGAATCCCGAAGCTTTTCTTCATCCAGCCGAAGAAGCCTTTCTTTTGCTGGTCCATCTGATTCAACAGTTGCTCAAGCGACGGTCCGTTGACAGCGTTGTTGTTTTGTTGTTGATTGTTTTGCTGCTGAGCCGGCAATAGCTTGCCCAGCAAATTCAAACTGTATTGCAGATCTTTTGGTGAAACTATATCAGGGCGGCGGGCGCGCAGAACCTTATCCGCATCCTGAGGCGCTTCTAGCTGGCGGCGCTGGCAGCTGCCATCCGGAAGGAAAAGCGTACCTTCTCCGGTCGATTCAGAGAACATGAATGCCTCGCCTCTGCGCAGATTGCTGGTTCCGTGAGCAAGCAAATAACGCATCCTCTTTGTGACTTCGTCTTCTTCGGGAACTTCTTCTTTTACTATCTTCTTCTGGGGAATCTCGATGGTGCGCACCTGCTTTCGATCGCGCAAATAGCTGCCATCACCGTCGATAAGCGGTTTCATGAATGTAAAGGCACCGGCTTTGTCCTTTTGCACCTGTATGATCTTAAGCGATGATCCGGATGAATTTTGCACCGCCGCTTTCTGCGGAACATTTTTGTAATATTTCTGCGTGTCAACTCCTACAGGCACAGGAACATTGCCCATTGCCACCTGAACCTGCAAGGGAATCGGTGAAGACTGTTGCACCAAGTCCGGTGCCATATTTTGCACCATATTCTTTGCTGCATCAATTGCCGGCTTGATTAAAGGTTCTGCCTGACTTATCGCAGACTGCAAGGGCGGTGGCAGAGCAGCCATCACAGGTTGCATCGCAGTGAGGGTATTTCCTACCGGCAAAGTCTGTGAATTTGTTTGAGCGTCGCCTGGAGTTGAGGAGCTTGTTTCTTTACTCTGCTGCGCATCTGGAGACGGCAGATTCGAGTGCGGAAGTATGTCTCTGAAATACTGGTTGCTCGCCGCAACCGGCACCGGGACATCATTGGCTATCGGCACCTGTGCACTTGACTGCACCGGTGTTGCGGCCTGGGATTCGGACTTAGGTATATTAAGTGGAGCAACCGTATTTACAAAATCCCTGGCGAGATCTATTGCAGGTCTGACTATAGGTTCAGCCTGTGACATTGCAGTTTGAACAATAGGTGGTAAATTTGCGATCAGGGGCTGCATCGGCACCGAGCTTGATCGTGGAGTCGACTGAGGACCGGTGGGCGCAATCACGGATCGTTGCAGGCCGCTTGGCGCAATGACAGGAGCTGTGCCTTGACACTCAGGAGTCTGGGCAATGCTTAGAGGCATTTGGGGCATCGGTATCATGCTCTGAACTGCGGCAGGCGCTGCAGCAAGCGGAATCGAAGCTGAAAGTGTTGGCAGCAACGGGGCTTTTGCTGGCTTCGGCTTGTTATTGCCGAAGTTCCCAAGAATTCGTTTTACATCCAAAGGCACCGGAACCGGCACTGAGTCGCCTGTACCAACCTGGGCTTGCAGATCCTGGGCTTGCGGATCCGGGGGCGGAACCGCGGCCACAACCGACTCGGGGGTCTCACGTTTGAATCCCGGCACCACAGGGAGTTTCAGAGAAATTGCAGGCACAAACTTCGAAAAGGTTTTGCCGGCTTGACTAATTAGATTTCCCAGCAGTCCGGGTTCATCTGAATCAAGCTCATCGCGATGAATTCGAGGGCTGCTGGCAGCCAGATGCGTCAGAGCGTTGTTGTTCAACAGTCCGTATACTGGTCCGGGAAGAGCCGGGCGCTTACTTTCACCATTTACAAGTGCTTTGGGTATGGATGAAAGCACTTGCTCGATTTGCGGATCGATTCGTTGCCTGACAGGCTCCTTCTTTTTCTCGCCTGGGGCCTGAGCGCTGAGGTTAACAGGACCATTGAATTTGCCTTCCAGATGTTTGGCTATTTCGGGAGGCAGGTTGTTGGGCGTAACCGGCTGATATGAAGTTGTGGTGGTCGAAGTGGTGGTAGTGCTGGTGGTTGTGTTTCCTGCAGCAGCCAGAGCGCCCAATCCTGATTTGTCCTTTTTAAGGATCTGGGGCAAATTCATACGTCCCATTAGATTTCGAGTCAATGACTTCTGGTTTGCCGCCTTCATATATGCATCAACCGGAGAAACCGGAGCTTTCGGGGCGGGCTCGGAACCATGACCGGCAAGACTCATTCTGTCTTTTAGATAGGAAAGCATTGATGCGGCTTTTGACGGCTCGCCCTTGTCCGGGCTTTCTGCTTTTTCATCAGAGTTGAAAGGCAGTTTGTCTCTAACCCAGGTTAAGACGGAACTGCGGTTCTCATTGTTTTGCTTGCCTTTGCTGTCTTCTTTGTTTTGCGCATCAGGTAGCCGGTCTTTCAGCCAGCCTGGAATAGGGTTCTTCAAACCCTGGACCATGCGATTGGTGTTGGAACGCACGCGCGCCATCGACCAGAAAGCCTCCTGCTTTTGAGCAGGCGCAGCCAGTGATTCAGCGGTGGCTTTTGCTTCAGCAAGAGCCTTTAGATTCTTGCTTGCCTCAGCCTTTTCGGCGCTATCCGGCTGCTCGGAGCCTTTTCCTTCAAACACCTGACCAGGAATCTTGCTTAATATTTCTGATACCGCTTCTGGTGCGCCGGCCGCATTCTTGCCATGCCCGTTATTTCCATGCCCGCTGCTCTTAAGTATGGCGCTGCTTCTTGTTTCGGCGCTGCCTTCTTTTGCTTCAGCGGTAACCGCTCCAGCCTGACTCTGGATTTCTTTGCCGGAAGCATCTTTTAACGCCGGTATACCGGCCAGAATCTCATTGAATCCGCGAGCCGGTGGATCAATTTCTCTAGCAGTCTGATTTACGGCTTTGCCTGCAGCACTGGAAAGCCAAGCCGAGGTTTCATCCGCGGGCTCAGATTCCGTCTTTTTCCCGTCCTTGACTCCATCTCCATCAATGATCGTCATGGTTCCGGAAGCTGCATTCAATTCCTTAAGATCTTGAGCAGTAGTCTTTTCTTTCGGCGGCTGCGGCTTGTTAAAGTTGAAAAGCTTGCCGACTTCGCTTGCAGCACCTAAAAGATTACCGCTTTCAAAATGCAGTTGTACTAAGAAGCTGCGCATCTGAGAGTTATCCGGAGACACAGAAAGTGCTTGTTCAAGAGCGGACTTTGCCAGCTTTATGCGTCCCTGCTGTTTGAATATATTGGCCTGTTCTTGAAAGGCTTTCAGATTGCGCGGATTTTCTTGCGTTGCGCGAATAAATTCAACAAGAGCCTCATTAAGCTTGCCCTGTTGCTTGAAATAGCAACCCTTTTCAAAGTGACTCGATGGATAGCTCGACTTAACGAGCCTGGCGCTCTTCGTCTTCACCGTGGCAGGCAGCTTCTTGAGCACTACTGGTGGTGGTGGCGCCGTACGCTGAAAAGGCGCAGAGGCAATTTTGCTTTTTGCCCGGTCCGTTTTCTGGGCACAAACAGGAGACGCCGCCGTCGAGCAAAGCAAAATCAAAAAAGATGTCTTGATTGAAGTATGCAGTGACTGCATTGAAGATTTTCCTTCCACAGGCTCAATCGCCAGCGCGTGACAAGACTTGTCAGGCAATATATTAACCTATGAGCGGATCACACAACGCTCCAACTTTCTCATCATTGTTATCCAGGCAGGCTCCCGCATGGTTTTCAAGGGCCAGACAAGAACAGTCTTCATACCAGCCCTTTGCCCGCCCAGCACATCAGTTAGAGGTCTGTCGCCTATGACCGCCACTTGACTAGCCTCAAGTTCAAAACTTTTCAATATCTCAAAAAATGCCCACCGGCGGGGCTTTGCAGCCTTGAAAATAACAGGCATTTGTAAGAGCTCTCTCACCTCTTCGATGTAATTTGCGCGCTTATTATTGCTGACAATTGCTACCTTGAAGTTGTCACGAGCTTCAACAAGCCACTCACTCACTTCAGGGCTCAACTTGCCTGAATGCGGAGCCATTAAAGTGCTGTCAAGGTCGAAGATCAGACCAAGCACGCCGTCACCCGTGAGTACCGACAGATCTATATCGGTTACATCTCCGTTTATCAAGTAAGTCGGTCTCAATAAAACCATCTGGATGAATGAGCTGCCCGCTCTGCTGAAAAATATTTATAATGGCAACTTATACTTTTTTGAATTCTTCCACAGTTCAGCGATTTTTGAAAGGTGGCAGTTGATCCGAAGTTATAGAATGAGGGATCAATAAACAGCGAATCACTAAAGCGAATCACTGAAAAGACTAAGCAAACAACAGCTCAATACACAGCGGACATCAGCAACTTTGATAAAACAAAGTAAAAGCAAAAGCAAATCTAGCGGCCACAGCGAAAAAGAATCACTATTGCCGACACTCAAGCACATTGCCATTATCATGGACGGCAACCGGCGCTGGGCTGACAAAAAGCATGTTCCCAGAGTCTGGGGCCATAAAGAAGGTGTTCAAACACTTAAACGACTCGTAAAGCATGCAGCAAAGGTCAAGCTTCCCTATATGACCTGTTATGCTTTCTCGAGCGAAAACTGGCAGCGCGGGCAGGAAGAGCTGGACTATCTATTTGAACTGTTCGCTCGCGTGCTTACAGACGAGCTTCAAGAATTGCACGAAGCGAATGTGAAGCTAAGATTCATAGGCAAGCTTGAAGGCATGCCTGAGAATCTTCAAAACGGTTTCAAGAACGCAATGAAGCTTACCGGAGCCAACAGCGGCTTGAATCTGCAGATTGCACTGAACTACGGCTCCCGGCTGGAAATTGCAGATGCATGCAAAGAAATTGCCGAAGCTCTGTGTTGCGGAAAAATCAAGATCGAGGAAATTACACCTGAGCTTATATCAAATCATCTTTATACAAAAGAAATTCCTGACCCTGATTTGTTGATCAGAACCGGTGGCGAAATGCGGCTTTCAAACTATCTCTTATGGCAGTCTGCTTACACTGAAATTTACGTCACAGAAAAAATGTGGCCGGAGTTCAACGAAACTGAATTCGACAAAGCAGTTACTGAATTCGGAAACAGGCAACGACGTTACGGAAGCTGAGCAGGCCTTCAAGAAATCAAAACTGCTTGTGCTTTCGACCTTGTAATGAGTCCAGGTCTAAGGACTCGTTATTACTGCACGCAGTGGACCTGGCGCAAAAATCTCAAAGCAAGCAAACTAAACAGATTTGCGTTCAGTACCTACATAACGCAGGAAAACAGCCTTGCCATCATAGCGCGCGTTATTCTTTTCATACTGATAAGTGGCGTCATTTGTTTGAGTTATTTTGTCGCCATGCCTGGCAGTTACAACCGAAATATCTCCATAAATGCTGTTGTCGTGCGGGTCCTTCGAAGGCGGTCGCAGAATCACATCACCAACTGCAGCCTGCGATTCAGGTACGCGGACAAATAAGCCACTGCGCTCCATGGGGCCAAGCATATTCCAAGCATCACCAGAACCCACGAATTGATTGAGTCCGACATCAGCCATTGCACGCTGAACAGCCGTAGCACAGTAGCCGGTGCCTGCCATTTTACTGTCCCACTGCTTAACTGCATTAGCCAGCTTTGTGCCCATTGAGCCAGGCTCTGGTACGTTGTTTGAAAGGTCGGCTTTATTATCCGAGAAGTTTGCACTTATTAGCGCGAACCGTTCTGCATATTTTCCGCCTCGCACATTTGCATTCATTTCATGAGCCTGATCACCGGCGGCGCTGCCTATACGAGCAGCCTGATTAGCCCGGCTCTGCCCGTATTGATTTGCAATATCAACGAAGGTAGCAAGTTCTTTTTCACCTGTAAGACCTAGATCCATTCCCATTTTCACTTCTCTTTTGACCCAGTCTGTGATCAACTGAGTTTGAACCTGCTGGAACTCTTTGTCGGCAAGCGCCGATTTCATTCCCTGAACCAGTTCCGGATGGCTGGCAAACTGAGATGAGCTCATTGCATTTATCTGGGCCGGTGAGCTGCCGTGAAAATACTGTTGAAATTTCTCCGGGTTTTTGTCCTGCCAGGCATTCAACAACTCAGGTAGAGCCCCGCCTGCATGCCATTGCCTCAAGCCCACTGAAATGCCGCCATTGTCGTCAGGGTTATAGGCGTCAAAACGAGGGCTGCCGTTTGCATTCAATGCCCCTTCGTTTTTCATCAGAGTTTTGGCCACACGGTCGATAAAACCGCCTGAATCACCCAAGGGCGGCACTTCATTCGGTACCGTATATTTAGGAGTTTTCGAGTCTGTGCCGCCACCATGATAGTAGCCACCGCTGCCACCACTTCCAGCACTTCCATAGCCGCGGCCGTTGCCACCACGATAATCAGGCTGCCAGCCTTCTTTGGGCGCGGGCGGTGCCTCAGGTATCGGAGAGGGTTGCGGTCTGAATTGAGAAGGTGCGGCTTGTATTGGTACGGGAGGTCTTGAACTATCAGGCAATAATGGCTGGCTGTCTAAAATGTCTTGCCACCAGCCCGGATAGGGTTTGCCCGGGTGATTCTTAACCCAATAGGAAATCATTTCCCTGATATATTCCTTCATGTTTTGATCTGCTTGTTTGATAGCTTCAATCAGGCTCTTATTATCGGTATCGATTTCAATGTTGACTTTGCCGTCTGCAAGCGGATCTCCATTGCCTGTCGGTTCAAGATAAAGATTTCCGTCTGTGCCTTGGATTAACTTGAAATCGGCTTGAGTTCCATCTGCAATATTGTCGATTGGAGTTGAATACTGGAGCATGTCGCTTGCCACAAGCCAATTTTCCAGAGCCGGGTCAAGCATAGGAGCCGGATTCTCGAATCTGTTTCCCGGAGCAAATGGATTATCGAGAATGATGTGCTGTGCGTCGCCTGCACCGCGGATAGCAGACTGCTGCATCGAAGCGATGTCCAGATCATGAAAGATATGAGCAGATAACTCAGGTCCGGAATTCCGGACAGGATTATCACTACTACTAAAAGAAAAATTCTCAGCCGGGGAGACCTGATTAGCCATATTTGCACGATCCTTGGGTAACAAAAGTAAAACGCTTTTGTACCCCCCCACAAGAATAATAATTGAAAAACTCAGAAAGTAAAGACGCTAGATCGTAAAATTCCCATTTTTTGTCTTACTTCTCGATTTTCTTTAGCGCCGCATTGATTTCGTCCATATCCCTTTCCAATTCCTTTTTTAAATCCCCAGTTTTATCAACCTTGTCCGTGCACTGCTCAAGCGCACGAGTGCATGTATTTCGTGCAAGTTCAAACTTTTTCTGCCCAATATAGATAGCAGCTAAATAGGAAAGTAAAACAACATTATCTCTTGCCGAGTTTGAGTTTTCAATCTGCCTGGATAGAACTTCTCGCAGCTGATTAGCATAAGTTTCTGCCTGATCATATTTCTTCAAGTTGATACTCAACTGGGCAAGCTCAGACAATACAAATTCACGCCCAGCAGAATCTTCCGGAGACTCTCCTAATGCGTTCAGAGCCTGCTGATACCAATCTAAAGCCTCCGCCTCATTGTTCAGAGCTAGAGCTACACCTGCAAGATTCATACAACTGCGATAAATCTGCTCTTTATCCTCCCACTTACGCGCCTCTTTAAGTGCTTCCTCATACTTATCTTTTGCAGCTTCAGGATAAGGAAAGCCGGCATATCGCCGAGCATCACCCTCATCAGAAAGGGTCTTCCAAATATGCTCATGCCAGATTCGAGGAGCAAAGACTGCTGCAATCAGCAAAAACAAGACGCTTATGAAAAAGCTAACTCTTCTATTCTTCAATCGCCCTTCTTCTGGTTCTTTGAGGATATTTTTATATCATTGAAGAATCTATTTGCATCAGCTACCGACAACCAAAATTCTCCGTTCTTTCCATTGTTTACCGGCTCTATTTTGAGTTTTTGCCCCTTCTCATATATTTTGTCCGGTAATTGACCTTTTGGATCTCGAAAAAGAATTCTGCCTCGCGCACTATCATAATCAAGCACCGTATACTCATGCTGCTGGTGTATTCCAACTGCATCGGCAGGCAAAGTATGATTATAAACACTTGCCGTTACAATCCTGTGATCTTTCATAGCCTGGCTCAAAGCTTCATCTATCTGCTTTGGGATAGCGTCCGGATTCATTGCATCCTGAATCCTCGGCATTATCTTATCGGCTTGAGAATTTTGCAAGGTTCGGTGAGTAAGAATTTGCTGAACTTCAGACGACCCGGACATTATCTGCATCCCCTGATTATCACGTTCTCCATAACCGGCTGCGGCTGCCGGTATGATAGTATCAGGCCTCAGCCCTCTTCCTCCAGACATGTTTTCGGCGGCATGCTGCGCAAATTCGCCGGCGTTATTTTTTGCCTGGTCGTTTCGCATTTGTCCGTATGCTTTTTCAATAACAGCAGTATATAGAGTGCCCGAGTTAGTTCTTGCTCCCAGCATTTTTTCACCGGTGCTCATTGCAGCAACATGAATTTCGTGATTTGCATCAAGTTTCACTTTGTATCCATCACCTTCAGGCTTCACCATAGAAAGCAGATCTTTTGCTCCTTCAGGCGTTGCTGCTTTTGAAGCCATCGCCGAAATAAACTTACAATCCGTATAACATCCCTGAATGATATCATTCTGATTCACAGATCTAGTATCCGCCGGCTTGAGCTCAGTCCTTGAACCCAAATCAATAAGGGTTCCAAAATGTTTTGCCGCCATCTCTGAATACTTCGGATTTTGCAAATCCTGAGACTTAATGCTGTGCTTATCGCCCATCTGGTTAAAGAGAAGAGCCGCGCCCAGGGCTTTGCTTCCTGTTACATGGTGGTCCATTATCGCAGTTTCAAGTTCAACTCGATCAACCTTGCCGTCTTTTGATTTATCAAGTTCTTTAAGAGCTGATTTAGTTAAATCAACGAGTGCTTTCTTTAGTTCATTGCCGTTGTCTTTAACAACAGAACCGTCAGGTCTGGTCATGTTCAAATGCGGAGGTTCTTTTCCATCACCTGCATTGAAGCACTTAAAAGTCCCGTCAGAATCCACTTTCAATACGGCATTCATTGACTTGCCGCCTTTGTCGTTTTCCCAGTGCAGACCGTCTTTGCTGCTCCAGGAAGATCCATCACGAGCTTTGTAATGTGAGAGTTCGCCATTTTTGCCGTAAGTGAACTCGCGGCTTGTGCCGTCTGCATACTCTATCTTGCTTATGCGACCATCATTTGACTTATCAATTTGAGTACCCTTGTGGCCAGGCACCAGGGTTCTATCACCATCGGTCAATTCAACACGACCACCTTGCTGCTTGGTTGCATCTCCAGGTTTTCCATCTGGATCAAGACGTTGTTTATTTGCTTTTCTTTGTTCTCTGACCTGCCGACTGACTTCTGTTTCTCTACCGACAAGAGACTCTCCCTGAGCTTTGCCTATATGCTCAGCTTGTTTAAGATTGGATTTCTCGACTGATTCAGATCCTTTTTCGGATCCCTTTTCGGCTTTTGAACTCGAGTGTGATTCCGGTCCGGAAGCAGCAGGTGACTTAGACATAGATTCTGTTTCCCGAGAGCTCTTAGTTTTCTTACCCTTAAACGGCCAGATTTACACAAATGGTGACATACTCCTTTTCCAGCGAACATTAACTCATATGGGGGGGGTAGCCTGAGACTAGCAGGCAAATCTGAAAAGGAGTTGAAAAGACGAATCACTACTCTGGATTGGACTTCCAGTATTCGTCCCCAGAATAGAGAGCTGCAGAACAGAAAGAGAGAACAGCTACGGTCCATTTTGCTGATAAGGTTGATTTAAAGCCGGTGCCTGAAAATTAGCACCCTGCAACATCGGTATCGGAGTCGATTGATCGAGTTTTATGGGCAAGCTGCTTCCGGCCGGAAATTTCAATTCGGAGCCTTTTCTTACAAGCGCACCTACGCCACCTACACCTGCACCAAGAGCGGTGCCGAAAACCGCACCCATTCCTGTAGCCATTCCTACGTTCCCACTTGAGGTTCCACCGACTATGGCACCAAGAGCGGTACCGAGCGCTGCACCTGAAGCCGCGCCAACACCCGTAGTTACAAGTCCTTTTCCAACTCGCCCTGCGGTAGTTCCACCTACCATTCTCTGATCGTTTTCATCAACGCTTGCAGAGAGAGGAAAGCGCCTGCCGTCCGGAGTCTCACAGCTTGTAAATCTAATCTCCATTCTGCCGTTGGCCCCGGCTTTGAATCTTGCGGCCGGGGTTACCGTGCTTGCCTGCCCGATTAAGCGACTGCCAGCCGGTATAACTATTGCTCCGTTTGCATAAATCGGTTCGTTAATACTGGCTCTTATTTCTTCACCGGTTTGAGTGGAGCCCGAGCTGATTGTGTTTTTCAATTCAGCCCTGAATTTGGTTCCTTCGGCAAGCACAACCACCCCGCCTTGCAATGGATTGGGCGCTGCATTTGCAGGCTGGCTCTGCCCGTATTGAGGCGTGCTGTTCTGACCATATTGAGATCCCCCGCTGTAGCCACCAGGCGGTGGGCCAGAATAAGGACTCTGGGCACCGAAAAGATCACCTTTTGCCACCTGTCCCTGAAAGTTCGGCGGAAAGTTATTGGGAGCCCCGGCGTTGTATGATGGCTGTGCTTGTGGATTCTGACCTGTAAAAGGAGGCGGTATCTGGTTTTGCGGAGACCCCATGTTCTTTGTAGCTCTTTTGAGAGCATCAGCCACATCTCTTTTTGCCAGATATTCATCAAGTTTGTATAAAAGTGCAATTGTATCGGCGCGACTTGCGATTTTATCGGCACCAATACTTTCAGTATCAGGTCCTGTAAGAAGAACGCTTGCAAGCGAACATTCGGCCACACCCACACGTGCCCATGCTGGTACTTTGGATGCGTCCTTGTACTTGGCCAGCTCATCTTCAATCTGCGATTCATCTGGAGCAGTCTTGTTTAATGCCCTTGCCACTATCGAAATAACTTCGCCTTTCTGAATAAACTGATTAGGTCTGAATCCATCGGCATATCCGGATATGTAGTTATTCTGACGAATAATCTCCACGGCTTTATAGAACCAGTCAGACTCTTTAACATCCTGAAAGCTGGATTTTTCAGGCACCGGTTGATCTTCAATTCCCAGCACTTTAACCAGCCATGAAGCAAACATGGCACGTGTAACCGGCTCATCAGGGTTGAACTTGCCGTCAGGCTGCGCAGCTACTATACCTTTGTCCGATAGTATATTAATGTAGGTTTCAGCCCAGTTGCCTGCAGTATCTATATAGCGGGCAGCCAGAACCGGAAAGCTGGCCTGCCACGACAAAAGCAGCAGGGCAAACCACAGCAGGGCGAGTGTAGACTGCCGAAACAAAAATCGGACCTTTGAATAAGCCAGAAATATAGATCGAAAGCCCATACTTCTGATTATCCACAATTCCGTGGCAGAACTATTAAAAAGCGCACTCAGCTTGAGAATTTATCTGCTTTAACCCAGCTTCGGCTTCAGACTACCGACCTGTTCTTCTACTGAGCGAATCAAACCTTCAAGATTGATGCGTTGACCTTTTGCTGTAAGAACAATCAAATAATGACCGTCAACCTGGCAAAAATGCAGTATACCCTGATCTGTAAGCAGGGTCATCTGGCTGAGCGCTCCACGGTTCATACGCTGCAAAGACACGTCATTATTGGAAAATAGCGTAGCACTTAAAGCACCCAGTGTTGAAGTATCAATGTCTTGAGGCAAGCTACTCGACACCACAGAACCGTCGCCGCCTATCAATAGACAACCGAGTATTCCATGTTTTCCATTCAACGAAGATAGGAGCGCTTGAATTTCGCCGTTTTCTGACATCGCTGTCTCCTTAACAACCTCTCAGTCCTGATAGACGCAATTATCCACGGAAGAAGCCATCCTGTCATGCTTCATGGCAAGCCGATTTGCTTAGCAATTATTATTTGGAGTTGCTTTCGCTCTTGCCAGCACTGCTTTTATCGTCTTTTTTCTCAGCGGACTTTGTATCATTTTTCTTTTCTTTGCTTGAAGCATCCGCCTTCTTGTCATCCGGCGCCGAGCTTATTTTTTTCAGCCTGAGAATATCTACCCATGGATCGTCAAGAGCAGTGCTGAAAACCTTGCCGGTAACTTCTATTACATCGCCTTCTTTCAACTGACTCAAGAGCTGAGTTTCCGGCCCTTTTTCGTCTTTTGGAGTCATCATGGCAAGTTTGAGTTCTGAAAGTGGAATCTTTTTCTTCTCTCTTGTTACCAGAATTGAGATATGGGTTTTGGGTGATCTATAAGCAGGTTTGTAATCAAGTGCTAGATTGCTGAAAGCAAAAAACGGTGCGCTGAACTTCACATTCTTGCCCAGATACTCGTGCGGCTTCTCTACAAGGTCGTCGGTGCTTACGGCCACGACGTTCTCAATCGGAACCTCCGGCTTGGCTGCGGCTTCTTTGCTCTTGTCGCCCTCTTTGGCTTTATCGTCTTTTTTCTCAGGTTCGCTGTTGCTTTTCGGGCTTTTATCCGACTTTGGTTTTGCGGGTGCCGGCGCCTTGGCAGGTGGTGCTGACTGGCATGAATTGCATAAAGCCAGACTGAGAGCCAGAATGCAGCTCAGGCTCGCAGCCGCAAAACAACGTCCAGATAAATTGAAAAAATTTTTGCTGTTCATCGAATATCTTTTCTGTATCCAGTAGAGTAGTCCAGTTGATCATATTACCAGATGCTCATCAAGCTTGCTTGTTCCCAGGCGATATGATTGGGACTGAAAACAGCCGTGCCAGAGACATATGCGTTATCTATGTGTCCATGATCGCTTGTTTGGAAAGAAACTTAATTGAGCTCTGAGGTAATTGGAATGACTGGTGCTTCTGTTCAAGAGAGCAA
Source organism: uncultured Candidatus Obscuribacterales bacterium (assembly GCA_964615655.1). Lineage (GTDB taxonomy): Bacteria > Cyanobacteriota > Vampirovibrionia > Obscuribacterales > Obscuribacteraceae > JAIEPM01. The sequence goes on along the minus strand of CAZTQO010000009.1, from coordinate 106,031 downwards.
AAAACCGAAACCGGAACCTGCTGAACTTTCAGCAGTAATGCAGCAATTCTGGGATCTGAAATCTCAGAATCCGGAAGCGATGTTATTTTTTCGCATGGGCGACTTTTATGAACTCTTTGATGAAGATGCCCAGGTTGGAGCCAGAGAACTCGACATCACTTTAACCGGCAGACCCGAGCCCAACTATCCAGGCGGCAGAATGCCGATGGCCGGAGTACCGGTCAAAGCTTACGAAACTTATGTTTCAAAGCTGATTTCAAAGGGTTATTCGGTCGCAGTGGCCGAGCAAGTAGGTGTGGTCGGCGCAGGCAAAGGTCCTGTGTCCAGGCAGATTGTCAGAATTCTTACTCCAGGCACTGTAATTGAATCCAATTTACTTCCAGCTCGCCAGAACAATTATCTTGCTGCCATAATGAAAGGTAGCACGAAAGAAAACAACGGCAAGAAAGAGACTTTATGGGGGCTTGCCGCTGTGGATGCTTCTTGCGGGGAGTTTCTAGTAACGGAACTTAGCGAAGAAAAACTGATACTGGAGCTTGCCAGACTTTCTCCAAGCGAGCTACTTCTAGCCAAGAAAACCGTGCGAAGCGCCCAGCACGGCATAGCCGTAGAAGAAGTTGACGCACCACAGATAGTGCTTGACCGTTACAGGACCTGCGGCAGACCTTCAATGTTTTTCCAACTCGAACCGAGCAAGCGGCGTATACTGAAATGCTTCGAAGTAAGTACCCTCGAAGGTTTCGGCTGTCAGGACATGCCGCTTGCGATTGGCGCAGCAGGGGCGGTGCTTGAATATCTGGAAAAAACTCAGTCGGCTTTGATGCCTAAATTCACAGGCATAAGCACTTACAATGCCAACGATCACCTTGTGATTGACGAGAATTCAAGACGCAATCTGGAGCTGACCGAAACTTCAAGAGACCGCAGTTTTCAGGGCAGCCTGCTTTCATGCATAGATAAGTGTAAAACAGCCATGGGCTCAAGGCTTCTGCGAAACTGGCTTTTGAAGCCGCTTCTTTCCGTAGAGTCTATCAGTGACCGCCAAGACGCTGTTGAAGAACTCTTAGAAGACGGCGGCAGGCGCAAACGCCTCGAAACAATTCTTGCAGAACTGGCTGATCTTGAAAGGCTGGGAGTAAGGCTCGCCTCGGCTACCGTTAGCCCCAAAGACATGGCGGCAATTGCAAACTCGCTCAGTCAGATTCCGACACTAAGCCAGGAGTTGGAAAACAGCAAAGCAAAAGATCTGAAAGCACTGAGTTCGATTTCCCCTGAGCTTATAGATCTTACCGGACAGATATGCGACGCGATCTGTGCCGACCCACCAAGAGAATTAACACTAGGCGGCATATTCATTGACGGTTATTCGCCAGAACTCGATGAGATTCGCTCTCTCTTGGGCGGCGGAAAACAATGGATTGAAGATTTTCAGCGTCAGGAAATTGAACGCACTCAGATAAAGTCGCTGAAAGTTTCTTATAACAATAACTTCGGTTACTTCATCGAAGTGACGCATGCAAACAAAGATCTCGTACCTCAAGATTATCTGAGAAAGCAAACGCTCACAAATGCAGAAAGGTACATAACACCGGAGCTGAAAGAATACGAAGCAAAAATTCTCAACGCCGAAAAAAATCAGTCGGATCTCGAATACAGACTTTTTGTCGACCTGCGCAACCGGCTTGTGCCTTATGGACGAGAGTTGCGCAATCTGGCAAAACAAATTGCAACTCTTGATGCACTGACAAGCCTGGCTGCCTGCGCCGGCGAAAACCGTTACGTGCGCCCTCAGATAGACGACTCGCTTGCTCTTGAGATAAAGGCAGGACGCCATCCGGTACTGGAAAAGATATTGCCGATGGGTGTTTATGTAGCAAACGACACTTCCATATACGGAAATTCCGAAAAGGAACAGATGATCATTCTTACCGGCCCTAACATGGCCGGCAAGTCAAGCTTTTTGCGCCAGGTTGCTCAAATAGTGATTCTGGCTCAGATGGGAAGCTTCGTACCTGCAGCTTTTGCCCGTATAGGTCTTGTAGACAGAATTTTCACTCGCATTGGCGCTGTTGATGATCTGAGCCAGGGGCAATCTACATTTCTGGTTGAAATGAGTGAAACCACTCAATGTTGTCTCTGCGCCAGCCAGCGTTCCCTGATTCTGCTTGATGAAGTTGGACGCGGCACCAGCACCTACGACGGCGTGGCGATTGCCTGGTCTGTTTCGGAGTATCTGGCTAACGTAGTTCGTGCCCGAACGATATTTGCAACCCACTATCACGAGCTCAACGCTCTTGCAAACTATCTAAGTCAGGTTGCCAATTATCAGGTGCAGGTAGCTGAACTCGACGGACGTATCGAGTTTTTGCACAAAGTCGTACCCGGCGGTGCAAGCCGCTCTTTCGGAATACATGTTGCAAGTATGTCCGGACTGCCCTGCCAGGTAATAGACCGTGCCCACTATTTGATGGGTCAGATGGAAAAAAAGAGCGCCGCAAGCAAAATACTGGACGGTCCCAAACTGCGAAGCATAGCCATTGACGAGGTAATGCAGCTATCAGTTTTCACTGGAACCCAGAGCGTAGTCAAGGGAGACTGAGACCCGATGACGATTTTTAATGGCAGCTGAGCCAGCATGGCGATCCAAGCAGCCTGTTGGCTTCGCTCCGCAATACTTGCTAGTATAGAGCCGATGAAACTGTAGCGGAATCACAGATCAGTTTGAAATGAAGATGTCAAAGTTGAACATAAAGAAGTCGGAAAAGAGATTGAAACCATCATTCAAATATACTTCGAGCAAATATACTTCAAGAAAATTTGCTTCTAGCATATTTTCTGCGGCTGTTCTTGCAAGCAGCTTCGCTGTACTCAATGTCTACACTGTGTTGCCTTTCAGTGTAGAGGCAAAATCGGAAAAATCCCAAAAAGAATCACAAAGCGATTCTGCTTCGAAAAAATCTGGGTCGGAAAATTCAAACTCAAAAAAACCGGACTCGAGTAAATCGGAGTCGAAAAAATCAAACTCCAAAAAAGCAAAGCTGCATGACAACGACGGAATCGACCCGGCAGTTCGCCCTCTTATTAATAAGGGTGACTGGCAGGCAGCGATCCGGAAACTCGAGCTTCTGACAGAGAACTCGTCGTCCATCGGACGAAATGAAGCCTGGCTTGCTTTCTGTTATCTTTACACAGGCAACAAAGAGAAAATTGCCGCACTTGCAAAAAGAGCAAAAGAAAGCGGTGCAAGTGAAAAAGACAAAAACGCCGAACCGATTGTAGAAGCATTTGCTCTTACAGTCCAGGGCAAGCTCGATGATGCTGATAAAGCACTGGCTGGGTTGAACGGAGGCGATCAAGGCGATGCATTGCTCGAGTTTGCCCGTGCTTGCGTGGCTTTGAAAAAAGGCAACCCTGCGCTTGCCTCCGAATACTGCGAAAAGGTTGTTGGACTCTGCCCGAATTTTGCCTGGGGTTTTAGAACTTTGGGATTTATCCAGGACAAGTCGCTTAAGAATCCTCAGCTTGCAGAACGAGCCTACGAAAAGGCTCTTGCTGCCGAGCCGGAACTCGCCCAAGTAAGAGGGCTTCTCATCGACTTGAAACTTGCCAGAAACGACTTCGACGGGGCCGTTTCGACCGCACAGGAAGCCATACAACTCTTTCCGCGCGAAGCCGCAAATTACTACCGCCTGGCACAGATTTACCAGCAACAATGGCGGCTGATCGAAGCCTTGGAACAACTGAAAAAGGCTGTATCGATCACAAGTGATGATCCAAGATTCTACCGGGCAATGGCAAGCATCTACCGGCATCAAGGCAAGCTGGATGAGGCTATCAAAGAGCAGCAACAAGCCGTGGAGTTGAGCAGTAAAGACAAAGACTTTGAACTTATTGAATTATCCGGACTGCAAGAGCTTGATCAAAATCCGGCTGACGCGATTGCAAGTCTGCAGGAAGCTCTTAAAGTAGCTCCTTCCAATACGGTGGCTCATCAGAAACTGGTGGCATTACTCAAGAAGGAAGGAAAGAAAGACGAACTGGTTACAGAGTTCAAACGCGCAGTCGAACTTCAGCCTAAAGTTTCAGTGCTGCGACTTCAACTTGCAGACGCCTACAAACAAAACGGGAAGATTGACGAAGCACTCGAAGAGTTAAAAGAAGCTGCCAATTTAGATCAAAAAGATCCAAGACCGCACCGGGAAGTGGCAAAAATCGAACTCGAGAAGAAGAATTATGCGGCTGCCGCCAAGTCATATATTAGAGCACTGAATATAAATCCGGCTTCGGTTGATGATCTGGTAGCTCTGGGATTTTGCTATGCAAGCAACAACGATTACATGCAGGCGGAAACGGCATTTACCACAGGGCTTGCTCTGCAACAGCTTGGTGCAAGCACGGGCATGCAGAGTTCAGTGAATCAGTTTGACATAATGCGATCTCTTGGATCTGTTTTGTTCACCGAAGGCAGATACAGAGAAGCTGTTGTTACACTGGAAGCAGTCGTGCTGCAGGATAAAGACGGCGAGCAGAAAAAACTCGACCAGCTCATGTGTTCTGAAGGCAAGGCTTTACGAGACCGCAATGCAGAATCGCTTAAAGAATTGCAAGACAGTTTCAATGCGCTTAATCATCAGAATCAATTAAATAGTCTGGGAGACTATACAGATACCATTTTAAAGCTTGGCAAAAAAGAGATTCTTGTTGAACTGGTAAAAAAATTCAATGAGCAAGAGTTGAAAGAAAATTGTCCGCTTGTACTGGCCAGTGCCTGGCTTGCCCAGGACAGAAACAAAGAAGCCCGTGAACTTATCAACAAAACAATAGCAGACAGCAAAGATGACAGCGAAAGCACTGCTTCAGCCTATCTGCTTCTAGCCAAAGCAATGCTGAAAGACGGGGAAAGAACCAGCGCAGTTGATGCACTGAAAAAAGCAAGTGAAGCCAATCCAAAAGATTTTGATGTTTTGGTAGAGCTTGGAAAAATCAATTTAGCGGACAAGAAGCTGACTGATGCTTTGCAAGCAGCCCAGAAGGCACTTGAAGTAAATCAATATTGCGTAGGCGGGTATCTTCTCATGGCTGATACATACATGGCCATGAACAAAATTGACGATGCCGAGTTCAATTTCAAAAAGGCAACCGAGCTTTATCCGACTTCGATAGAAGCTCATAAGGGCTTGCTTTCAATTTTCCAGAAGCAATCCAAGACAACTGAAGCACAGCGGGAACAGGAAATCATCAGCAACCTGTCCAAAAACAGCTAGCATGAAGAATCGATGCGCTGCATAATTCTTCATGCCGATCAAAGCTGATTTCTTTGAGGGCTCCAACTAAAGAGCCTGCCGAATTTCAATTTCTATGAACCGGTCCGCTGGCGTGCGTGACCCGCTGTTGTTTTGAAAATGTTGGCATTCTGTCCAAAAGCCCAGAGCGTAGCTGCTGCTTCGTTACGCAATACCGGAGCCTTGGGTTTGAAGCTTCCAATTTTACCGAATGCACGCTGAATGTTAGTACCGTAAGGCGGATTATTGACGTAATAATCCTGATAAAGATAACCGGTAAATTTGTTGTCGACTTCTTTATAGTCGCTGAACTTCCAAATATAGCTCATCATATAGCGATCGGGACTTATTGACTTGCCCATATCGACACCCACTTTCATACCGATCATTTCTTCCCTGGTGATTGCCTGGTTGGGGCGAAAACTATGGTCCTCATAACCAACGGAATAACCACTGTTTGCAAGAGCCTGCACATACTTATAATAGGGATTCGTAGGCGGTAGATCCACAAACTGCTGAGGCAATTGAGGAGCAAAGCGGATTTTCTTCGCTTGATTGGGTTCCAGCGCATTGTGTGCCCTCACAAGCCATGCGACATATTCTGCCCTGCTTATGGCCTGATATGGTTTGAACTCGTTGCCCATACCGTCGAACACATGCATGGCTGCAAGATCATTGATAAAGAGCGTGGTTGGGAGATCGGATTCCAGATCGTCAAATTTGTTCTGCTTGTTCTTTACGGCGGTCTTTACGGCGGTCTTAACTGTGCTTGCTCCGTCGCCACGACCTTCCAGTTGCGCTTTCAGCATTGCATTTTCCTTTTCCAGAGCACTAAGCCTCTGTACCGCACTTTGTAGGTCTGTCAGCTGGCCTGCATCGGCAGGCAGTGATGCAAAAGTGAAACCGGCACAAATAGTGCTCAATGCAAAGGCTCTCAAAATTTTATTAGTAGTGCCAAACATGTTTTTCTCCCTTCATGTCCAATCAAAACGACAGCTTCAAATTTTTCACTTTTCTTTCTGAATTTGAAGTTCTGTATTCAGATTAGCTCCGGGCTGTTTCAGATATGTCGCGAAGTTGTTTCAAGATTGTTTCATGCAAGTGCCGCAAGAGTTTCCAGCCTTTTTATTCATTTGCCGCAGCTTGCCACCTTTTTATCGCCCAAGTATGCAATTATGGTGTTATGCAAGAAGGTCTAAAAAAAGTAGAACGCATTTTAGCTATGCTTGCTAAGGCTGCGCTTATTGCTCTGATTCTGGTCGGTCTTTGTACAGTCGTTTGCTTTTGCCCTCCGGTGCTGACTGCAAATCAAGGTAGCTTCATTCTATTCCCGCTTCCCCCAGGGCAGGAATACAGCTGCGACTCTGTCAACAACATCAAAAGAGAAGAAATCTATTTCAAGAATCCGGCAGGCGACAAACTTCACTCCTGGTTATTTCAATCAAAACAAAATGATGCACCGGTAATACTTTTCTGCCACGGTAACGCAGGCAACATAGGCCACCGATTGATGCTTGCAAAATGGTTAATGGATGCCGGCGCTTCTGTTTTTCTTTTCGACTACAGGGCTTACGGCAAGAGCGAGGGTAGAAAGGATCTCAGAGGTTTAGTTGAGGATGCTCAGTCGGCATTTGACTATCTGAGCAAAGACCGCAAAATCGAAAGCGGAAGAATCATCATTTATGGAGAATCTATCGGTGGCGGTCCGGCCTGTGAAATTGCATCAGCTAATGAAGTGGGCGCTTTGATCCTGGACTCGACCTTCACGTCGCTGCTGCAGATAGCAAAAAGGAAGGTCGCTTTTTTCAGGATCTATCCAGACTTTTTGCAACCGATCCCCGCCTTCAATAACATCGCGACTTTGCGCCGGAAGCATGCACCGCTTTTGATAGTGCATGGTCAAAAAGATGAGGTCATTCCATATTCTGAAGCGGAGGAGAATTTCAAGGCTGCTTCCGAATCAAAGGCATTGCTGAGTTTGCCGAAATCGACTCACAACTGGAAAGCACCGGATGCAGAGGCCTATGTGGCCGGCGTCAAGAACTTTTTGAACTCCATACGAACAGTTGATTAACTGTTCCATCCCATCCCGGAGCCGGAATCTTACGAATATGATCAACGATGCGTTCTTATGAGTGGGAGGCAACATGAGTGCAATCAAGAAACTGCTTCTTTTATTGCTTCGCAGTTTTTTTATTGCACTTGCAATAGTCATTGCAGGTACATTTCTTTTCTTCTCTCCTCCTGTTCTAACAACGTGCATCCCGTCCCTCATCCTCTGTCCGCCTCCTGCCTCAGCAGATATAAGCCTGGAGTCGCTGAATGGAATCAAGGCTGAGAACCTCTATTTTGCAAATGAGAAGAACGGTTCTCGTTTACATGCCTGTTTTTTCAAATCTGCAGATCCAGGGGCCAGAGTTTTGCTATTCAACCACGGTAACGGCAGTAGCCTGGGTCAAAACAGCCTGGCAATCACTCGTTTTTTGAAAGCCGGACTTTCGGTGTTCATTTTTGATTACGAGGGCTTCGGTAAAAGCAGCGGCAAGCCGAATGTTTCGAGCTGCTTAAGTGATGCCGAATCGGCTTACGATTATTTGCGAAAAGTAAGGGCTATTCCTGAGAGCCGAATCATCATTTATGGTCAGTCTTTCGGTGGCAGTGTAGCCTGCCAGCTTCTTGCAAATTCAAACGAAGCCGCCGGATTAATAGTCGAATCCAGCTTCTCTTCTTTATTGAGTGTTGCAAGAAAGAAAATTGAGTTTTTCAAAATCTATCCAGAATGCATGACACCCATACCGGCACTCAACAGTGCTGCGGTGCTGGCAAAAAATCAGGTTCCATTGCTTTTGATTCATGGCAGGCATGATCAGGTGATTCCATTTACGGAAGCAGAAATTAATTTTGCAAATGCCAGATCTCCCAAGGACTTTCTGGAGCTTCCTAACTCAGATCACTGCCTGAACCAAAAGGATGAAAGTCTTTATGAAAAGAGGCTGGCTAGCTATCTGCGTAAACTGCCCTCTCAAAAATCTTCTTAAAATTCCGGGTTCATTTGCGCCTGATCTGCCTGATTGCCGAATCCATTCTCTGTAAGAGAGTTATGGAAGCCATCGGTATAAACATTGCAAACATCACTTCGAACACAGTGAAATCGACAATACGTGCGTTAGGCTTTAATAGATAAACCACACAAAAGAATACGAGCAAAATGATACGGTTATTCTTGCAAAGCAGCCCGCCGCCGCTGTCGTCTGCACCCATAGATCTTGCCACTTCACCTACATAACTTACCAGCAGCATTGAAATGATTCCGCACAACACCAGATGAATTCTCAGCGAATCCCAGAAAGCAAAACCAAGAAGCATTGAAATATCAGCAAGACGAGAGCAAAGTCTTATCAGCAGCAAATTTGGCTGGTGAGGGCTCTGGCTCTCACCCTCACTGTTTTCACAGAGCATTTCCACAAATGAATCGCTCACAAGCCGTAAAACAAGCAACAGCAATGCCAGCGCCGCAAGAAGTGCCGCTAACGCCCATTCTTGTTGGGTTCCGGTAAAATAGAGCAGCGTACCCGCAGACCCGGATAGAAGCAGCGAAATCCAGGCAAACGACTCCGGAGGGACCTTTTCCAGGTTCTTTGAATAAGGTTTAAGCTGCTTATGGAGCCAGATGCTGACCCCGTCGCTTTCCATTTTATAGCCTTTCGTATCTCTCGAGTTCTAGCAGTCGAGTTCTATGTACCCATACACTTGAGATCCTAGCCCCTTTTTGAGAGAGCCGACAGGCAATTATTTTTCAGCAGACTTTTTTTCTGCTTGATGGTCCTGTCTGATATCCTTCAGGCTGTTCAACAGTTCATAAAGCACGCCCCTGTTCCTTAATTCAGCAAATGGCTTGAAATTTACCATATGGTATCTGGCACCTTTTGCTACAAGATTTCGATCAAGATCATCAAAGAGCTCTTCAGCCCTTATAGAGTCTCCAACCTGTAAAAAGCTGACCACAACCTCACCCTGTCTTTTCATTTGTTTGGAGGCTTGAATTAATACCTCCTGCAGGGGCGGTCCCTGATTTTCAATGCCATCGGTAATTACAAGCACAATACACGGTTTGCTTTTCTCTGTGCGTCTTGAAAAATACTCGTTCAAGACCTGCCTCAGTGGATTGCCCATATCTTTGTGCTCTCCCGAGGGGCGGGCGCTGTCGAAAACCTGGCGCAGATCGAATAATGTTACTCCAGTCCGGGTTTCAACTCGGTTGCTGAATAGATGAATATCGAAACCGCCTTCAAGGACCCTGTCCGTGGCCAGATAAACATTGTCTATTTGCTCTTTACACCACATCCATTTGCTGATATCACCAGGGACTCCGGCATGTGCATCAGCCATCGATTGTGAGCGATCAAGCAAGATAATTACTTTGACATCGCGCAGTTGTTTCAGTTCTTTATCAAACGCAGAATCACCAAATGAAAACTTGATTTTGCGATGTTCGAATTCCTGCCTCAAACCTTTGACATTGGTAGCTATTTTTGCCTGGTACTTGCGCCCTTTTCTTTCAATGTCGAGAATAACCTGATTGTCGTCATAGCTTGCTGAAAGCACATGGTCTCCATTTCTCAGACCTGAATATGCAGCCGCACTACCCAGACTTATCTTTTCTACAGTAGCCGGAAATTTGCCTGATGATAGTTTCAGACCTGTAGACGAACATAAATATGACAGTTCATCAACATGACCATATAAAGTCAACGATGAGGGCTTTTCATTACTGGACTTTTGCGACTCGGCACCGGAAGGCAACGCCAGATCCAAATGGAGTATAAAAGACAGAGGTCCGAAAAATACAAACAGAAACAGAAAAACATGACTGAAACGGGCAGAAGACTGCGCCATTACCTGCCTCCTTTTTCTCCGGATTTTTGAGGAAGTTTTTTCGCTTCTGCATGCAGCGGCACCGCCTTTTCTGCAGGCACCTTACTTTTGAGTTTGCCGGTCACTGTTTCTGATCGGTCGGCAAAGTTGACATAGTTGCGCGTGTACATATCGGTTCCCTGCGGAACAAGCTGTATGTTGCCACTGGGCTTTTGAAGCTGTGCATTCATCTGTCCGCTTTGTGCAACCATGCCACCTAGTTTTTCTTTTGATCCGGCAATCAAAACGTCCACTTCATGATAATAAGTATCTTCAAGCTCTTTGATGCGTTTTTTTGAGCGATCGACTGCCTGATGAATCTCCTGTTCCATCGGGCTTAGTTGCTCCTGATTGCTTCGAGGAAGCTTTGCTCCAGTGATAAAGCTGGCTATATTTACAGCCTGTACTTTGCGGCTGCCGGTGTTTCCGTAATTTATTTTGATGCTCACTACATCATGAATAAGATTTGATTTCAGATGAAAAAGTTGCTGGTCGAGCATATCCTGCTTGCTTTCAATTCCGCTCTTTAATTGTTTGAAAACCTGCTTCGCCAGACGCCTGGCCGACGGCAAGTAGGTTGGGAGCTCACCAAAAACATCCTTTACCGTCAGGAACTTTGAACTAAGATCGGGTGTAATATCTGTTGCAAAAGGGTCAAAGGGTTTTTCAGGTTTAAAATAATCGAGCAGCGATCCGAGCGCTGTTTTGGTATCGTCTATCTTCTCTGCAGGCAATTGAGGAATAGCACGAACATCAATCTTATCCGGCGCCATCAGACGATTTTCAGCACGCAGCTCCTTTGTTTGCAGATCCTGAACTTTAGCTTCAGCCTCACGCTGCAATTTTTCAAGATCGGCAGCGTATGTGTTACTTCGCTGATTCAAAGACTGCATCTCTTCCTGCATATGCAGCCACTGGTGATCTACTTTTGCTTTAAAAGTTTGTCTCATGCCTTTAATTTTGGCAACAGCTTCATTGAACGCCTGATCAAGCGCCTTTTCCGACATGAGCGAGTCTTTGTTTGCAGCCGCCTGAGCAGGATCAGGTCCTTCTTCTTTTGGTACTTCAACCTGCTTGGGCATTGAAGAAAGAGTTTCAAGAGCCGAAAGTGAAAATTTGCCTGCCTGGCTTGCCGGAGACACTCTGACACTGGCACTGAACATATGAGCAGCCTGATCAATCTGCTTGGTTTGCAAATAACTGTTTCCAAGATAGTAATAAACATTGGCGTCTTCCGGGCGCATCTTTGCCCTTGCCAGAAGATAGCGAATCGCAGTCTGGTAGTCGCCTTTGTTATACGAAACAATCCCGAACTGAGCAATCTTATCCGCATGAGCAGTGGTTTTATCCGCATGAGCAGTTTTATCCACCTCTGCCTGAGCAAGGTCAGCTCCAGAACAAGGCAGCTGCCCGAAAAAAAGGAAGGCCAACTGCAGCACCGTTAGAGTTAATGAGAGGCTCCTGTTCATGAATGCACTCATCAGAAGGACAAGCCTAGCACTTAATACCCAGTGGCAGGCGGCATGTAACCCTTATAGGCCGCCTGCGCCGAGACTTGTAACTTGTCGAAAGTCTATGAGTTGCAAGGATTTGAGCTCGTAGGCAAGCTGAAGCGACTACCTGAGGAGCCCAGGCACAGGCCGGTTCCGACCAGACCTCAATCAGGTGATTATCGCTGCTACGACAATGGCTGCTATGGCTAGCATGGCAGCCGCCAACTTGACAGCCGCTGCCAGATTGCCTTTCTCAATTTCAGCACGGTAATCAATCGGGTCCAGCTTGTCAAAAAGTACAGATCCAAAGTAAAAGACCAGGACACCCAGTAGAGCCCAGCCAACACAAGCGAGCACCCTGAACCCTAAATCAGCTAAATCGTGCGGGTGGGACATACTGCACTCCTTCTGATCCGCCGGCGCTAAGATTTTTGTCCAGATATCTTAGGCCGATTTCGAAAATTGTATCTAGTATATCCTCCTGACTTTTTCTTGACTGGTAAGAGCTGAATCTGGTGTTCACACGGGGTTCACAGTAGAGTTAGTATCATAATGGCTATTGAGTGGTCGGTGGTAGTTAATCGGGTCTTTTACATTAGCGGGACATGCGCATGAAGGTAGCAATTGCAGGTTCTTCAGGATTAATTGGCTCGGCTCTGGTCAGCTCGTTGACTGCAAACGGACATCAAGTCGCCAAACTGGTCAGACAGCAGCCCGAGCTCAGACAGCAGCCCAAGCAAACAAATGGCGAACTCTACTGGAGCCCGAAGGCCGGCGAACTCGACGCATCGGCACTTGTGGGTTGCGACGCCCTGGTTAACCTCTGCGGAGAATCAGTAGCTCAGCGCTGGACTGAAGAAGCCAGAAAAAAGATCATAGAAAGCAGACTCAAGAGCACAAAACTGCTTGCAGAGACGATTGCGAGCATGGATAAACCTCCGGCTGTTTTCATTCAGGCATCCGCGATCGGATTTTATGGAGACCGTGGTGAAGAAATTGTAGATGAAACAAGCAAACCGGGTTCAGGATTCCTGGCTGAGCTCTGCCAGTCATGGGAAGCGGCGACCAGCGTCTGCAAAGACAAAACACGGGTAGTTAACCTGCGAATTGGCTTGGTGCTGGACAAGCACGGCGGAGCCCTTGAAAAAATGCTTCCTCCGTTCCTGCTGGGAGCCGGTGGCATACTGGGAAGCGGAAAACAATATATGAGTTTTATCGCACTGCCTGATCTGGTGGAGCTTATCCAGTTCTTGATCAGCAACAGCGAGATCAGTGGTCCGGTGAATGCAGTGGCCCCGAATGCGGTGACAAACAAGGAATTCACCGATACACTGGGACACGAGCTTCACAGACCGACCATATTTCCGGTTCCGTCTTTCGGAGCGAAATTACTTTTCGGCCAGATGGCAGAAGAGATGCTTCTTTCCGGCGCCCGGGTTAAACCAAAAAAGCTGTTAAACGCCGGCTTCAAGTTCCAGTATCCGCAGATTGATAGCGCCGTGAGCGCGGCACTGAAGTAATCGTGAAGTTCAAAAGCCCAAAGAGGGAAACCGCCCGAGCGCGGTGTCCCTCTTAACCAGCCCGCTGACATTTTCTGGGTTCGGGGTATAGTCAGCGAGAAAACTTTTAGAACTTAGTGTTTTGGCGAAGCTTTGCGCAGTTGATCGGGCGAGCTGATTTCGCAACCGCAGTCTGCGCATTTGGGCAAATAGCCGTTCCAGGCTCCCTGTATCACATGCCCATAGAACTTGCACATGCTGTTCTGGGGACCCGATTTCTTAAGTGGTCCAATTAACGCGGCTTTCAAGCTGCTTATTGATCTGTGAAATGAAGCAGCCAGTTTTTCAGGAAGACTTTTCTTTGCAATGCTTATATTGCGAAGAGTGATTCGCTCTTCCCTTGTAATGCGCCGGCTCGCCGTGCCGTCAACAAAGCAGCTCTGTGATCTAGTAGCAAATGTATTCATAATCTTTAGCCCACCCGAACCCGAAATTTTTTCACCCGCCGGAGCTTTCAGCCGCGCTCCTTATGCATTTCAGATTACTCACTCTGCTTGGCAAAGTCCGGGCAAAGTTTTGGCATAAATTTGGCAGCCGATGGGACAAACCGCAAGCTCTCCAGGGATTTCGGGACGATTCAATACTAGAGCGAAGTTCTTATCGCCGGTATGGACGCCGGGACAAGGGGGTGGGCAGCCTGAAGCCGGCGAGCGGCGGCGGGGCCGAAGTCGGGCGACCGCGGAAGGGTCTCGAGCCGGCGAGCGGCGGCGGGGCCGAAGTCGGGCGAGTGGGCGGTGAAGCCGGACGAAGCGAAGCCCCTCTGTTCAAGCCCTGGCTCATAAATTCGGCTAGCGTTAAGGCGGAAAATACGTGGATTGAGGTCCAGAATTGGCTTAAATCGAATACACTCAGGTCAAGAGCCAAAGTCGCTCCAATAAAGAGAGCTAAGCAAATAATGCCAGGGGCTCAGCTATTGGGCCAGCAAGTGAGCCTGAGAACGTGACCTATGTCTAAAAACGTGAGCCATGCCTGAAAACGGCGAAAACAGCATTAATATATTGCCGGTAAACGGTGAGCCGACAAACTTGAGGAAAGTCGGCGACAACCTCAGCACCCGCCTTTACGACGATATTCGCCCCAGCGTAGTCAGAATCGAAGCTGGAAAAAGTGTGGGCTCAGGATTTGCTGTCGGCAAACCAGGACAGATTATTACGAATTTCCATGTCATAGTGGACCAACCAGAAATTTTCGTGCGCGCAGACGATGGTCTCAAATACAGGGCCAGAGTAATAAACGCGGATGATATCAAAGATCTGGCAGTGCTCCAGATCGAAGGAAAAGCGCCTGATTTCTTGAAGCCCCTGAAGCTTGCAAACGAAAGCACCTTAAACAAAGACCCACGAATCAGTGCGTTCGGGCATCCGGACGGTATGCCTGAAACTGTCATTTCACCGGGATCATTCCTTGGCCGGACCTCAAATTTTGCAAGGCTCTCGCAAGATCAGCTACTGGCTCTTTCAAAACTGAAAGAAACGCCAGAGGACAAAGAGCTTTTTCTTAAAAATGAGCTTCTTAATGCAGAGATTCAGATAAAAAAGGGAAACTCGGGTGGTCCCGCGGTGAACTCAGATGGAAACGTTGTAGGCGTCAGTGTTTACAGAAACGAGCCGCCCAAAATGCAAGCCTATTTTGTGCCTTCAACAGATCTGCATTCCTTTCTTTCCAACACTCAATCTAATAAGTTCAAATTTGAGTATCAGTACCAGCTCAGTCCAAACCTGACCACAAGCTATCTCGATCTGCTCGAAAGAAGACCTTTACTTACAGGCGGCGGCACAGCAGCGGCAGCCTACTTAGGAGCCAGATCTATAAGCGACCTTGGCGGTCTGGGTAGAGGGCTCTCCGCCGGGCTTGCGGCGTACGGAGGTCTGGGATTAATTGAAGACTGGACCAAGATCCGGCAAGCGACAAATAATCGAGATCTCTTGTCTGCAGGGCTTTCAACTTTTGGAGACTCGGCCCTGCTTGCAGGCGGAATCAGCCGAAGCATGTTTGGTGTAGGAACAAGCGCCCTTTCAGGACCTTATCTTACAGGAGCAGGAAAAGTGGGTCTGGTCCTTATCGGTCTGGGGCTGGCTGCAAAAGTGGCAAGCGATCTGGTTCCAAACAGACTCGTAAACACAAATGTTTTGAGAACGGACGGTGACAGCAGGCTGCCTTTTTACCTCGGCCGTTGATATTGGTTTCAGATATCTTACTCTTAGCTCAGATATCTTACTCTTATTAAATTCAACAACTCTTACCAAGATCGCAGAATCTTATTGAGCGATGATTCTCAGTTCAGTTCTTCCTTGACAGTTCTTCACCGACAATTTGCTTGACCAGATTGCCGTCAGCGAGTCCTTTGAGTTGCGGCATAACCGCTTTCATCACCGCACCTTGATTGCGACCGTCTGCCGGAATCCCGGCAATAATTTCCTGGACAATTTTCCGTATTTCTTCTCCGGACTTTTGCGCTGGCAGATACTTAGACAGAAACTCACGTTCACTGAGTTCTTTCTCGGCAAGGTCATTGCGCCCGGCCTTAGTATATTCAGCAATCGAATCATTTCGCTGCTTTACCAGTTTTTGCAATACGGCAAGTTCTTCTTCGCGGCTCAGCTCATCTTTGCCGCTTTCAGTGCGCTTGTAAGTAAAGGCAGAAAGAGCCGAACGCAAGGTATCGATTCTAAGCTGCTCACGTGCTTTCATTGCATCTTTGAGATCAGCGGAAATTTCTTCTTTCAAACTCATTTTTAAAACCCCGAGTGAAGCAAGCTAATTGTATTACCGATTCCTTGTCTTTGAAGACTCTACTCAGCAAAGAGATACAAAGATCAGCTAACTGTTCACAAAAGATTGAGATTTAAGGATTTCTGGACTTATGCGTATTACTCTTGGCTGCCAGGTGAATCGCCAGGTGAATCACCAGGCGATTCAGAAATTTCAAAATTCAAAAAAATTCAAAAAAATTCAAAGGATCAACCGTAGCTCATTTTAAAGTCGAAGGAGATTACCTATGAAGAAACCGTCAATGGCAAATATGCTTGTGCTAATGGCTCTTGTTTCAACAGCCTGCCCGGCGACATTTGCCGAGGATGCAAAAAAGTCTGAATGCTCTGACAAAAAAACCGAATGCAAAACAGAAGCAAAAACAGAATGCAGCGACAAATCGGAATGCAAGTCAGGCAAAACCATCTCTCAGGCCGAGTCAAAGCTCCCTAAAATCAGCCGAGCAGACTTGAAAGAAAAGCTGAGCAAAGTAACATTGGTGAACGCCCTCGAACCCAAATTTTTTGATCGCTCGCGCATCAAAGGCTCACTAAATCTGGCAGACACATCGAATGAAACAAACGTTTCAAAATTGCTGCCAAATAAGGAAGCTGAGATCGTGGTTTATTGCATGAACACAAAATGCCATGCCTCAGATCGCGTTGCAGATTCGCTTGCCGCAATCGGCTATAAGAATGTAAGCATCTATCGCGAAGGGCTTAAAGACTGGATCGCAGCAGGATTTGAGCTGGAGGGAAGCAATCCTAAAGATCCTGTGCCGCCGCAAGCAACTGCTGAAAACAAAGAATCTGCTCAGAGCAAAAAAAATTCAAACGAGAAAAAAGCTGAAGGCAGCTAAGCAGCACAAGAAGGCAGCTATTCTCAGAAGTCTCAGCTTGAAAGACGAATGCGCGAACGCAGCGTTTTCAACAAATATCTTCGCTTGCCCGGATCTGTTTGAGAGTCATTCATGACTCTTGTCAAAAATCGGTAAACGGCAAGCGAAGATGAATTCCCCACAAGCGTTCCAACAGCTTCTCCGTCCTTCCCTACGCAAACCAGCGTGGGGAAGGCAAATACTCTGTATCTTTTCTGCAAATCAGTCACAGCCTGCTCGTTCCTGCCATCTTCTCGCTGGCGGTCCGTAACTCTTAGAGGCTGAAAGTTCGTCTCAATCAACTGGCGAATTTCCTGGTTTGTCATCACATCACGCTCGAGCCTCTGACATGGTGTACACCAATCGGCATAAAATTCATAAAGCCTCAACTTGCCGCCAGCAGTAACCGCTGCTAGATCCGCTTGCCCGGATTTCTCGGCAGCGGATCTAGCAACTGAATTTCCTGCCCCAGATTTCTCGGGAGAAGTTTCCGTACTAGTACTCTCAAGTACATCAAAATTCAGCCAGGCAACGCCTGCTTTGTTTTGAGGCGGACTCATAAATTCCTTCAGAAACAGTCCGGCTCTTAAAAGCAAAAGCGTAGCACATGCAATCAATAGTATTGCTGGGGTGCTTGTAAGGCGAAAGTCTTTAGTTTGTTCCATAGAAAAACTCCCGCCTGTTGGTAGCAACAATTGCGCCGGTAAGATATAGCAGCAGAGTCGAAAAATATCCGACCACCGGCAGAACCGCAAGCGTATGTGAATTGATCAGGTCGTATACATTTATACCAGGCAGAACCAGATCACCTAGCGAAGCTGAGCAATCAAGCAGAATTTTTGTACACTCGATTGCAAGCTGGTCAATGCCGGAAGCTTGAGGACCGGCAACACTCACAGGGGGTACAGTTTGACCAAGCATCCAGACGTAAAAGGCAACGATTGCCACAATTTGAAAAGCAGGATGCTTGTTGAGCATGGTCCAGAGCATACCGGCTGCAAGAATTCCGGCATCAAGAAAACGCTCGATCAGCATACTGACGATTCCGGCAGCAGAAGTTGTTTCTCCAAAGGGGATTCCACATAAAATCACCAGCAGGTTTTGCAGAGCAGCAAGCGCTCCGCCAATTGCAGTTATAGTCACCCATTTGGTAAACACATACTCTGAGCGGCTCACAGGTCTTGAAAAAAGCAGGGGCAGATATTCACCGCCGCGCCCTGATTGAGTTGTGCTGTTGCCTGCAAGCCCGAGGCAAAGAACCATCAAAATAAATGAAACGCCGACTTTCCCTGTGAGCATTTCAAATGTCTGAGAATCAGCGGAGCCGTGATATAACGCCGCAAGCTTCATTCCGACAGGAACGACAAAACCGAGCAAGGCTACATACGCCAGTTTCATGGGATCGAGACAGGCAGACATAACAGTGAATTTGAAGATAGCTTTGTTAATCCACATTTATATGATCAGTTCTCCTGCTAATGAGTTTTCCAGCAACAATCCCAGCGCAAAATCCATGCTTCGAAATCAATTCTCCAGCGACGAAATCAATTCTGTTGTATTGTTCGAATTTGAAAGAAAGAGCTGTTCGAGCCTGCTTCTTTCTGTCACCGCCTCCTCTACCAAGAAGCCTGCAAGCACCAGATCTTTAATGAGCAAAGCAGCGCCTTCTCCATTTTTCACCACGAATTTTGCACTGCGCCCGTTCTTTTCATGCAAAAAAGACCTGGAGTTGAGCGCTATTTCGGAAAGCTCGCTTTCCGATTCCGCTTTTTTGCCGGAGCCACTGAAGCGCACAGAGATTAGATAATCAGCGAAGTCCTCTGCTTTCAGTTTTTCTATTGCAGCAATTTTGCCGTTTTTTATAAAAGCCACCCGGTCGCAGAGTCTTTCAACTTCATCAAGCTGGTGAGAGTTTATTATCGCAGTCACATTGTTTTGCCTGGCTCTGTCAATGAACTTTCGAACGACTGCCACACCTGTAGGATCAAGACCCAGGGTCGGCTCGTCCATCAGCAGAATCTGCGCCTCACCGATTATCAGCTGGGCAAGATTCAAACGCTGGAGCATTCCGCGAGAATAGGTTTTTAATCGTCGGTCTCTGGCACTGGCTGCAAGCTCGACAAATTTCAGTGCTTCGTTTACATCGTCTTTTCTTGCTTTTGCATTTTTTCTTGCAAGCTCATGATGATATTCAAGAAACTGCCTGCCTGTCATCCAGTGCTCGAAATCAGGTCGCTCTGGCATGTATCCGAGGATTTTATGAACCGAGTAATATTCGGGCGACTTGCCTTTTATTAAAACAGTTCCTGAGTCAGGACGCAAAAGCCCGAGCAAACAGCCAATCACAGTCGTTTTGCCAGCTCCGTTTGGTCCGATCAGTCCGAAGATTTCGCCTTCGTTAATGCTCAAGTTCACAGAATCGAGAGCTTTGATCTTGCCTTTTGAATAAGACTTGCTCAGATTTAGCAATTCGGCAGCAACGGCAGCTTTACGGCTTTCATCCTGATTTGCGTCTTCCTGATTCAATTTATTACTCCGGAACTGACACTGTCATACTAAGAAAATCAAGTAAGAAAAGGTCAAGACTCAAACTTATGCCACAACCGGATAATGAGTCTATCCTATGCTCTTCCAGGTCAAAATGTAAATATGACCAAGGTCATAATAGCCTTTTATCTGCCTGCTGTGCAAATAGCTTGGGCATTAGCATTAGCCTGAGCATTAGCCTGAGCATTAGCCTGAGCATTAGCTCGGGCTATGGCTATAGCTTAGGCTATTACCCGTGGCAAATCGCTTTTTAATCAAAAGCAAAGTAAAATCATAGGATGAAAAAGCTGTTTAAGAAACTCTCGATCGCGCTCAGCCTGCTAGCAGCAGTAAGTATTGCAGGTGCCGGAGCTAGCGATAAAGAGCCTGCCCCCAGCTGGGCAAAGCTGGATGACCTGGGAAACAAAGCCTTCTGGAAAGGCAACTACGCAGAGGCTGAAAAGTACTTTCTGGAGGCTGAGAAGCTTGCCCGCTCCTTCCCTGAGGGCGACGAACGCATTTCAAGAAGTTTGAATAACCTGGCTCTTGTATTCGATTCTTTAGGCAAGGATAAAGAAGCAGAAGAACTCTACAAAAAATGCCTCAAGCTGAAAAAAGCTGCTTCAAAACCCGATCTGCAGTCTATAAACGCAAGCCTCAATAATCTGGCTTCTCTTTACAAGAAAGAGCGGCGCTTTGATCAGGCTATAGACATATACAAAGAGACTTTGAAAAACGCCGAGGAGTTGAAAGGACCGGAGAGCATGCCAGTTGCGGCCTGCCTCAACAATATGGCAGCAATCTACAGATTAACCAACAAATACAAAGATGCAGAAGCAATGCTAAGACGAGTTCTTGCAATTACAGAAAAAGCTCCGGGTGCCACCAACCCTGAAGTGTCCGTTGCCCAAAATAATCTCGCTGTGGTTTTAAGAGCTCAAGACAAATATAAAGAAGCCGAAAAACTCTATGAAAGCGCTTTGAAAATCAGAGAAAAAGCATATGGCGAAAATCACCCGGAAGTGGCCGTTTCTTTAAATAACCTGGCAAGACTTCTCAGAGAAGAAGGGCGCTTTGAAAGCGCCGAGCCTCTGCTTAGAAGGTCGCTTTCTATAATGCAAAAAGCATACGGCAAGGTAGACAAGAATTCGGCAGTCGCACTTATGAATCTGGCGATGTGCCTGCGGGAAGAAGGAGATTTCGCAGCAGCCGAGCTCCTCTATAAAGAAGCCCTGGAAATTCGCAAAAAGCTTTACGGCGAAAAAAGCATAGCAGTGGCTGATACTTTAAACAGCATGTCGGCTCTGATGACAAATCAAGGCAAATACCCTGAAGCTGAAGCTCTCAGCAAGGAAGCACTTGCGATTGCAGAAAAAGCAGCAGGACCGGAAGCTGTAGAGATTGCCAACTACCTTTTCAATCTGGAAGAAATTCACCGGGTGCAGGGACAGTATAAAGATGCCAGCGAGCTCTTGCAAAGGATCTATTCTATAAGAACAAAAGCACTCGGTAACACCCATCCTGAAACGATCGCAACTTTGAACGATATGGCTTTGCTTCATAAGCAGGAGGGTAAAAGCAGTGAAGCAGAAGAATATTTTCGCAAGTGCCTGCAGCAAAGAAAAAGCTCCCCTTATGCAAGCGAGGCTGAAATTGCCACAAGCATGCAAAACCTGGCACGAATTTTAAGAGAAGAGAAAAAGTACGACGAATCTGAGGCATTATACAAAGACGTAATCGCGCTAAGAGAAAAACTTTATGGTCCTGAAGATCTGAGGCTCGATGCCAGCTTGAGAAATTATGCGATTTTGCTAAAAGAAATGAAAAAGGACAAGGAAGCCAAAGAGATACTGGACCGGGCAGAAAAAATAGAAAACAAACTGGCAAATGAAAGAGGAATAATTGAACTCGAGCCGGTCGAGCAGGAATAGCAAGCTGGAATCCGCGGAATAAACCAGTCAATGAGCTAAGCAAATAACTTGTACAAAATACTACTGGCCATAGAACTTGTTATCACGTGCAGCGTGGGCTTTATACTTTCTGGTTTTTTAGGGGCAAATGGCCAGGTAACAATGCTTATTGCCGTATTGTGTTTACTGCTCTGGCGAACGATCGATCTGGCACATAGAATTTCTAACCCACAAAAGCTACGAAAACTACAAGCAAAGAAAAGGACGTGCAGGCTTGGCGCAGCTACTCTAAACGAAGGTCATATAGATGCGGCATATAAAATAAAAACTGCATTGAAATCAATAAAGAAATCTCGCTGCGGTATTAAGATAAGCGAGATACAGGTTTTTGACAGACATGGTGACATATGGAAGCCCATCAATACCGCATACGGTCCTATCTATGTCGAGGTCAGTATCGAGTTACCATCAAGGACTCCGCTCGATCTGTTCAGGAAACGCAAATTCAATTGCAATATAAAGCGGCGCACTGGAAACAAGCCACGCAAGCAGTGGACATTGTTGGAATTCAGATGGAGCGGCAAAAAGAGCGAAATACGTGATCCAAATTCTGCAGCTTCTCAAGTAGCAAATTTTCTTATGCATACAATTCTGGCTGAGTTCCAAAATCAATCAACTCTTCTTAGCTCGCCATTTTCAAGCCGTGCATATGAAGACCTTGATGATGCCATTTTGACCAGAGACTCCTGGCCCTCACCGCAGGACTTTCTTGAAGCCGTTCAAAATCCCGGGCAAAACTTCAAAGACGCCGAGCTTTGCACAGCAGAAACCGAGTTGAGCGTACTTGGGCTTCCCAAGGTCGCAAGCGGCATGTTTGCAAGCGTTTATGAACTCAAGTCCGGGTCGAAATACTGGGCGGTTCGCTGCTTCAATGATCCTCCCGGAGACAATCACGAGCGCTACCGGGCCGTGAGTCACTTCATACTTTCAGACGACCTGCCATATACGGTCGATTTTGCTTATATAGAAGAGGGCATAAGTATAAATAGCAAATGGTATCCAGTAGTAAAAATGGATTGGGTTAAAGGCGAAACACTTGATTTATACATAGAAAAGCATCTAAAAGATAAATCAGCTCTAACTGCTCTGCGTTTGAAGTTCAAAATCATGATGGAAAAATTGGCAGCAAACGGCATTGCACATGGTGATCTACAACACGGGAATATTCTTGTGTCCGGCGGCGAAATTTACCTCGTCGATTATGATGCCTTTTACGTACCCGAGCTACAAGGAAAGAAAAGCAAAGAACTCGGACACCCCAACTACCAACATCCAGAGCGAAGTGCCGAACATTTCGGCGACTATCTCGATAATTTCTCAGCTCATATTATCGATCTGAGCCTGCTCTGTCTTATTAAGGAGCCAGAGCTCTGGGACAGATTTGAGGGAGGCGACGAGTCTATTCTGTTCAAGCGTATGGATTTTATAGATGGCAGCGACTCCGAACTTTTCGCGCATTTGCTCGAAAGCGAAAGTATGGAAATTAAGTCGGCGGCTGCAAGAATTCTCGATTATCTTCAAATGGACCCGGCTCAAGTTCCGGCTCTTTCCGGAATCAGTGCAGAGCATAGCATCAGAACACGCGAAAATGCCGAAGAAATAGAACTCAGGGAATTTGAGGCTGCTGAATAAATGTCTTCCGGAGACATACTCAGGCATATTGCTGTTCTGCTTCTCGGACTGTTCTTCATGGCTATGTGTACATGTGTGAGCTATGTCCTGATTAAATCCCTTAATGACCTGAGCCTAAGTCTGATGTTTGGGCCTCTAAGCATCGTTGTTACATTCGGACTTTTCGACAAATACGTAAGGGCTGAAAAAGAAAAGATCGAAGCGAAAAAGAAGGCTCTCTTGCATGCTACAAGCAAAAATACCAAAATTTGCAAGGCAAAGCTAAGCTGCCCGGCAGCAGAAGCTCTAAATACCATTAAGAATATAGTGGAGACATCTGGCTCTCAATTAAAAAGCATCAAAATAATAGAGATTGTAATAAACGACAGAGACGGCAAGAAGTGGAAGAAAACCGGGAACAAGATTATCTCGGTGGAGTCACTGGAAATTCACCTGGAGCTTAGCTGTAAAAATCCTTACAGAAAGTTGCACCGTATACTTTCATGCCACACGGAGCAACTGCAAAAAACGTCAAGCGCTGCTTCAACAATCGACTTCAGATGGAGCGGATCCAAGCATGAGTTGCGCGATACCAGATCAGAGGCTTATCAAACATCTAATTTCCTGATTCAGACAATTCTTGCAGAACTGAAAAATCAATCTCTGCTTTTACAATCTCCGTTTTCGCGACAATCAGTCAAAGTTACAAAAACTGCAAATACAAAATCTGCAGAATATACTCGAGCAGAAACAGCAGCTTATTCTATCGACGAAGCAGAAACTAGATGGCCAACTGCGCAGGATTTTCTTGAAGCTGTGCAAAACCCGCAACAGAATCTCAGCGACGGCGAGTTGAAAGCAGCCCGGACTGAACTCAATATACTCGGATTGCCGAAAGTAGCAAGCGGCATGTTTGCTTCTGTTTACCAGCTTGTTTCAGACACAAAAAGCTGGGCTGTGCGTTGTTTCAATGACCCGCCCGGCGATAATCATGAACGCTACCAGGCAGTGAGCCACTTTATTCTTTCTGATGACCTGCCTTACACTGTAGATTTTGCCTACATCAAAGAAGGCATCAGGCTTGAACAGATCTGGTACCCGATTGTAAAAATGAACTGGGTTGAGGGTGTACCACTCAATTTGTTCATAGATAAGCATTTAGATGACAAAACCGTGCTGACGGACCTGCGGGCAGAATTCAGAAAAATGGTTGAAAAGCTTCAAGAAAACGGTATTGCTCATGGCGACCTGCAACATGGCAATATTCTTGTTTCGGAAGGCGAAATTTACCTGGTTGATTACGACGCCTTTTATGTACCTGAACTGGCAGGCAAAAAGAGCAAAGAACTTGGTCATGCAAATTACCAGCATCCGGCCCGAAGTGCAGAGCACTTTGGCAATTATCTAGATAATTTCTCCGCTCATATAATTGACCTGAGCCTGCTCTGTCTAATTGAAGAGCCAGAGCTCTGGGAAAAGTTTGAAGGCGGTGATGAGTGTATTTTGTTCAGGCAACAAGACTTTCTTTCAAGCAAGAAATCGCCCCTCTTTAATCATCTGCTGAATCACAAAAATTCGGAGATAAAAGAAGCTGCGTCTGCAATTCTGGCTTACTTGGAAATGGACCCGGTGGATATTCCACCGCTTGCCGTTGAAAAAGGCGAAAGAATCAGCCTCAAAGTAGAGCAGCATGAAAATAAACTAGCGGATGCTTGAACGGGTTTTTGAAAGAGTTATTGAACGGGTTTTTGAAAGGGCTCTAGAATGCAGTTTCCTATTCTTGAAAGAGCTTCGGATTGGTTTCCGATTACAGCAGGGTTTAGATTTACAGCAGAGTTCAGATTTACAGCAGAGTTCAGATTTACAGCAGGGTTCAGATTTAGATGAGTCGGTCTTTCTTAGATGTAAGGCGGCAACCTTTCCAAGTGGAACTCAGTCTTAAATCTCCCAGGAAACCTTGTCCCTTTTGGCTTTGGCCACCTTCTAAGATAAATATACAAAAATCTTAGAAGGTGAATTTCCTTAATTAGCAGTCCTCGTTGCCAGGCAACTACTCCCCGCTTGCCAGGCGTTCAGCATTGTCACTATCATTAACATTAGTATTAATATGATTAGCGGCTTCCGCTGGCATAGGATGTATCGCCGGCTGCGGACCTATCTTAGCCCTGATTCTCTTGAAGACCAGGTACAAAACCGGAACTATATAAAGGCTTAGCACCGTAGATAAAATCATGCCGCCCATGACAGTGGTTCCAAGTGAGCGCCTGCTATTGCAACCGGCACCCTCCGCAAAAGCCAGTGGCAGAATGCCGAATATAAAAGCAAGCGAGGTCATTAAGATGGGCCTCAAGCGAGTAAGTGCTGCATCAAGCACAGCTTTTTCATAGCTAAGCCCTCGTGCATGAAGCTGATTTGCAAACTCAACTATCAGAATCGAGTTTTTGCTTGCCAGCCCAATAAGCATCACAAGACCTATCTGGCAGAAAATGTCGTTTTGCAGCCCTCTGAAAAGCTGGGCTGAGAGGGCGCCCAAAACTGCCAGCGGCACCGCAAATAATATTACAAGCGGATCTATCAGGCTTTCATATTGAGCAGCAAGAACCAGAAAGACAAAAACCACCCCCAGAGCAAATATCAACAACGCCAGATTGCCCGACTGAATTTCTTCAAGTGAAATTCCGGTCCATTCAAATCCCATGTCTCTGGGAAGCACTTGTTTTGCGATTCTTTCCATTTCTGCAATTGCCTGCCCCGAGCTTATACCGGGAACAGGCACTCCATTTACTTCAATCGACTTGAAGAGGTTGTAGTGAGAAATCGTAGCAGGCGAAGTGGTATCGGTCATTTTCACAAGCAAGCTCAGAGGCACCATGGCGCCGCTTTGAGATCTTACATAGAGCTTGCTGATATCGTCCGGGTTGTTTCTGAATTCAGCATCAGCCTGAACATAGGTTCTGTAAGCACGGTCCAAATAGTCAAAATCATTTACATAAAGCGAGCCGATAAAAACCTGCAAGGTGTTGAACACATCTTTGATTTTCACGCCTATGGATTCAGCCTTTTCTCTATCAACATCAATTAAGAGCTGAGGCGAGTTCATTCTGAAGGTGGTCTGAATTCCAGTAAGTAGTGGGCTTTTTCTGGCCTCGGCCAGAAACTCGTTTGAAAGCGCTGCAAAATGCTCAAGGCTGTCACGCTGGGTATTTTCAAGTTCAAAAGCAAAGCCGCCGAAATTCCCTAAGCCTCTTATAGGCGGCGGGCTAAAAGGAATACAAAAAGCCTGGTCAATTTGAGAAAGCGATGGTCTTAACCGGGCAATGATCCCGTCTGCATCCTGCCCTTTGCCAGTTCTTTCCGACCAGGGCTTGAGCGTGCAAAATACAATGGCATTGCTTGAGTTATTGCCTGAAAAGCTGAAGCCGCCGACTGCAAAAATACCTGCAATTTCCGGAATTTGACTTGCACAGGCTTCGACTTTTTCAACCACGTGATTTGTGTAATCGAGCGAAACACCATCCGGTCCCTGAACAATAATCATGAAGTAACCGACATCTTCATCAGGCAAGAAACCGGTCGGCAGCTTTTGATAAGTCCAGCAGGTCAGAGCCAGCAAGCCAATAAACAAAATTACGACAAGAGCCTTGAATCTTAAAAGCAAATTCAAAGAACTTGCAAAAAATTTCTTGATCAAATCCAGTAAGAGATTGAAAACTGAAAAGAACCAGTTGGTTTTAGAACTCTGTTTCAGTAAAAGAGCCGATAGTGCAGGCGTGAGAGTCAGGGCGTTAAATGCAGAAATAGCAACGCTGATTGCAAGTGTCAGGGCAAACTGCCGGTAGAGCTGGCCTGTGGTTCCCGGAAAAAATGCTACCGGTACAAATACCGCAGCAAGCACAAGTGCTGTTGCGATAACTGCACCGGTTACCTGCCGCATGCCCTCCCTTGCAGCTTCGAAAATCGGCATATTATGCTCTTCCATTAACCTTGAGATGTTCTCAACCACAACAATGGCGTCGTCTACAACTAAACCTGTGGCAAGCGTGATCCCAAATAAGGTCAGCGTGTTTATCGAAAAGCCCATTACAAGCATGGCGGCAAAAGTGCCGATTAATGAAACCGGAATTGTTATAAACGGAATCAGGCTGCTGCGGAAGCTTTGCAAAAAAATGAATATCACTGCCATTACAAGAATGATCGAGTCTCTCAGAGTTTTAATCAGCTCCTGAATCGACTGATCGACAGCTCTTGTAGTATCGAAAGCCACCTGGCACTTGACTCCGGGCGGCAGATTCCTGCTTAATCTTGCAAGCTCCGCTTTGCAGTCTCTGGCTACGTCTAAAGCATTGGAACCGGGCAATTGAAAAATAGCAATACCTACGGCGTTAAGTCCGCGGTAGCGCAAAAAAGTCCCGTAGTTTTCAGCTCCAAGCTCAACCCGGCCGAGATCTGCGATCTTTACAAGTGAGCCATGCGGTCCTCTCTTTACAATGATATTTTCGAACTCTTTAGCTGTTTTCAATCGACCGCTTACTCTTGTGCTTATTTCAAAAGACTGCCCTTCCGGATAAGGCGCCTTTCCGATTGCACCGCTTGCTACCTGAACATTTTGCTCAGCCAGCGCATTTATGACCTCAGTTACGGTGATATTCCGATTGTTCAGCTTAGTAGGATCAAGCCAGATGCGCATTGAGTATTTGCGTTCACCGAATATGGTTATATCACCCACACCCTTTACTCTTTTAAGCGCATCCTTAAAATATAAATCTGCATAGTTACTTAGAAAAAGTGCGTCATGCCTGTCTGATGAAAGTGCCGAAGCAAAAACGATGCTTGTGGAAACTTTGTCAACGCTGACACCGGTCCTTTTTACTTCGTCAGGAAGACGGCCAAGCACAGAGCCCACACGGTTCTGCACGTCAACTGCCGCTGCATCGATATCACGTTCGAGATCGAAAGTAACATTGATTGTACTGGTGCCGTCATTTCCGCTTGAGGAAGTGATGTATTTCATGCCTTTGACGCCGTTGATTTGCTGCTCGAGTATATTGGTGACACTGGCTTCAACAGCCGCAGCACTGGCACCGATATATGAGGAAGTAACTTTGACCTGAGGCGGCACTATTTCCGGATACTGCTCAATCGGCAAATTTGGAATCGAAATGAGTCCTGCAAGCACTATCAGCAGCGAACAAACTGAGGCAAAAATAGGCCGGCTTATAAAAAAACTGACGAAAGAAAACATAAGCTCAGCTCTCTCTCCTGAAAAGCTTTTTCATGAGACCTTTTTTCTGGGCGCCGCTTTCGCCGCCGCCTTGCTGAGCTGCTTTCACTTTAATAGGCGCACCGTCAATCAGGCGCTGAATCCCGCTTGTGACAATGCGATCGCCCGGCTTCAAGCCGCTTTTCACCTGAAATGAACTTCCTTCAATACCATTTGTTTCTATTTCGACCTGATGGGCAAAGCTATGACCTTCTTTGTCTTCTTCACAAAGAAAAACGAAGTGCTTGCCGGCAGCCTGGGTAACGGCAGAAGTTGGTACTACAATGCCGTCTTTTTCAGACCAGACGATTTTAGCTTTTACGCTCTGATCTACTCTCAGCAGGTTTTTATCATTCGGGTAGAGGCTTTTTACAAGCACGGTCTGGCTCAAAGCATCAACCGACGGCGCAATAAAGCTGACTTTGCTTTCACCGTAGTCAAAATCATTATTGCTGCTTGCAAGCGCAATTTTCATGCCGACTTTCATCTGGCTGGCTTTCTCAGCCGGCACTTGAATATAAGCTTCAAGCGGGTGATTTTCAGTAAGGGTTGTAAGCACGGTGGTTTTGCTCAGGTGCTCGCCGAGCTTTACCGGAATGTCACCGATAATACCTGCAAACGGCGCCTTGATTTCGTAATAGCCAAGATTTTCTTTTTGAGCCTGCAGATTTGCGCTTGCTTGTTTGTAGCTGCGCTCGAATTTTTGAATTGTCATTTTTTGCGCTTCAATTTGCTGCAAAACCGTATCACGTTCTGCCTGGGCGGCAGCGAAATTATTCTTCCACTGGTCTAATTCAGACTGAGCTACTGCGCCCTGCCTGGCAAGACTCTCATATCTTTTATACTGGGCTTTTGTAAACTCCACATTCGAGAGTTTGCTTTGCAATGAGCTCTCAAGAGAAGCAAGTTCCTTTTTCTCGCTTGCAAGCTCCGATTGCACGGTTTCCGCGGCGGCCTCAGCTGAGGCTTGCTGGGCCACTTGCATGCGCGAATCTATAGTCAGAATTCTTGCGCCTGCCTTTACTGAATCTCCGGCATTCACAAAAATTGCAGTAATATGCCCTTCAACGTGAGGCAATAAAGAAACCGACTTTCTCGATTTCATAGTACCGATGTACTCAGACCTGTCTTTGAATTTTTCAACTCTAACTTCTTCGACCTGCACAGTCGCAGGCGGCATCACCATGGGTCTTACGTTGCTTGTAGCTTCGCTGCAAGAATTTAGAAGAAGAGCTGTTAGTAATGGAAAAATGCAAGTCGAGAGACTTCGAATTAATCCCAAAATCGAGCAAGGCAAACGAGCAGCTTCAAGAGCCGCCTTGCCTGGATTTTGAGCCAGACTAATACTTATATGGTGTTTTTTATGGTGTTTTTCTAGCTCAGACACTGTAAATGCTCACTAAAAGTGTCCAGAAATGCTCCGCGGGTAGTTATAGCCTTGTTTTTGAGATAACCATACTATAGTATGATTCCATACTGTGTTATGATTGTCAAATGGATACGACTTTAGGCAGAAAAGACCGCAAACGCGAGCAAACCAGACAGAGTCTGGTGGATGCCGCTAAAGCTCTGTTTGTCGAGCGTGGTTTTGAAGGAACTACGATTGATGACATAGTTGAAGCAGCAGACCTCGCCAAAGTAACCTTTTACTATCATTTCAAATCCAAAGAAGAAGTGGCGCTAGAAATAAAAAGACAGTGCCATGAAGAAGCAACTGTTTACATTGAGAATATGCGTTCGACCAATCAGTCTGCAGATGAAATGATTGAACGCCTGATTATTGATATAGCCGAATGGACTGAAAAAAACTGGTGCTTACTGAATGTATTTTGCGTCCAGCGTTTCAGCCCTCTTTTAAACAAAGCAGACAATCGCGAATGCAAACCTGAACCCCTGACTATATGTATGGATGTGATTCTGCAACGAGGGCAGAAGCTCGGTCAGTTCAGGCAAGACATAGATAGAATGCGTGTGGCTCAGCTTATAGACCTTGCGATATTGTGCGAGCAGCATAACTGGGTCAGGGCCGGCAGAAAGGCAGGAACACTGATACCAGCTTTAAAAAGTTGTTTTGATTTTGCATTGAACGGCATCTTAAAAAGAGACTGAGCCTGGACATCAGGATCAATGCTCTGGATTTAGCTTGCTGGTTTCAAGCGGGTTTCAAGCCTGCTCCAGTTCCTCCAGAGCTTCGATATCAGCCTTGTCTTGGGTCCGCCCACTGGCTCTCTTATTTTTAATAAGGTTTTGTTTGTCTATGAAGTTTACCAATACTTCATCGATGCTAATTTGAACCTTGTTTGGATAACACTCTGAAAACTTGACACCATCAGCATCAGTAATCAAGTCTATACGGCTGGGTGGATATCCCAACTGTACGACATACTCAGGAGTAATCAAGTCATCGACACTGATGCTCAAACTGGCAAAACCAAATTGATTCAAGACTTCAACAATCTTGCTGGCGTTTTCGCTTTCCCGTTCGATCCATATGTCGATGTCCTTTGTGTATCGAGGGCAACCGTGAGCAGCAAGCGCATAGCCTCCAATAACTAAGTACTTAACTTCATTTGCGTTTAGCAATTCTAAGAACTCTTTGAAGTCTTGGTTCAGCACCGTACCTCCAGATGTGAAACTCCCGGCGAATTTGCTCCAGTGCCTCCAGTCTTGCTTGAGGCGTTTGTTCTAGCCAATAACTGGCATTGCCCTGATCTTTGTCATGAAGCAGGCGACGAGTGACAACTTTTGCTATCGATTTTCTTTTCATTCTCTAACCGGCGTTTTGACCACATTCTCTCATTACCCAATTAAAGGCCGAATTGAATGCAATTTCAAGCAATTTTGTCTCCAATCTCTGGCTTTTGAATTTCAAGGTCAAGACAATCACCTGCCAAGCCAGCCAATTGTCGGTGCTGAAATCGCAGTGCCGCCCGCAATTCTCCTAAGCAGAGCCCCTATCAGGCAACTACAGCATCTACTGGGTTCTCGCTCCCGCAAGAAAAGTCAGCCAGCATTGAAGAGTTAAGTTTGCAGAAAGTCAATCAAGCAGCGTTACTTCAATGAAAAAAACGCCGCGCGAAAGCGTGCCCAGGCGGCGGGCGGCCTCCCTGGAGAGATCCATCACCCTGTTTTTGGCGTATGGTCCCCGGTCGTTGACTTTAACCATTACAGCGTTGCCGCTGCGCGGATCTTCTACAATCACCCGGCTTTGAAAGGGCAGTGATTTATGTGCCGCAGTCATTTTGTTCATGTTGAAAATTTCGCCTGAGGCAGTACGGCGGCCGTGAAAACGTTTGCCGTACCATGAAGCATAACCACTGAAGTTTCGAACTGCCTTTTCACCTTCAAGCAGAGCTTCCTTCTCAGCAGCACCTGCTGGCAGGCAAGTATTTGCGCCACCAAACAATATCACTGGAACTGACAGGCTCAAGCTCCTTAAAAGAAGGCGTTTCATACCAGAAGGCTTTTTATCAAATTGCTTCACATCAAATTGCTTCATATCAAAAGGCTTTTTATCAAAATGCTTCATATCAAGCTCCAGTATCATAAGCTGAATTTCGCACTTTACCAAGCGGCAGCTCGAACCAGAATCTTGCGCCTTTGCCTGCGGTGCTTTCCACGCCGATATTTCCATGATGTTGCAAAACGATGGCTTTGCAAATCGCCAGTCCGAGCCCGGTTCCTTCCTGTCTTCTTGTATCCGATGCATCAAGCTGTTTAAACTTCATGAAAAGCAAATGCTGCTGTTCCGCGGGAATCCCGGGTCCGCTGTCCTGAACATTGAAACGCAGAAAAGCCGAATCAAGCCTTTCAACTTTCAAATCCACCTCAGCATTTTGCCCTGAGAATTTTATGGCATTGCCAAGCAAATTCGTAAGCACCTGCACGATGCGATCATGATCTGCTTCAAAATAAAGATCACCCGGACATGAC
Source organism: uncultured Candidatus Obscuribacterales bacterium (assembly GCA_964615655.1). GTDB lineage: Bacteria > Cyanobacteriota > Vampirovibrionia > Obscuribacterales > Obscuribacteraceae > JAIEPM01. The sequence goes on along the minus strand of CAZTQO010000009.1, from coordinate 73,855 downwards.
TTTGAGATTTTTACGTGATGACTGTCCGCATAAGAAGCCAGTCCGTGAAACACCTCGTCGATAAGCTCACTGGCGTTTACTTCACTCATATGTAGATCAATTTTGCCTGCCTCGATCTTTCTAAGATCAAGAATGTCGTTTACAAGGCGGATCAGTCTTTCACAGCTGGAAAGAGCTATATCCAAGAGTTCTTTTGCCTCGCTCGATATCTGACCTGCAAGCCCGCTTTCTATCAATCTCAAAGAGCCTTTGACTGCAGAAAGCGGTGTTCTGAGTTCGTGCGAAACAGTGGAGAAAAATTCATTGACGTTCTGTTCGGCCTGTTTTCTGTCAGTAATATCACGCTGGGAGCCTGCCATTCTATAGGGCTTGCCGTCTTTGTCCCAGATGGCCTGGCCTCTGGCTGAAAACCATGACCAGCGGCCGTCCTTGTGTTTCATGCGAAACTCGGCTTCATATGGAATTTGTTCTTTTAGATGTGCGTCTACCTTTTCAAGAACAACAGGCAAGTCTGCCGGATGCACGTGACTTTTGAACGATTCGAAAACGTTGGGAAACTCATCATCTCTGTAGCCGAGAAGTTCTTTGTATCTGGGCGAATAAAAGACCTCGTTAGTCTTTAAATTCCAGTCCCAGATCCCGTCGTTGGAGCCTCTCACAGCCAGGTAATAACGCTCTTCACTGAGTTCCAGTGCTTTTGCAACCGATGCCATCAAACCTTCACGCTGATCCTGCTGTCTGACTATTTCTGTTATATCGGTGGCTGTTACAAGTACACCCCTGATCTTTCCGCTTTCGTCATACCAGGGAAACTTGGAGGTCCGTACCCAGCGTTTTTCTTCGTTGGCGGTCACGATTTGCTCCACGATGCCAGTTTTTGGCAATCCGGATTTGATTACTTCAAGATCGTCCTCGTAATAGTGAGCGGCATCGTCCGGGTAGAGATCATAGGTGGACTTTCCTTCAAGCTCGTCTTTACGCTTTCCTCGTGAGTCTGCCGCTGGCTTGTTCACATAAACTATGTTGTTCTGGTCGTCTTTGACAAAAACAAGCATCGGTATGCCGTCAAGAACCGAATCAAACAATCTTTTTTCGTCCCCAAGTTTTTTCTCAAGACCTGTATTTTTCTCTTTTAAAAGTTCAAGCTGAGCTTCAAGTTCAGCCCGGCAAGCGCGTTCCTCGGCAAGGGCATCTTCAAGCTTCTTAAGCTTGTCTGCCAGTTCCGGTGGCATACTTGGGTTTTGCATATCCGGGTTCATAATGCACTTTAATTATTCGAAGCACTTGGGATTATTCTGATCGACTTATTCATTCGGATCGAATTATTCATTTAGATCGACTTACTCATTTAGATCGACTTACTCATTTAGATCGACTTATTCATTTAGATCGACTTACTCATTTAGATCGACTTACTCATTTAGATCGACTTATTCATTTAGATCGACTTACTCATTTAGATCGACTGGCTCATTCGGATCGAACTTATTTATTCGGATCGAACTTATTTGTTCGGATCGAACTTATTTGTTCGGATCGAACTTATATCCAACACCATGAACGGTTTTGATCACAGAGGGCTGTCCTTCCAAATCAAGTTTTTTTCGTATGCGTTTGATGCAGGTAGTGATCGCATCGATTGTGGCATCCGAATCTGCCGACCAGACGCGATTCAGAAGAGTCTCGGCGCTGAAAACCTGATCGGCATGCCTCATCAAAAACTCCAGAAGCGCAAATTCCTTGGGTAGCAGCTGAATGTCTTCATCGCCTCTTTTAACTTTAAATTTGGAAGAATCAAGCTGGATGCCTTTAGCTTCAACCACGCTGCTGACATTAATTGACATTCTTCTCATCAGGGCCCGCAAACGAGCTGAGAGCTCTTTCATATGGAAAGGCTTAACTAAATAGTCATCAGCCCCTGAGTCGAAGCCCTGCTCCTTATCTGTGATGCCGCCCTTGCCGGTCAGCATCAGCACCGGAGTTGGTCTCCCTTGAGATCTGAACTTTTGCAGCACTTCAATGCCGCTCATTTCAGGCAATTCCCAATCAAGGATTACACAGTCATATTCGTAGCATTGCAGCTTTTCAAGACCGTCCTTGCCATTTTCGGCATAATCAACCTCATTGCGTTCAAAAACGAGCCATTCCCGGATCATGCGATTGAGCCCCGCGTCGTCTTCGATTACAAGGATTTTCGGCATTTAATTCCACCCTGACTACTTCTTCGACCATCTCTCAAGAGCAGGCCAGTTTCCAGATTATTATGATAACTCTTTGGGAACACTAAACCAAAACCTGCTTCCTTTTCCTTCCTGAGACTCGACCCCAATCTTGCCGCCATGCTTTTCGATTATGGCTTTGCATATGGCAAGACCCAGACCTGCTCCTTTTCTGTTTTTAGCATCAGACTTCTTGACCTGTGAAAAGCGTTCGAAAATACTGGTCAGATGTATCTCGGGAATACCGCGCCCCTGGTCCTCAACGGAAAACTCAAGCAGCTCGCCCAGATCTTTTGTTGATACAGTCACCTGCGAACCCGCACCTGAAAACTTGATAGCGTTTGAAAGCAGGTTGACAAGCACCTGTATTAGACGGTCGGAGTCGGCGTTTATTTTGAGCTGGCTTGCGTCTGATTCGCGCTCAGAAAGCTCCACATTATTCTGGCGGGCAAAATCGGCGACAGCTTCAAGCGCTTGTCCTGTTATTTCTTTCACCAGTACTTTTTGAGGCTGCAATTCAAACTTGCCAGATTCGATTTTTTCTACATCAAGTAAGTCGTTTACAAGTTTGATTAACCTCGAAATGCTGTTGTCTGCGACATTCAGGCTGCTGTTTCCAGCCTCCGAGAGTTCGCCGTAAGCACCAGCTTCAAGCAAGGAAAGAAAGCCCTGAATCGATGTCAGAGGTGTGCGCAGATCATGGCTGACCATTGCCACAAAATCGCGCTTCATTTTTTCGATTTCTTTTCTTTCTGTAATATCGTGGGCAACACAAAAATAGCCTTCTTCTTCTCTAGACCACTGCACCGACCAGAGCATTTCAGTGAAACTGCCGTCTTTTTTCTTGAGCCGGCTTTCAATCGGAGCGTTGCCTACCTTTTCTCTGAGACTTGCAAAACTCTCATGCAGGCTTTCAAAATCTTCCGGGGGAATTAGAAGCTGCAGGCTCTTTCCCTGCAGCTCTTCAGGCAAATATCCCCATACTTTAAATGATGCCGGATTCAGCTTTTGAAAGTTCAGATTCTTATCAAGTGAGCAAATAACATCGACAGCATTTTCCGTCATTGCCCTTTCTTTGCGGGCAGCACGTTCAAGAGCTTCGGCCATTTCGTTGAAAGTGCGGTCTAAATGGGCAATCTCATCGCGGCCGCCAATCGGCGGATTCAAGCTCTGTCCTTTTGCAAGCCTTCTAGTATTGTCCATTAATATAACCATGCGGCTTGAAGTACCCCGGTTAAAATAAAGTGCAAGACCAATTGCCAGGCCTATATTGAAAAGTAAAGCCAGATACATGAGGTTAGTTATGGCAGTTCTTGCTTTTACCCGTGCTCTTGTTCTTTGCCTTTCGATTTCACGCTGTTTGGCTGTGAGTTCGCCGGTTGCAGCACTGAATTCTGCCGTGAGCGACTGAAGTGTGCCGAAGTCTTTTATCAGGCCGATTTTATTGTCGTCTTCCGAGTCTTGCCTTGCATGTTTTAATACCTTGCTTATCTGAACATGCAGATCGCCTATGTGATTTACAGCTTCTTCTTCGTCCTTGTGACCTCTAACAAGTTTTTTCAAAGTTGCAAACTCGTCTTTGGCCCTGTCTGCAACAATGTTGTAGCGTTCTTTGATTTTCTTGCTTTTGGCAAATTCACTGATTACAAGACCGGCCCCAGCATTGATTATCAGACCGAGCATTACATTTACCTGGCTCTGAACATCCTTTGCATGGGCTTCCTGAGCCCGTTCATGCTCTGCCTGAGCAAGCAACTGAGCCAGAACGCCGACAAATGCTATTTCAAAAATAAGCGGCACGCAAACAAGTACGAAAGCTTTCTGTGCCAGAGTCAGATTGAGTTTCATCGTAAGCGGGCTCTTTGCTTTTCTGCCGGCTCTTTATTTGAACTTCAGCTCCAGACCAAGCGGGCAGTGATCCGAACCTTTCACATCTGAGTGTATCTCAGCTTTAGACAAATTTGCAGTCAAATCATCCGATACGAAAAAATAATCGATTCTCCAACCCACATTTCGGCTTCTGGCTGCGGTACGCAAAGACCACCAGCTGTATTTTCCAGGCGTTGGATCAAAATGGCGAAAAGCATCGACATAGCCGTGAGAAACAAATTTATCCATCCAGGCTCTTTCTTGCGGAAGAAAGCCTGAAATAGTTTCATTCTCTTTAGGACGTGCCAGGTCAATTTCTTTGTGAGCAGTATTGAAGTCACCACAAATAACAAGCCGGCGCCCTTCTTTACGAAGTCTGTCTGCATGGGCTAGAAACTCATCATAAAAATCAAGCTTGTACTGCAGTCTTTCTTCACTTGCTTTGCCGTTTGGATAGTAAATATTGAGCAGTGAAAAATCCTCGAAATCAAGCCTTATATATCGCCCCTCCGAATCGAAGCGTTTTTTGCCCATTTTGGAAGAAACAGAAAGAGGCTTCAGTTTAGAATAAACAGCAACGCCGCTATAGCCTTTGCGTTCTGCGCAGCTGAAATAAGAAGAGAATCCCGGAGGATTTCGCATTTCCTCCGGGATTGCATCTTCACTTATTTTGCTTTCCTGAATGCAACAAAACTCAGGATTGTATTGCGCCATCCATTCGAAAAATCCTTTTTTAGCAGCCGAGCGCAAACCATTTACGTTCCAGCAAACAAAGCGGATTTTTTTCATGGCGCAACTAATACTCCGCTTCTAGGCGGTGGCCATTTGCGGATTGCAGGCTTCTGCCACGCCAGGATGAACTATCTGGCCTTCGTGGATGTTTACACCGCGGTTGAGCGCCGGATCATCAAGCACTGCCTGATAACCGAACTTGGCCAGCTTCTGGCAGTAAGGGAGCGTTGCGTTGGTGAGCGCTCTGGTTGAAGTCCACGGCACCGCACCCGGTATGTTTGCTACACCGTAATGCACAACACCTTCCCAGACATAAGTCGGAGCTGAGTGTGTGGTTGAGTGAACGGTTTCAATGCAACCACCCTGGTCGACAGAAACGTCCACAATCACTGACCCAGGCTTCATCTTTTTGACCATATCTTTGGTCACGACTCTTGGAGCCTGCTTCCCCGGAATAAGTACGGCACCGATTACAAGATCAGCATTCGGCAGCAGGCTATCGAGATAATGACCGATTGAAAACACAGTGCGAACCTTACCCTGGAATACATCATCGAGGTAGCGAAGACGCTCGAGCGAGCGATCGAACAGTGTGACACGGGCACCCAGACCCACTGCGATTTTGGCTGCATTGGTTCCGACCACTCCGCCGCCTATGATTATTACTTCACCAGGCTCCACGCCGGGCACGCCGCCTAAGAGAACTCCGCGCCCGCCCATCGGGCGTTCCAGATAGTTGGCACCTATCTGAGTAGCAAGGCGTCCGGCAATTTCGCTCATCGGTGTCAGCAGGGGAAGCTGGCCGTTGTCATATTGAACGGTTTCATAAGCTATACAGGTAGCACCGGTTTTTGCCAGGTCCTGTGCCAGTTTCGGATGTGCAGCCAGGTGCAGGTAAGTGAAAAGGATCTGGCCTTTGTGCAAAAGAGGGACTTCGGACTGCTGCGGTTCTTTTACTTTCAAGATGAGGTCCGACTCATCAAAAACGCTTTTGGCATCTTTAAGAATCGTGGCACCCACGGCTTTGTACTCCTCGTCAGAGATGCCGCTGCCGACCCCTGCATTGGTTTCGATAAAAACTTTGTGACCCTCGGCAACAAGAGTGCTGCAACCGGCAATGGTCAGAGCCACGCGGTACTCGTTATCCAGGATCTCTTTAGGTACTCCAACTTTAGCCAAGGCTCATGCCCCCCTTATAGATCTATATCTAGAGACTGTCTCATTCTATCTTCATTGCGCTACATAACTTTATGCATTTCTACTTGTTTTAGATTTGCGCAGGCATAATTAGAATTCTCTCACTGCCCGGGGAACATGGCAGGGCAGTCATCAACCTAGAATGTACGGGTCATAGTTTTCGTGACCAGACTAAAATGAGACAGAGAACATTTGCCCAGAGAAGATTTACGCAGAGAAGATTTGTAAGGAGTGCCCTTTTTTATGGCAGAAGAAATAGTTATTCTCTCAGGTGCTCGAACGGCTTTCGGTGCTTTTGGCGGCGGGCTGGCAACTAAAACCGCCACCGAACTTGCAAGCCATTCAACACTAAAAGCCCTTGAGAAAGGCAAGGTCGATCCCCAACAGGTCGACTATGTTGTAGTGGGCAATGTTCTTCAAACCAGCAAAGACGCCATTTATATGGGCAGGCACATTGCGCTTAAAACCGGCATGAAAATGGAAACACCGGGCTTGATCATAAACCAGCTCTGCGGCTCCGGTGTGCAAACCGTGGTCCAGGCAGCTAATCTTATAGCAAGCAATCAGGCTCAAACAGTGGTGGCAGCCGGTTGTGACGCGCTTTCAATGACACCTTACATCAGCTGGGGACTTCGCTGGGGCGGGCGCATGGGTCATATGGAACTCTGGGACGGCATCGATATCAGAGATACTATTTGCGACAAATCCATGGGCGAAACAGCCGAAGAGCTTCAGAGCCGCTATAAAATTTCAAGAGAAGAGCAGGACGAGTTTGCGCTTAGAAGCCAGCAGCTTGCAGCAAAGGCCTTCGAGTATGGAAAGTTTGCCGAGGAAATCACAGCTATCGAAATAGCCGGCAAGAAGGGCAAAACAACGCTTATAGACAAAGACGAGCATATGCGCCCGCAAACTACAATAGAAGGGCTCGCTAAACTGCCGGCTGTATTTAAGAAAGGCGGAACGGTTAGCCCGGGCAATGCCTGTGGTATTGTAGATGGTGGCGCAGCACTTGTGGTGACAAGTGCAAAAAATGCTGAGAAAATCGGCCAGGCGCCATTAAGCCGGATAGTATCATGGGCGGTGGCAGGGGTCGAGCCATCAATCATGGGAATCGGACCTGTGGCGGCGATTCCGCCCTGTCTTGAAAAAGCCGGACTAAAACTAGATCAGATAGATCTGATTGAAATCAATGAAGCATTTGCGGTTCAGTACCTTGCCTGTGAAAAAGAACTCAAACTCGAGCGCGAAAAAGTCAACGTAAACGGAGGCGCAATTGCAATCGGTCATCCTTTTGGAGCAACCGGCGGCAGGCTTCTGCTTTCAATATCGCTAGAGCTTCAAAGACGCAAAGCCCGATACGGACTGGTGAGCCTGTGTATCGGCGGCGGCATGGGTATTGCCATGGTGCTCGAACGTATTTAGCTTATAGTTTGTAATGCCTGCTGCCGGTTTTCGATTTGCCGGAGAGACAAACTAGTTTCTAACTACTTAGCCGGACTTGCGCTTGTACAAAAGATTACTTGCACAGAAGTTCCGGCACCATCGCTGCCGCCGTTTATGCTTACCGTTGCATTATGGGCAGCAGCAATCTCTTTGACTATTGCAAGCCCGAGACCGCTTCCGGGAACCTCGGTGCCCAGAATTCGATAGAAGCGTTCAAATACATGCTCTCTTTCTTCTTCAGGAATTCCAGGTCCGTCGTCCTGAACTATAAGCGCAACATTGCAAAGCTTCTCGTCGGCATCAACTCGCACCAGGATCTTGCCGCCGGCAGGCGTGTAAAGTATCGCATTCTCAATCAAATTGCCTGCCAGCTCGCTCAGATTTACGGCATTTCCTCTAACAAAGGCTGGCTCATCAGCTGCCATGAATGTCAGGTCGAGATCTTTTGCAAGCGCTTCACTGACAAACTCGGAGCTAACTTCAGCAGCAATTGAATTGAGATCAACAGGTACGAGTTCGTGGATGGCATTTGCCGGCTCTGCCTTAGCAAGGGCCAGCAACTTGCCGGCAAGATGGGTCATGCGATCGGTTCCGGATTCGATTCGAGCAAGAATATTTCCCATGCGTTCATCGGAAGCAGGAATTTTCTTGGCTGCATATATGTAGGTCTTAAGTGCGGCAAGCGGCGTTCTGAACTGGTGAGCCGCGTTTGCGACAAATCGCTGCTGGAATTCTATATCCAGGCGCAGGCGGCCCAGAAGATTGTTTATTTCCTTTACCAGAGGTAATACTTCCACCGGTGCAATTTGTTCAGGAACCGAGGTCAGATCCATCTGAGATCTGGTCGAAAGTGCTTTTTCCAGATTTTTCAAAAGTGAGAGCCCGCGCTCGACACCAATTGATACGGCAATGATACCCAGACAAATCAAGATCAATTCAGGGACTATGATGGCGATCATAATTTTGCCCACAAGGCGGTGGCGGCTGTTCAGTGTTTCAGCAACCTGGACATACATTGGCTCCTGATTAGGCAATTCAGCTTTTACTCTTACCAGGCGAACTCTTTCGCCGTTAACGCTTGCATAACTGAACTGCGGCAGGTCCGAATCATTTGTCGGATACGGTCCCGGAATCACAGGATCGCCGTAGATCCGTTGTCCTTCTCGGATTATCTGATAGTAAAACTTGTCTATTTCATTATGGCGCAAAATTGCAAGCGCAGCCGGCGGCAGGTCTACTTTTGTCCGGTGCCCCTCGATTCTAAGACGTCCAACTACTGAGTCGGCCGAATTCAAAAGCTGGTTATCGTAATTTTCGTTTGCATAAGACACGGCCAGATAATAAGCAATTGCAGTGGTAACAAAAAGAAGCAGGCTGAGAGGAAAGAGCAACCAGCGCAACAAATGAATTCGAATCGATTTGCTTTTTGCAATCATCTGGTTTCCAGCCTGTAACCCAGACCTCTTATTGCCCTAACCGTAATTCCATGCGGCTCGAGTTTTTTTCGCAACCTGTGCACTGAAATACCAAGTGCGTTCAAAGTAATTTCTTCATCCCAGCTTGATAGAAGTGTGGCAAGTTGTTCTTTGTTTACCAGCCGCCCCAGCCTTTGCAATAAACATTCAAGCAGCGCAAGTTCGCGCGCAGAAAGTTCAAGCGGCGTTCCCTCGACGCTTGCAACTCTACTTACAGTGTTGAAATCGAGCTTGCCCAGACTCACTTCAGTGCGGTTAGCCCAGTGATCTTTTCTTAATAGTGCTCTTATGCGCGCTTCAAGCTCGGGTATTTCAAATGGCTTGCCGATGTAATCGTTGGCACCGCAGTCAAGCCCGGCGACCCTGTCTTCAATGCTATCTCGAGCTGTTAAGACCAGAACCGGAATCGAAAGACCTCGGCTGCGCATTCTTCTCATCACTTCGAGTCCGTCCATTTTCGGCAAACCTAAATCAAGTATAAGCAAATCATATTCGCTTACGGTTAAAGCATAGTCGGCATCGGTGCCTGTCGAGGCCAGATCGACCATATAGCCGTTGTCTCTGAGGATCATTGAAAGTCCCTCAGCAAGTAGTTTGTCGTCTTCAGCAAGCAAAATTTTCATTGTATCCTCAGAAGCTCGTAAGACAATGTTACTCCAGATGCAGTACATAGTCTCAGTGAAATTTTCGTGAAAATTATTCCCTATATGCTGAATTCACGAACTCAGGGAGTATGCAAATGGACATCCTTTCTTATCGCGGACCAGCAAGTGCAGGAGGTGTTTCCAGCGCACTTTCAAGAATTGTGCAGACTTGCTCCGACAGCAACGAGCACTGGTGGCATTTGTCTCAAGCAGGTCTCCTGTGCAGGGCTTTGAACCAGCCTGCCAGCCATATCTGCAACATTCCGACGGATATAGTCGACGGACATTATAGATATTGCAACAATTTTCTCTGGCCGATTTTGCATGATATGCCGGAATTCGCACACTACAGCAAGCGCGACAGAGAAAGCTACCAGAAGCTAAACTTAGCTTTTGCTCATAACATTTTGAAATCGGACAAACGCTGGAGCAAAAACGAGTTCTTTATTCAAGACTACCAGCTTGCTTTGATGCCTGAGGTGCTTGCCACCATCGCCGGTGCTCATATGAGTGTGTTCTGGCACATTCCCTGGCCGAAATCAGTTCAAGAAGAGCATGTAGGTCAGATTGCAGAAATAGCTCAAGCCTTGCTCAATGCAAACAAGCTCGGATTTCACACCGAGGAATATGCAATCAATTTCCTTAGATTTGTTGAGAAACACCTCAAACAGTATCATGTAGATTTCATCAGCAAGCGAATAACTAAAGCTCAGAAATTCAATAGCAAAACCGTATTTTTGAGCAAGTACACCGGCACCGAGTTGATTGTTCACCCACTCGGTCTCGATCTCGATTTCTGGGAAGAAAGCATCGCGCTTGAAGAACTCGCGGAGCCGAACCCGAAACTGGAGGCCTACCAGCGCCTGCCATTTCTTTTATCCGTAGATCGCGCCGACTACACTAAAGGTGTAATCCAACGTCTTGATGCTATCGATCACTTCTTTGAGAATTTCCCGCAAATGCGCAAAGAAGTCAGCTTTGTTCAGATCTGCCAGGCAAGCAGAGTGGGTCTGCCGGCTTTCGACAGGTACTGGCAAAAATGCCAGAAACGGATTTTTGATCTCAATCAAAAATGGGCCGCAGACGACTGGGCACCCCTCATTTCAGTAGAGGAGCCTCTGACAGCCTCGGAACTCGCTCATTTATACAGCAACGCAGTTGCAATGCTTGTAACTCCGGTGCGCGACGGACTCAATTTGACAGCCAAAGAATTCGTTGCCTGCAGCAACGACAGTGCCGCTCTTTTGCTTTCACCCGGAGCAGGAGCCTTCCACGAACTTGGCGACCAGGCACTTGCAGCAGCTCCCAGCCCCACGGATCAACTTGCATTGCAAATAAACAACGCAATCACAATGCCCGTGAAAGAAAAACAAAACAGGCTGAAAGTAATGCGCGGAAGAATTCGTGCAAACACATTGTCAAAATGGTGGTACCGCTTTAAGGCAAGGCCGGGCAATGTTTCTGAATTAGTGCAAAACAACCTTCAGCAAAGGACAAGACGGAATTTATCCATACACTGAGTTGTTGTTGAATCCTGTTTTTTGTTGAATCCTGGTTTTGTTGAATCCTGTTTTCAGGAAATCTATTTATTGCGATTCTTTTCAAGATTTTTTATTTCACGCTTCAGATTCTGTATGGAGCGTGAAATCTCCCTGTGCTTGCCGCCACCGGCGCGCAATTGCTGGTAGATGGCTTCAACTCTGTCAAGGTAACTTGAAACTGGAATATTTTTTGCATGCAGAGCTTCAAGCCGGCTCAAAATCTCATCAAGTTCCTTTCCATACTGCCTATACGGCATCGATACGTCAGCGTGCTGAGAGTCTGCTGCGAAAGTGCCGGGGCGCTGTTCAAAAGTGCCGGGCGCCTTAGATCCAAACGTTCCGGGGCGCTGCGCTCCAAATGTATCGGCTTGCTGCCTGAACGCCGGGGCAAGTGCCGGCTCGCGATCATCATTAGGGTTCTTGTCGGAGGCAGGAATCGGCCGGTAAACTCTATAATTGCCGCTTACCATATAAGCAAAATTCAGCGGAAGTGTTTGCACCCTTCGATCATTGCCGAAATTCTGGTGCAAGAGTAGTGTTTGGCTGCCTGCGACTGAATGAATTATGGCCGTATGATTCGGCCAGCCCAGATCGAAGCTGGACCAACCGCCGGGATAGCTTTCTTCAAAATGACAGGAGTCGAACTGAATAATGTCGCCGGGGAGCCAGGCATCATTTTTAGCAAGCAGCCGTCCAAAAACATAGCCCCGGGGTGCTTCGGCAGCGGCTGTAAGTAAAGCTTCCCTGGCAAGAGTCCAGCACTCACCGTTTCCTACCTGCCTGCCCAGATTCTCGACTGCAAAATTTACCACCTTCAGGTTTGTGAGCGGAACTCCGGCTTTTTTTGCCGAATCGGAATTGAGCAGGGCGGCGTGCCATTTGTCCTCAGCGACAGCCTGTTTTTTCTGCATATATCTTGCAGTTCTCATATTTTGGGCATAGCCCTGGTTCATTGAGAGAAACAGGACTGAAAGAAAAAGCAAAGTCAAAACCTTGAAGCTAGTATTTTTTGTCCGTGTAAATGTTTCCATGACTCCAGACCACTTAAGTTCGTTTGCTAATCTCAATACAGGCTTTCTAATCCGATAGATCCAGGCGCCCTCTTGTCTCAATCGGTGTTGCTTTGACAGACTTATTGTTCTGAGTTTTGGCCGGCGCCGCCTTTGGCTTTGCGGCCTCGGCAGGCAAACCCTTGCAGTTTGCAAGAAACTCGTCGCGGCTGGCCTCCGGTAGAGATTCACTGGCAGCATCCCGCAACTCTTGAGCGCTCTCAGCTTCACCTGTAGCTGCAAGCTCACTGAGCATCTCTCCAAGCTCTTTCGGATTCTTTTCCGAGCCTGAAAGTTTCTGCTTGAAATTAGCCTTAACAAGATCGAGAACCTGATCGTAAGCTTTCTGGTCTCTGGCTTTTTTGAAGCAAACAAGCGCTCCCGTCCACCATTTCACAGGCGTAGTGATGCTTCCCGGCTTATCAGCAATTTTTGAGGAAATCAATTCAGAAACTCCCTGGGAAGCAAGTGTGGCGTTATTAATTCTCAATGCCAGAACTATAAGATCCATTTGCTTGCCCGATTGTTCCCAGGCAGCCTTATCCTGCGGTCGGGAATTCTCTCTTGCTTTTTGTATATGGGCTATGCATTCGGCAGTTGAGTTGCTGTCCTGACGCCTGGCAAAATAATTTGCCAGATCGAAATACGTATCGAGAGCATAGGTTGCCTGAGAAGGCTGGAGGCTATTTAAATAATTGAGTTCATCATTTGCAAGTGCTGCGCAAAAGGCTTCATTGCCTTGTTCCCTGGCGCTGCGCATCAGTTTTCTGGCAATACTTGCATGGAGGCTTACAAAGTCAGGGCTTGTTTTGCCTTTGCTGAAATCATAGAGCTGTTGAGCAGCGTTTTGCGCTTCTGCCAAATTGCCCGAATCTAAAAGTCTGTCCGTAAAATTCAGCAAATTGCGGGCGCTTTGAATATCCTGCAGGCTTCTCATACCGACGGACTTTCTGGCACAGGCAAGAGCTTGTTGATTATCACCGCTTCTTGCAAATGCAGCTGAAATACGGTTCCAGAGCTCAGTGAGCTTGACCCGATCAAGTTGCGGCTTTGCTCCTTGAAGAGTCTGTTTCTCTTTCGAACTTTTAGAGTTAGGATCTGTGTTCTCTTCCTGCCCTGAATTTTTATCCAGCTTCTCAGATTCACAGTCTTCAAGACATCGTTTAGCAATAGCCAGGTATCTTCGTGCGGCAGCGGCCTGGTTGCGTGTGATAAGAATCTCGGCAAGACTTGCGTTATGTCTGGCAAAACTCATGTTGCTTTCAGGATCAAGACCGCCAGGATGCATTTCTTCCAGAAGGTTCTTGCTTTCTTTTACCTGCCGGTCTAATTGGGCAAGCTGACCTCGCTTTGCAAGAATTTCATCCCTGATAAGCATCAATTTAAGCAACTCGTCTGAAGCCTGCAGCTGCTGTCTTCCTGTTTGCCCGATGCTGATATCAAGAATTTTACCCTTGCCGCTCTTTTCGATATAGTCAGCCAGCTGCAGCGCCAGCTCATTGAGGATATTGAGCTGTTCATTGTTGCATGACTGCTTCCGGCATGAAGCCATGATCGTGGCAGATTCCTCGACATCGTCCAGAAGTCCTTCTCTGAGTTCGGGGTTCTTAGCTGCAATTACATGAATTATTTTCAGAGCTTCAAAAGCATTTTTGAAAGCAAGAGCATCGTCTTTGTTTTGCATGCTATGGGCAAGATCAAGATAAACTTTGATCGCGTTTTTCGGATCAGTGTACTGGCTTGAATCCTGCTCACCGCTCACAACAAAGTCCATGCTTTGGGCAAGAAATACAGAGGCCAGATCTTTTGCAAGCCGTTCTTTGCCCTGACCGCGCAGGTCATCTGCAAGTTTCTCCTGAGCGCAAACACCCAGAGTATTTACTATTTTGGCAAGCAAAACAGGGTCCGGCCGATCGCTTTCGAGCTGCTGCAAGAATCCTGTTCTCAAAAGGTCCACGGCTTGCTTGAAATTGTCTTCGTCAGCGGCTTTTTTCAAAGCTTCAAGCACGGTGCAAAAGCCCTCGAGCCACGCCGGATCTATAGATCGATACTGAGATTTATTGATAGTAGCAAGTGCATCGACACCTGCTTTGAGCTGCAAGTCTTGAACTCTTGCTCGCGAGGCATAACTCAGAACCAGCATGTCGAGATCTATTCTTTCCCTCGACGTTTTGCTTCCGACAATCTCGTTTATTTGCTTTGCACATTCGGCAGCAGGTCTGAGCATCGACTTGCTCAAATAATAATCTGCAAGCTTGCAGTTAAGATTAACTATATTCTGAGCCGCTTCAGGCAGAAATTTCTTCTGCATCTTGATCTCGTCATTAACAATAGAAAGTGCATTTGAAACCTTTCTCGCGCTTATTAATACCGGAAAATAACTAGCAATGAATTCGGCTCGCAGACTGAGCAGGCTCGGCTCTCTCATACCCAGAGATTTATAGTACTTGTAAGCTTCGCTGCCAACCTGCTGCGCTTCTGATATGCGTCCGGCAGCAGCCAGCGCAGTCAAAAGCTGATTTACCGACTCGCCTCGTTTCGGGTCGTCGGTTGCCCGCAAACTAACAGCCTGCCTTGCGTAAGAGAGCCCTCTTTCAGTGTCGCCGTTTGAAATGTAGGCACGAGAGAGCTTGAGCATTGAATTGCTGAGTGCGGTCTTTTCAATGTCTGCAATTTTACTTCTGTCGATTTTTCGGCTGCAATCTTCAGCAAATCCAAGGTAACGACCTTTTGCAAGAGGATTGTCTCGTATCGAATCTGCTATATCGATATAGTGATCCAGTAAAATCCTCTGCAAGCGGTCCGGGTCAGAAGCATAAACAGAGCTGCAGGTCTCGACTGAACTTGTAAGGGCCGCATCGAGTTCTTTCAATTTTCCATTGTAAGCAAGCAAAAGATCTCTTGCAAAACGCACAGAAACAAGCTCTGGGGATACTAAAGTTGCAAGGTCGGGGCGAGCAAGAGAGCGAAGCACGAAATCAATCAGATGCTCCTTGCCGGTTTTTCTTGCACGCAAGACTATGCCGGCGCTTTCTTCAGCTGCTACATTTATCACGGTTTTCATTTGCGAGGTCGAAAGATTCGAGACGCCTTCAGCAAATGTGAACGCGGCAGCATCTGTGATAGCAAGAATCTCTAAGTAAGAATCGCTGCTTCTATCTTTATTCTTGTCCAGATAATCAGAAACACTGGCAATTGCTTTGAATGCAAACTCAGAGGCCAGTTGCTTGTCTCCACGTTTTTTCAACTGCTCTGCAATTTCCAGATAAGTCTTTGCGGCGGCTGCTTTATTCATAGCAGCTGTATTTAAAGCAGCTTCAACCCAGGAAACAACTTTTTTAGCAGCGTCCTGATCGCCATTGCGCCAGAATTTCTCCGCGTTTTCCAGACTATCAAGAATATTCTTTTGACTCTTGTCGTTCTTGAGACTGAACTCAATTCTTGCAAGTGTGCCCGAAACGCTTCCGAACCAGTTAAAAAGCAAGCAAACAACAAGGGCAAGAACAACCGCAGCAGCCACTGCAATTCGGGCAAGAATTACCTTTTTTCTCAGTTCGTTAGGATCTGAAATCACAACGCTTATCTTGAATACCTGCTTTTAAAACAGCATACCTGCTTTTAAATAGAATACCTGCTTTTAAACAGAATTCCTGCTTGAATTCCCGGCAGGCAGCGCAATACAACTGCAAAGCTTGCAGGCAATTTAACACGCGGCAAGCTCCTGCGGCAAGAAAGAGAAAGAGGAAAGCTTATTGCTGGTTAGGCACCCAGGTTGTCACACCGCTCCTGGCCTGAACAGCTTTGGGTACTGCATTGTCTGCTGAATAGAAATATTTGTTATAAGGATTGGCAGGTTTTGCTTCGACTGCGTTTTCTGAACTTTCTGCCTGCGAATCAACTACCTTTCGGAAATAAAGTTCCGGCAAAATAGTAGGCATATATGCCGGTGGCGGTGGCACAAGGCGGTTTGCAGCTCTTGCCACAGATTTTTTTCTTAGGGCTGTATTTTTAGCTTGCCTGCTTGTAATGTTTGCGGTTTTGCTCTGCTTCTGAGTGATTTGCCTGGCTGCGGCACCGGATTTGGTTGCAGATCCGCCGGGGGCTGCCACCGCCTTTTCAAAAGCCCCGCTTATTGAAGCTCCGAAAAATATAGAAATATAAGCTATCAGAAAATATCTAATCTGCATTCTTGATATGGATATTGGCACCGGCCGCGCTGACATCTATTGTCTCCTTTAGCTTCAGTTGCGGATTTTACCACTTTATCACATGCCAACCGGTAGTCAGGAGGCGCTGCCGGCTCGAGCCAGCAGAATCAGAAAGGGCAAATCACCCGCGCAGCAGCAAGAATTCCCGAAAGCTTAAATGCGCTTAGGAAATATATACAATAATAAGAGAATTGCTTATCAGACCGATATGCGCGGCGCCTGAGCCGGTATTGTTGAAACTTCTAGTTCCTGACTCAAATTAATCTTCAGCTGAAACTCTGAAGGAGGATCAAAACAATCTATGCAGCGAGCTTCGTATTCCGAGTCGCCCACAAGTATCTGCTGGCTTGCCTGCACAGTGCGCTGGGTCCTGCAGGCAAAATCAGAGCCGCATTTTCGGCAAACCGCCATCAATTTATCGACCCTGTCTGCCAGGGCCAGAAGTTCCGGAACCGGTCCAAAGGGTTTGCCGCGATAATCGAGATCAAGACCGGAAGCGATTATTTTTTTTCGCTGCTTAAGCATTGTACTAACCACATCAATAACCGTGGCGTCGAAAAACTGGATCTCGTCGATACCAATGACGACGGCCTGCGATGAGTACTTGAGCATATCTTTTGCACTCTCAACAACCACGGCCTGCGACTGTAAGCCATTTCGTGACTCTACATGGTCGGGTTTTGAACGCGTGTCCATTGACGGTCTGAAAATCACGGTCGGCAAATATGCCAGCCGCGCACGCTCAACTCGCCGGATCAGCTCGCTGGATTTACCTGCGCTCATGCATCCTATGATTATTTCGAAACGATATCCACTCAACATAACAGCCAATATCTTTGCTCTTTTTGCGTAAAGGAGAGACTTCGACCTTCACATGGTAACCTCTGAGACCAAGCCGTGACCAGAGTTTGCTAGATTCAGATTTCTTTAGATGATGTGTGGATAATGATCGTAAAGGTTAAACGGCCACTCAGAATTCAGACTGCTTGCTATATTTGACACCTATATTAGCTATGCAGTTAAGTGAAAAAATCGACGAAGTTTGTTTCAAAAGTTCAAGCGACTGCAAAAGATTGTAAGCCAGAAGCGATATGCGCCCTTTTGAATCTTCACTCCGGTCTTGAGCCAGATAAGCATTGGCGGCGTCATAACCCAGCACCATGAAAGACACCATTTTTACAAATTCGCTTGACTGGAGAATATCGTTATTGCCGGTACAGCCATTACTGTCATAGTCATTCTCAAAAACGAGTTCCAATCTTTTTGCATGCTGGCAAAGATCATTTGCGATTCTGGCAAGAACGAGAGCCAGTGACCTGAGTGCTGCAGAAAAATCAAGATAGTCACTCAGTTCAAGCCTGGATTTGAAAGATTCGTCGCAAGAAACGGACTCGAGAGCAAAAGCGCTGAAGCCTGATAATTTTTCAACAAACAGCTGCCGCCGTTTACTTGCTGAAGGTTCCCTGCCTGCAAACTGAAGAGTGTAAAAACATTTGCTTGCTTCAAGCACCTGCCTCGAACTTTTTGCCAGCTCGAATCCATAGATATTGAAAGATTGTGCCAGCCTCTGGTCTTTGTCTTCACACTCTTTCTCGCCGGTTTTATCGCCGGCTTTAAATGAACTCTTCATTTGCCGATCAAAGTCGAGTCCCTTTCGACGCAAGAGTCGCTCCAGATCTCGCAAACCTGTTTCGAGGTCCTTCACGATAAAAAGCAGACTCAGTCTTAAAGCCGAATCAAAATCATCAAAAGCGTCTCTTCCAAGACCTACGTGCAATAGCGGGTGCACAATCGAATAGGTTCCGCGTCCGGCACCAAGTATTTCACCGGCTCTGTTAGCCAGAACTTCCCATACGTTTGAGCAAAAATTATTCAGCGCAGAGGCCTGCAAAAAATTAGCTATGAACTGGTCCTGCCACTGCCCGGACAGTATTTCGTCACAAGATTGTGCAATCGTCCTGCCTAATGGAAGCTCAAGGCAGCCAGCTTCCACATTTGCTAAGGCGCAGGCTTTTTGTACAAGCAAGATCGACTCGAGAAATTTTTTGTTTAGCGGATCGAGCCTGATTTTGTTGGCGTTGGAGCGTTCTGTTTTGGCGCCCCAGTAAGACAGTGACGGCACGGCAATTTCGCCGTAAGCATCAATTTCTGTCCTGTACTCAAGTTTTCGTGCAGCCATCTTGAACTCTGCCTCAACTCCACAATCGCAAGCATATCCCAGACAGCCGCTCTTTATTGCTTGGAAAGCAGCTTATTAGATTTATTTCTGCTTGTTTTTGTCCAGACAGGATTTAAATTCGGCTTCGATCTCGGCCCTGGCGCTCCCCTCAGGAAAGTCTTGCAAGAGCCGTCTTACAAGGCCGGCAGCCTCGTCCTTTTTCCCGAGTCCAAGCAAGGTTTTTGCTTTATAGTAAGAAAGCTGCCTGACATTGAAGTGCAGCTCATCACATTTTTCAAATGCTGCAAGCGCCGACCTGTAATCGCCTTTTTGAAGAAAAGCCCTGCCCAGATTCAACTCCGCCAGGCCGTATTGCGGGTTGATTTCAATTGCTCTTTTGTAAGCCTCAATGGCCTCGTCAACCTGATTCATTTTTAAGAGTGCATTTCCAAGATTCATTCGGATTTCACTTGAATCCATCGCCTGCTGCTCGGCTTTGGCGATCCCATCCCGGAATGCCTGAGCAGCCATAGCATGCTTTCCCATTTCGTCATAACAGACGCCCATCCAGAAATAAGCTCTTGGATCCTGAGGTCTTGATCTGCAGAAGCCCTGAAAAAGATCGAGAGCTTCATTTAAACGTCCGGCATCAATCAACTGGGTTCCCCGGGCAAGCAGCGACGAGCTCGAGATGCTTCTTTGCCCAGCAGCAGCAGCCGGCATCTGAGCTATTTTTATTGAATTTTTGCTTCCTGATTCCGCATTTGCTTGCTTGCCTTGTCTTGCTTCGGATGCCGCGGATGTTTCAAGTAGTAAGAGCAGTAAAAATCGCAGTGCCAGAAAAGGAAGCAAGCGGAGACGAACCTGTTTGTTTTCGATAATTCTCTTATCCAGAGCCATGAGAAATCTCAAGATCAGCTTGCTCAAATTCTATCAATATATGTATTGGTAAAGCCCGACCTGGCAAAATCTAGCCCATTTATAAAGCCTGGCAGCTAGCAGGCAGAATTGAATTGATACAAAGCTGTATAGCTCTTAGCAAGAGAACTCAGTTCTTGCTTTCGCCTGCTTATAATTAGGCATCATGAAAAACAATCCTCCATCAAATCCATTAGCTGAAAAAGTAGGACTCTTGCCGGAGCCGCCGTCTGCATGCGCAAACTGCGCCGAAACAGTTTGTTTGAGACAGCAGCTTATATCGATGTCTCTTGGCTACACTGACAAAACCATCTGTCTCAACTGTCTTGCAGCAGACACCGGCAGAAGCAGGGAGGAAGTGCTGGAAACGGTTCTACCTTTTATTAGTAAAAGAGATTGCTTCCTCAAACCATGGAATCGCTACGAGAATATTGACTATTGCCCGTTTCCAAAAACCTGCATTCCAAAAACATGCTTCCAATCAGAATGAGAGTCGTTTAATATGGAACACGAATTAGATCTGCGTGGCGTGCCCTGCCCGATGAATTTTGTAAAGACCAGATTATTTCTGGATAAGCTTCCGGCTGGCGATCTTCTCCATTTGCTCGTCGACGGAGGTGAGCCCCAGCAAAGCGTATGCCAGAGCCTCTTACAGGAAGGTTACGAGATCCTGGCACAAAATGAGCACGAAGAGGGTCATTTTAGAGTGACCATTCGCAAAGAATAAAACTGCCTGGATTGACAAAAAAGCCAATTTACAGGACCATACCAGAGTTTCCAATATATAAACGGAGAGAATACTGAAGCTTATCCATGAACTATCCATGTCTCTACATGTCTCTACATGTCTCTACATGTCTCTAAAATGGATTAGCTAAAGAAGGATTCCAGATATGCGGAAAAGCCAGATCATTCTTTTAGGCACGACTTTATTTTCTTTGACTGCAACGGCGCAGGCTCTGGCCGGAGAATCACTGTCGGCCGCACCTCCGGGAGTTGCGGCCAGCAAAACCCCGCAGCGGCAGCTGAAAACCATTCCGCAAACAACAGAGCAAATAAATGCCGAGTTGAAGCAAATCAAAGCCGAACTGAAAATTAAACCAAACGATGGGCAGCTTCATTTTAAAGCAGGCGAGGCATATCGAAAGCTCGGCCAGAAAAGCGAAGCCGCAAACGAGTATTTCAAAGCTATCAATAATGACCCGACGCTCTGGGTTGCTTATCATCAACTTACAGCCAACTCTGACGATGCGCAGCAGCTCGATCAAGCAATTTCGATGCTGAGCAAGCTCGAAAGCGAAAAACCGAAAGAGCTTTTGATGAGAGTCGCTCTTTCAGAGCTTTATGAAAAAAAAGGCAATTATTATCAGGCAGCTCGCACCCTTATAGACCTGAGCTATGCAAATGCCGTACCTGAAAAGTGGCGGCCGAAAGTAACGGCGCGCATCCATAACATGCTGGCACTGGCCAAGCAGGCACAGCAGCAAAGTGCCGCACCGACTCAACAGGCCAATCAGGATGAAGATCTCGATCTGGTACCGGCACCGCTTCCAAGCACAGCTTCAAAGCGAAGCATTGCACAGGCCAAATTGAAAGATGCCAAGGAAGTACGTGGCATGGGTCACACGCCTCTGCTTCCCTGATCGACAAAGTAATTGAATTGCAAGACCCTGCCCGCAGCGCGCTAGAATATAGCTCGAAACCCGGCAGGCGGCTCTTACTATGAATTCAAAAACAATCTGCATACTCATTACAGCCCTTGTGCTTTCGTCCTGTGCCGGCCGCATTCAGGCACCGGAAAATGGAATGGCGAATCTGAACAAAGGCAACTCCAACAGGGACAAAATAGCCGCGGATATGAGCGCAAACTACACAGGCTCCGGAGAGAAGTTCGATGCGGCTGAAGACGAAATCATCAGTAAAGAAACATTGAAAGCCTGGCGGCATGCCCTTGCTCATGATGACAAACAGCAAATGAGCGAGAGCGACTGGCAGGAACTACGCAAAAAAGACGAAGCCGAAGCAATGGAAATGCTAAACATACTTGCAAAAGCTCACCCCAATTCAAGCTATATAAAAACGATGATGGGCCAGGTAAAACAGCATTTCGGTAAAAAAGACGAAGCCGCCGAGTTTTATGAGGAAGCATTGCTGCAGAACCGGCAAAATCCAATCCTGCTTTTCAAAGCAGCTGAGATGAGGAGAAAGAGCGGCAACTATCAGAAAGCCCGAGAGTATTATGAAAGGGTTTTGAAAATGCAGGCTGACTTTCCTGGAGCCAGGCTGGGGTTGGCACAATGCTTGCTTCGGGAGCAGGCCAGTGGCGACAAAGGCAGGAAGCTGCTTGAAGATATGGCCGCAGCCGGCGACAAAGAAGCAAGCCGGCTCTTAGACTCTCTCAAAAGCAGCGCTATTAAAACAGCAAAATAGAATTAGATAGCGCTCAGCAAGTAGTCCTGCCGAAACTTACCAATCGAATATCATCCTTAGGACTTAGCTTGCCGCAAAAAAAACTATCGTAAAATAATTAGCGTTGGCTTACGCGCACAAAATAGTGAAAGAAGCGCTCTTGCAATACAAATAAAGGCGTTCTTGCAATACGAGGGAAAGGAAATGACAAGAGAAACAGTGGAGAAAACAGCGGCAAGCAAGGCTGTCGAAGAAATAGCGATTGAAGCTTTTGACTTCATCGAGTTTTATGTCGGCAATGCCAAGCAAGCCTGCTACTACTATCACAAAGGTTTCGGTTTTGATCTTGTCGCTTACAGAGGTCTTGAAACAGGTTCTCGAGACAAAGCCTCATATGTGCTCAAACAAAAGAACGTAACCCTGGTATTGAGCACCGGCCTTACACCTGATTCTGAAATCGGCAAGCACGTCCTCAAGCATGGCGACGGAGTACAAAACATCGGATTCAGAGTCAAGGACGCGCAGAAAGCCTACGAGACAGCAATTGCAAGAGGTGCTAAAAGCGTAAGCGAACCGAAAATTGAAGAAGACGAGCACGGTCGCATGGTGAGAGCCTCAATTGCCACTTACGGCGACACAATCCACACTTTTGTTCAAAGACATGAATATAAAGGCGCTTTTGCACCTGGATATCAACAAGTCGATAAACCCGGAGCAAACACCGGACTTCTAATTGTCGATCATATTGTCGGCAACGTAGAAACAGACCGCATGCTTGACTGGGTCGAGTATTACCAGAAGGTTTTTGGTTTTTACATCTACCAGTACTTCGATGCCAAAGACATCAGCACCCAGTACTCGGCACTTGTGTCTAAAGTAATGGCAAACAAAGCCGGCTCAATCAAAATGCCTATTAACGAACCGGCCCCGGCTGCACGTAAATCACAGATTCAAGAATATCTCGATTATTACACGGCAGGCGGTGTCCAGCATATTGCAATTTCAACAGCCGACATCATCAAAACAGTTGCCGAGTTACACAAGCGCGGCATCGAGTTTCTTACCGTACCGAGAGCTTATTACGACGCCCTTCCCGAGCGGGTAGGAAAAATCGACGAAGACATCGAAGAGTTGTATAAGCTTGGAATTCTAGTTGACCGTGAATCGGACGGCTACCTGCTGCAGATATTTACAAAACCGGTTGAAGACAGACCCACGCTCTTCTTTGAGATAATTCAGCGCAAAGGTGCCAAAGGCTTCGGCAAAGGCAACTTCAAAGCCCTCTTCGAATCGATTGAGCGCGAGCAGGCAAACCGCGGAAACCTATAGAAACCAGCAGATTTGACAGATTCGATACAGGAAAAAAAGCAATGGCCAAAGACCCGACCTACCAGAGTGGCTTCGGGAACCACTTTGAGACTGAGGTTCATGAAGGTACGCTGCCCAAAGGAAGGAACTCGCCCCAAAAGGTTGCTCACGGACTCTTTGCAGAGCAACTAAGCGGCACTGCCTTTACAGCCGCCCGGCATGAGAACCAGCGCAGCTGGCTGTACAGAATTCGCCCTTCTGTGATGCACGGAGAATTCAAAGCCGTAAGCAATGACAGAGTAGCTCATAAGCCCTTCAACGAAATCGATGCCAGCCCCAACCAGATGCGCTGGGACCCGGTACCGATACCGGAGGCTGAAACAGACTTTCTAGCCGGGCTCATCACTTTTGCAGGCAACGGCGGCTATGGCAGCTGCAAAGGCAGCGCCGTCCATATATATGCCTGCAATAAATCAATGACCGAGAGCTTTTTCTATAATGCCGACGGCGATTTTCTTTTCGTACCTGAGCAGGGTAGAATCAGACTTCTTTCTGAAATGGGCATTCTGGAGCTGGGCCCCGGAGAAATCGCAGTGCTGCCCCGGGGTATAAAATTCCAGCTGCATCTAGTCGAAAAGACCGCAAGAGGCTATATTTGCGAAAATTACGGAGCGGCCTTTCGCTTGCCGGGTCTCGGTCCAATTGGCGCCAACGGACTTGCAAACCCCCGAGATTTTGAATACCCGCATGCACATTACGAAGAACGAAGCGGCAATTTCAAGCTGATCGCAAAGTTTCAGGGAAAATTCTGGGAAGCGCCTCTTAATCATTCAGCACTGGATGTGGTGGCATGGCACGGAAATTATGCCCCTTATAAATATGATCTTTCCAGGTTCAATGTTATAAACACAGTGAGCTTCGATCATCCGGACCCTTCTATATTCACGGTTTTGACCTCGCCTTCTGAAATGCCAGGCACCGCAAATGTCGATTTTGTGATTTTCCCGCCTCGCTGGATGGTTGCAAAAGACACTTTCAGACCGCCCTATTATCATCGCAATTGCATGAGTGAATATATGGGTCTGATCTTCGGCGTTTATGACGCCAAAGAAGAAGGTTTCGTGCCTGGTGGTGGCAGCCTGCACAATCAGATGTCTGCCCACGGTCCGGACAGCGACACTTATAAGAAAGCCGTCAGCTCGGAGCTCAAACCGGTTTACCTGGACAATACCCTGGCTTTCATGTTTGAAAGTTCGCTTGTGTATTCAGCAACAAAGTATGCAGCCACAAGCCCGCTTTTGCAAAAGAACTATCTCGATTGCTGGAAAGATCTGCCGGTTACATTTAAAGCCCCGCTCAAAGCCGGAGTTTAGAACGCGGTATCTAGCCTGACAGTTGAAGTAGAAGTCGGAGGCAGCATTTTGCCGTATGGGTGGTCGCTTGGTTTAAATCCGCGGAAGCCACCGCTACCCCAGAGACCGCAGGCATCGTTGACATAACCTCCCTGCACAGCTTGCAGGTCATTGCGTGTTTCCGGAAGCGACTGTCCTGAAATCATCTTTCCCTGCAGAAACTGACCCTGATTGCCCTTGAAAGTCGAAATCGCACCAACCGGAGAGTTCTGGATCGGGGCCTGTATGTTGTGCAGAGGCGCATACTGGTTTTCCACGTAAGTCATATCCTGCCAGGCTGAGGTATCCGTGGTATAAGCCTGGGTGCCTTTATTGGCGGTACTGTTGAAAGCCGGACCCTGAGCCTGCATTTGCTGGTGGTAGTCCTGGTCCATGCCGAACTGCTGAGCAAATGCTGCAGGGGTGAGGATTAATCCGCCAATCACCAGGCTGAGGCTCAAACTGAAGAGTTTCATGGCAGGAGATCCCCCAAAGATTTAACGGCTCTAATAGTATTCAAGATATATGAAAAACGCATTAAAATCTAGCCACCGGGGCCAAGGGCTAAATACCGGCTCAAGGCAGTCTCTGCAGGGTTTTTAAGACTTTTTCCTCTCAAGTGACAGATTAAATCTAGCACCCTGGGGTATGGGGCGGCAGGCAAGCGCCTGGGGCTTTGCTGCCAGTCTCGACAGCCTGCATGCCGGACAGGTTCTTGCCCCGGTCTGTATCCGGGGCGGATCTGCCTTGTAATTTGCTTGATTTTGCTTTGAATGAGCATTTTTCCGGCTTTCATTTTGATCTGGCTGAATTCTTCCTGCATTCTTTACTAGCTAATAACCTGCAGTTTTGAGAAATTAGGCAGCCGAAAAATAAATCGATTGGAAAAGCGCTTTTAGTGAAAAAAGAAGCTTGCAGAAAGCGCGGCAAAGATAACTACAACCACAGATGCAATCAAAAACTGAGATCTGCCGGCACAAGGTTTATCTTGAGCCACTACGCCGTGATGCTGTCGCAAATTTGTAAAACTGGAGCGCAAAGAAATCGTGTCTGTCTGGCGAACGCCTCGTGCTTCCAGATGCCAGTCTCTCAGTTTACTCATCTGCTTATTCTTTTCCATCTGCACATAATCATGTGCTGATACCGGCGGCGGCGGCACGACTCCTTCAGGCATCTGATGCTTGAAATCACGGCTTCGATCTTTGACGTAATTGCTGGACTCCATAGAGAATTCTCCCTCATTTCACTCATCAGGGCGCGCAAAACTATTAAAGAAATGGCGGGGTTTTGATCCGCATGGCGAAGATCAGGGGGCATGAATAAGCCCACACCGGCACGTCTGTGACAGTACAAAATTGCTGGTAACTATCAGGGGATTTCACAGGGATTTCGTCCCTGGAAATATACTTTCCATCGAAGCCCGAATATTGTCAAGTGAATTTTCGCTTGACCCTCTTAGAGTTCAAATCACTCCAGCTGCAGCAGCCAGGTCTGCTTCCATCTCGTTTGCTTTTATGTATCTTTTGCGAAGTTCTATTTCTGTGGCTCTGGCCACGATCGAATCTATCGCTTCTGAAAGTTCTTCATTAACCCGGCGCGGATGCTGCCGGCTTATGGGTTCAGGGTCTTCGCCAGTGAGCAGGAAAAAGAGTGAAGCTCCCATCGAATAGATATCGCTTTGCGTGCAGGGTTGACCCCGGAACTGCTCGGGCGGCAGATAAGCGTGTTTGCCAACTACGGTGCCGGTGGCGGTGCTTTCCTTTTGCTGGGCGACATTGAAATCGACAAGTTTCAGTGTTCCATCCTTGCGCAAGATCAAATTGTCCGGTGTAAAATCCCGATGCACCACAGGTGGTGACAGTCCGTGCAGGTAATCCTGAATCCGGCACATCTGGCAAGCCAGCTCCCTCACCTGTTTTTCAGGTAGCGCCCCATTTGCAATCACAATTTCCCGAAGTGATTTACCGTCAATATGTTCGAGAACCAGATAGCCTCTGTGGTCTTCAACAAAGAAATCAATTAAGTGCACAATTTGATTGTGGTCGAGTTGCCTGAGTATTCTTGCTTCCTTTTCGAAACTTTCAAGTGCCTGCCTGCGAACGTTTACATCAACAAAAACCGGAAGAATGAACTCTTTAAGAACCACGCTTTCTTTAGCCTGCTCCCGGTCATAAGCCAGATATGCGGTACCCTGACCACCGACTCCAAGCTGGCTGTCTATTTCATAGCGCCCTTCTTTGAGCAGTGCTCTATGCTCCAGGGGTGTGAGCCGCTCTCGCTTGGGCGGGCCCGAAAGTGCTTGCAGCCAGAGTTCTGTGTAGCTGTAATCGGGCGGCAACTCCAGAGCCTGCACTGCTGCTGCGTCGCGGTTTAGATCAGGCGCCCAGTGCTCCACGGCGTCGAGCAACTTTGCTCTTTCTTCAACTGAAGGAATACAGCCGAGTCTCAATTTGAGTGATTTATTGCTGCCGAAATTAAAACGCAAAATATGATCAAGTGGCGAAGTTTTGCCTCTGGGCAGTTCCAGTCCCAGCTTATTAATATCGTCCCAGGCGATTATATTGCCGTCTTTGTTTTTCAGAGCATGCCTCCAGAGCAATCGCATCCCTTTTTTATCCAGAGCCAGATGAGTGGGCAAACTTGTATAAATAACCGTGCCTGTGGCAGCCAGTCCTAAGAGAGTCAGAAAAGAGTTGAGCAAAAGCATGCCGTTAGCATGTGCCACACCGGCAATGGCTGGCCCGCCAAACTGATGATTCAACCAGCTTACGATAAAGCCCAGAAAAAACGTGACCATCGGCACCACAAATAGAGTGAAAGCCAGGGCCACCAGGGTGACATAGGCGGTTTTTCTTTCGGTGCGGTCCTCGATTCTCTGAGCCAGCCATTTTTCCAGTTCAACTAAAGGCCGGTAACGAACAATGATTTCATCAGGCATTTTCTGGGGCAGCTTACGCCCGCCTGCCTGCTGCTGGCCAGGTGTCGTCCGGGCTGGAAGCTGAGCCTCTTCAGTCATGAGTGGCCTCCACTCAGGGCTCTTTCGCCATCACCGGCTTCTTCTTTACGCTGTATGGATTTTTTCAAAGCAATGAGCCTGTTTTTGATCTCTGCGAGATTGCAGAGCCTTTCTTCAGTTTCAAAACTGCTCATTTCAGAAATGATATCGTCAAGCTCCACTCTGATTCCTGGGTCAATTGCAAGTGGGTGAGAAGCAGCAAGCGGCAGAGGGTCCTGAGCTGTAAGCAGGTAGTGCAGGCTGCCTGCAAAAGAATAAATATCACTTGCAGTTGTGGCTTTGCCTCGCAACTGCTCAGGAGCGATGTAAGATTGTTTGCCTACAAGGGTTCCTGTTGCAGTACCTACAAACTGATTTGCAGCACCGAAATCAATCAGGGTGATCGCGCCTGTGTTCTTGTCCACAACAAGATTATCCGGAGTCAGATCCCTGTGGATAACTGGTGGATTCTGGCTGTGCAGGTATTTGAGAATATCAGCAATTTCAAGCGCCCAGTCGATTACCTGAAGCTCTTTTTGCACTCCTTTCTGTTTGACAAGCTGCCTCAAGTCCTGCCCCTGAATATATTGCATGAGCAGGTAGTCACGACCGTCTTCGGAAAAGTGACCCAGAACTTTAGCAATTTGAGGGTGATCCAGAGTCATCAAAAAGCGTGCTTCTCTAAAAAAGTGTTCGCCTGCCTTTTTCCTGGTCTCTTCATCGGCGTTAGCCGGCACCACAGCTTCTTTGACTACGACAATGTTTTTGTTATTCTGCTGGGCAAGATAAATCGCAGAAAGCCCACCGAAAGCCAGTTGTCTTATAATTTCCAGACTACCTCCCATCAGAGTTCTGCCGGGCTCGAGCGGCACAAATGAAGTTGCACTGAAACGTCTGGCCAGTTCCTCTTCCCACATTTCAACCTGAGTAAGACGGCCAAGTCCTTTGTTTTCGTTATGAAGCTGGTTCTGGAAATCCACAAGTTCCGGAGTGCGAACGCCGCTGCCGCTCCAGAGTTCGACCGCCAGAAGCATCTGTTCCATCTGCACCTTGTCGAGATTCTTCAGTTTCAATTGCAGGGGCAGAGTTTTATTGAAATGCAAATACAAAATATCAGGCTGCTCTGAACTAGCAGAAAAGCTGCGGCGAATCCCTGCTCCGGCAAGTTCGGCCCAGCTGCGATTTCGCCTGAATCCCAGAAAAGGCAGCATAAAAATCGGAAACGCCATACCGCTTTTGCTTACATAGAGCCGGTTGTCTTCAAAAAATGCGCTGAGAAGCACGCCTAGAACCGGTACAGAAGCAAGGCTGAGCAAGATAGAAAGAGTGACTTGCGGGTTGCCGATTGCAGCTGGATCTTTGATCAAAAACGCAATCACAAGACCGAGCAAAAACGGCACGAAAAGCGACCAGATTGGAAAAAGCGCCGCCATAACATAAAAACCAACACGGTTCGGCAGAGTTTCATATTTAACCGATAGCTCTAATTCAGCCATTCAAAACAATTGTTCCCGGATATTCCATGTGTTTTTTTTCTACCCAGAAAGAGTAGAAGACAACATTTAAGTATTCTAATTCTAGTAAGCTCAATATCACAACGGACCGGCAGTTCTGCTTATTTTTTCTGCCCGATCATGATCTTCATTCTTTTCAAAACAGCTTCTGCTTCTCTCTTCTTTCCTTGCTGTTTTAATAGGTAACCGTAGTTGCTCAGTGGTGTGAGCAAAAGCGGGCTGTTTTTGCCTGATTGCTTTTCAGTTTCATTGATTACCAGTTTGAAAAGCGGTTCGGCATCTGCATATTTTTTCTCGAGCGTATAGACATTAGCCAGATAAAGAGCCCGCTTCAACTGCTCCGGGCTCGACATGTCTTTGCTTTTTGAAAGCAAGTCTTTTACCTGTTTTTCACGGGCGGCCAGATCTTTGATTTCAGACAGCGGTATGGTTTTGAAGCCGGGGTCAACGCTCCCTGCCGGAACAGTCGCGGGCAGCTTATTGCCCAGGATTGTTCTGCAGTTCTCTCTGGTCATCACAATATAGTTGCTTTCCTCAGGATTGCTGTCCGGAGTCTGCCCGGCAATTATTGCCAGAGCTTCTTGAGACTTGCTTTTTGCAGCATTGAGATCGGCAAGCTTTTCGTCACAAATAGCCAGTTTTGAAAGCACCCAGGCATATCGAGGGGCCTTAACTCCGATACCAGGGTCTGCTTTGTAAATCTCAAGCAATCTTAAATAACAGCTTTTTGCTTTTTTGTAGTCTTTTTTCGCTTCAGCCATTGCCGCAAGAAAAGCAAGGCTTGAAGCCTGGGTCTGCTCCCGCCCTGTAATTTTATCTACCTGTGCAAGCTCGGAGGCCGTCTGGCAAAAAGCCGCGGGCAAAAGCGCCGCAGCAAGAAAGATCGGCGCAAGAAAGATCGACGAAAGATAAATTACCAGAGCAGGTCTTAAACAAATCAAAGCAGTCTCCCCCCCCTTGATAATAAAGATGAACTGGGCCCTTGTTTCCGTGCTTTAACAGGCACTTATAGCAGAGTTGCCGCACACAAGCCTGAACAGGAGGTAATCAGGACTTTTCTCAACTGCTCTCGGCATTCTCACTTAAAAGTGCAGAAAGCAAAGAGGAAACAATTTTCATTACCGGATCTCTGGCATCACATATAGTGGCTTCTTTTTCATCCGGTTCTTCAAGGGCTTCAAACTGACTTTTGAGCATATCTTCCTTCATGAAATGCTTTTTACGCCTGGCAAGCCGCTTTCTAAAAAGTGAATAGCTGCCTTTTAGATATACGAATCTGGTTTTCTCTCTGTCTGCATTTAAGATCTCACGATAAGATTTTTTGAGAGCCGAACAGGCAAGCACTGCTGATTCGCCATTTTTTATACATAAAAGGATCTCGGCTCTGAGAGCTTCGAGCCAGGGTTTTCGATCCTCATCCGTAAGAGGCTGTCCGGACGCCATTTTCTCCCGATTCTCCGGGCTGTGGTAACTGTCTGCATCTTCGAATTTGCATCGCAATTTTCGCGCCAGATTTCTTGCAATCGTCGACTTTCCCGATCCGGCAACCCCCATAACGATAATAATCATCATCGGCGGCTGCTCATCGGACGGCTTTGCGATTGTTCTTCTTCCTTGGACAGATCCGGCTGCGACTTCTTAAAAATACGCAGCAGCCAGTTCTGGAAGTCGTCTATATAGGTAAAAACAACCGGCACAATAACCAGAGTAAGTATGGTGGAGGTGACTAAACCGCCTATTACTGCAATCGCCATCGGGGCACGCGCTTCGGAGCCGGCCCCAAGTTTTAGTGCAATCGGGACCATACCGGCAATCATTGCCACCGTGGTCATTACTATAGGGCGCATTCTAATAGCTCCGGCAGCTCTAATGGCTTCATCCCGGTCCATGCCGGCTCGCATTGCTTTCAGGCAATATTCCACCAATAGAATCGCGTTTTTGGTCACAAGCCCCATGAGCATAACAATGCCGATTAACCCGTACATACCGAGCGAATTTCCTGTGACGACAAGACCAAGCAGTGCTCCGCAAAGAGAAAGCGGCAGCGATACCATGATTGTAATCGGATGCAGGAAGCCGCCGAATAAAAGCACGAGCACCGCATATATAAGCAAAATCGCATAACCTATTGCTGTGCCGAAACCTGCAAACACATCTCTCTGGATTTCGCTGTCTCCCACAGGCTGCTCTTTTATTTCTCTCGGCATTTCTTTATATTCTTTGAGAGCATGCACGGCTTTCATGGCTTCGCCGATGGTGAGATCAGCGTCAAGCCCTGCATCAACTGTAATTTGCCGGGCGCGGTCATAGCGTGAAATTTCAGCAGGACCGCTGCCGAATTTTATTTCTGCCACCGAATGCAATGGCACCAGCCTGCCGTCTGCACCCTGCACCTGCAGACCTGCAAGCGTCTGAATATCCTCCCGGTAGCGAGGATCTAACTGAACACGAATATTGATCTGGCGGTCCTTTAGATTGAACTTTGCCATATTGTAATCAGTGTCGCCAAGCGTGGCGATAAGTGCCGTCCTGGCTATTGAAGACACGGAAATCCCCTGTTCGGCGGCTCGTGCGAAATCCGGAATCACAACAATTTCCGGACGCAAGATTGCCGCACTCGAAGAACAGTCATATAAACCGGGAATCTTTCTCATTGCGTTCAGGAGCTTATCGGAATAGCTTGCTAAGAGCTCCGGCTCCTGAGACGTAAGCGCTATTTGCAGCGGTTTGGTGCCACCTCCCATCGAGCGATAAAAGCCGAACCTTGCGCCGGGTATTTTATCGAGCTCTTTTCTGACCTCATCCTCAAATTTTTGCTGGCTCAGCTTGCGCTGGTTCTTTGCTACAAGCTCTATGAAAATCGTGCCCTTGTTAATCTGGGAATCTCCGCCGTCAGTAATAAAAACCGAGCTGACCTCCGGTCTTTTGAGAAAGATCTTCGAAGCTGCCTCAGATACTCGCTTCATATCGGCAACCGTGACTCCGGGAGGCAAGGAAAGATCCATTACCGACTCGCAGCGGTCGATGTTTGAAACTAAAGATGTTGGCATCATCTTAAACAAGACGATGCTGCCTGCAAAAATCAGAAAGGCGACTCCAACTGAAATCAAGCGGTGATTGAGAGCCCAATCAAGAGACTTTGAAAAGCTCCGTGAAACGGCATCGTCATGATCTTCATGAGGCAACTCTTTCAAAAGATAAGCAGACATCATTGGTGTGAGCATTCTGGCTACCAGTAATGAAAAGAAAACTGCCACCGCCACGGTTAAACCGAACTGCTTGAAAAACTGTCCGGGTATGCCACCCATAAAAGCAACCGGCACAAATACGACTATAATTGTCATGGTTGTTGCAATCACAGCAAGTGCAATTTCATCGGCTGCATCGCAAGAAGCATCAAATGGCTTTTTGCCCATACGCAGATGCCGCACAATATTTTCAATTTCAACAATTGCATCATCAACCAGAATGCCGATAACAAGCGCCAGTCCCAGCAATGACATGCCGTTTAGAGTAAAGCCAGCCCATTTCATCACAGCAAAGGTCGGCACCACCGACAGTGGTATAGCAAGGCTCGAAATTAGCGTAGCCCGATTGTCTTTAACATAGATCCAGATTACAGCAAGCGCCAGAAGCGCCCCTATAATCAATGAATCTAAAGATGCAGAATAAGACTCGCGAATAAACCTGCCGTTCGAGCGAATTTTTGTTATCTCGATATCTTTGGGCAAAGATTTCCGGAGCTCGTCGATCTTTGAATCTACTCCGTTTTCAACCTCAACAAGATTGCTGCCGTTGCTGCGTACTACCCAGAAAGCAACTACCGGTTTGCCGTCCAGAAAGGCAAGATTCCTTTCTTCGGAGCTTCCTTCGATAACCTGTCCCAGCGAATCTAGACGCACGGAATTACCGTTCGGAAGACCTATTTGAGTGGCAGCCAGTTTGGCAACCGAAGGCGCGCTCCCAAGCGTTCGCACCGACTGCTCGGCGCCACCAACCATGCCACGCCCGCCCGGCAGGTCGATATTGAGAGCCCTTACCTGGGTATTGACCATATCGGCGGTGGCTCCGACAGCCTGCATTCTTACAGGGTCGAGGTTCACTCTCACCTCTTTCTCGACACCGCCCGATCTGGCAATTTTTCCCACGCCCGAAACTGTTCTGAGCGCCCTGCCAATGTCATTGTCCACAAGCCAGCTCAGCTCTGCCGGCGAGCGCTCAGCCGACGATACTGTGTAAGTCGCAAAGGGACCGCCTACAAAATCGACTCTGGCAACAATCGGCTCTTCTATTCCAAGCGGCAGTTGTTGCCTTATTTTGGTCACGGCATCTCGCACATCGTTGACTGCTCTATCAGTGCTGGTTCCGATTTCAAATTCGATATTAGTGTTTGAAACGCTGTCCGTGGCAGTGGAGCTAATATGGCGGATATTACTTATACCTGAAATTGCATCCTCTACCTTTTTTGTAACCTGTGTTTCAAGTTCAGTCGGCGAAGCACCCTTCTGGGTGACCGTAACCGATACAATCGGAACGTCTATATTCGGATTTTCATCGATGCCGAGCTGGCTGAAAGCAATGATTCCGACCACCGTAAGCACCAGAAAGAAGGCCGTGGTCGGCACTATGTTACGAATAGACCAGGAAGACAGATTCCACTGCATTAATCAGTTACTTCCGCGATGCGGAAACCTCTTTCACCGCCCGTACCTTGTCTCCATCTTTCATAAAACCGGCACCGGTTACAATTACTTCTTCACCGGCTGCCAGTCCATTTTTGATTTCAATCAAACCGTCTCTCAGCGGCTCACCAACGGTAATCGGGCGCAAAAGAGCCTTGCCGGTCGATAAGTCGTAAACGAAAAGCACATCCTTTTCATTGCGGCTCAAAACAGCCCTTGAAGGGACTACCAGGGCGTTTTCTTTACCCAGATCAATTTCGGCGTGATAAAAAAGCCCGGGTTTCATGGACTTTGCATTTTCAGGCAGGTCGATACGGGCAACGCCCAGCCTGGTTTTTTCGTCCACAGAAGGGCTCACTTCTCTTACAAAACCCATAAGAGCCTCACCTTCAGCCGTTGCAGTCATTTTCACCGGCATGCCGGACTTAATTCTTGGAAGGTCAACTTCAGGAACCTGAGCACGAAGCTCGAAGCGACCGTCTCTTACCATCAGAAACAGTGTTTTGCCCACACTTGTGATTTCACCTAAATGAACCTCGCGCTTTACTATTTTGCCATCGGCAGGCGCGCGAATGATAGTTTGCTCAATCTGGGCTTCAAGCTGGGATACACGAGCTCTGGTTTCTTCCAGATTGGCCTTTGAAATCTCAATGTCTTCCTGGCGCCCACCCTTTTCAGCCATCGCCAGCCTTTCTTTTGCCTGATTGAGAGCATGCTGCATTGCCTCAACTCGTTTCTGGCTGGCAGCCACATCTGCTGCCGAAGTTTTTGCTTCTGTAGCCCTGGAATCCGCGTCCATCTGGCTTACTGCACCTACTTTTCGCAATTCTAAATAGCGCTCGGCATTTACTTTCATGTTGGCGGCATTGGCTTTAACCCTTATTAAATTAGCCTCTTCCTGGGCTAGATTAGCCTCTGCCTGCGAAAGTGCTGCGCGCCATGAATTTACGTCTTCAACCCGATTGGGTTGAATCGCTTTTTTCAATGCAGCCTGATCGGCTGCCAGATGTGCCTTTTGTTGAGCCAGTTGTGCCTTCAATATCGAAGAGTTCAGTGTTGCAAGAACCTGCCCTTTCTTGACCCTGTCCCCTTCCTCCACATTCACACTTGCCACACGCAATGATGATACTTCAGCCCCGATTGCAAGCGGGTCCCATGCTGAAACCGAGCCATTCACGGCCAGGTGACGTTGAATGAGCTTTTCGATAGCTGGCGCAGTGCTTACCGTAAGCACATTCACGCTTTCACCTGCGATTTCACCAGCATTTTCAGTTTTGCCGCTGCCAACGCCCGTTTTTTCAGCTTCCTGAGATGAATGCACGGCAAAAGCAATCAAAATTCCGAGCACTACAACTGCAGACAGGACCGGAATCAAATAGCGTCCGGATACAATCGAGCTCCAGAAAGAAGCTTCACTTATTTTGCCGACCGGTCTTTCATCTAAAGCACCAGCGGCAGTTTTCGAATTTTCCGACCCCGGAACCATAAGAAACCTCTGTTTAAGGCCAAGCCATATTATAGCCAATGTTCTGAAAGAAAATCAGGCTTGTAAAGCAGAACTTAGGTCCGGTTTTCAGCCGACGTCTAAAATAGTAGAACTAGCGATTCGGTTAAAAGCATGAACAGGCGATTCACACCCAGCATATTTACAAAGGGATTGATTCTCATAGCAATTCCACTCCTCTTTGAATTGACCTTCGGCATCACGATGTTTTGCTTACAAAGCTATTACAGAGAGGTAATTGCTCAAGAGTCGAAAGCCAAGGCAATTATTTATCACGCCAATGAGATGTGGCTTAATGCAACTGATGCGGTTGTAGAAAAACTCGAAAACAACATTTTTGCCGATGTGCACAACGAGCAACTAACTGAAGAAAAGGAGATGCAGCAAGAGTTCGAGATTCTGCGCACACTTGTGGCAGATGATCGGGAACGAACAAGACAGTTGAAAAAGCTGAAAAGGGTTTGCGATATGCTTATCAAAACCGGCGGTGAATTCGACAGGGCTTCCGCTCCTCCATCTGCTCAGGAAATGCAGGGAGGCATCGCCTCGCTCACAGGCAAATATAGCTCATTTCAACGCCTGCAAAAACAGTTGAAAGCTTTCGGACGCCTGATCCGTGAATTTAGAGAACCAGACGAGCTAAAGAGTCGGGACGCCGAAAAAAGAGTTGCCCGCATTCAGTCAATAATCGAGATAGTTATCATCTGTGCCGTGATCTTCAGTGTTTGCATGAACGGTCTTTTGCTTGCTTACTTTATGAAGGGTATTAACAGAGGCATACTTAATTTGCTGGAAAATACAAAAAGAATGGCGCGCTCAGAGCCGCTCTTGCCGGAGCTCGATAGTAAGGACGAGTTGGGGCGCCTTGACCAATCATTTCACCAGATGGCAAAGCAGGTGGAAACAGCAACACGCAGAGAACGTGCCACCATAAACAATGCCGGCGACATGATCTACGTGCTCGGCGAAGATCTAAAGATCTTGTCGGCAAATCCAGCTGCAGCAAACAAACTGGGGCTTTCCACCGATGAGATCAAAGAAAAAGGAATTGAGCCTTTGATATTGGAAAACGACAGAGAGAATGTTCTTACGGTGTTGGCAAAGGCAAAGGAAGAAAAAACGGCGGCCCAACTGGAATGTCGCATAAGCGGAGCAGAAGCGCGGCTGCTCT
Organism: uncultured Candidatus Obscuribacterales bacterium; assembly: GCA_964615655.1. Taxonomy (GTDB): domain Bacteria; phylum Cyanobacteriota; class Vampirovibrionia; order Obscuribacterales; family Obscuribacteraceae; genus JAIEPM01. The sequence goes on along the minus strand of CAZTQO010000009.1, from coordinate 37,428 downwards.
GGACTTCCTGGAGCATACAGTGGTCCGACGAGGACAATGAATATTTTTGTGTGAGCCACGACATCACAGAACAAAAACGCATGGAACAAATGAAGCAAGAATTCTTCGGCATGATAAGCCACGACATGAGAACTCCACTTACGTCAATTTTGACTGCTGTAGATTGCTGCCTCAGTGGCGTAGTCGGTGCTCTTCCTGAAAAAGCCATACAATACTTGCAGCTTGCAGAGCAGGGCGGTCAATATTTGCTGAGCCTCATGCAGGATCTTCTGGACATGGAGCGCCTGAGTGCCGGTGCCTTTCCACTTAAAATCGAGCATACGAATTTAAGAGAGATCTTCAGTCACGCAGCCAGCATGGTCAGCCCCCTTGCTGTCAAAGCCGGCTTGAGCATTAAGATCCCGGAGGCCAACTATGAAATTGATGCGGACAAAGATGCCATCACCAGAGTGCTTGTGAATCTGATTTCAAACGCCGTGAAATTTGCTCCAGCAGGAACATCCATCGAAGTTAACGTGTTGCCGGACCGGGAGTTCATGACCATTGAAGTCAGCGACCACGGGCGGGGAATTCCTGAGGAAATACAGTCTAATGTGTTCGAGCGTTTCAAACAGGTAAATATCGAAGACGCGAAACGAAAGGGTGGCTCCGGGCTCGGACTTGCAATTTGCAAAGGCTTTGTCGAAGCTCACGGAGGCAATATAGGTGTGCGCAGTATTCTTGGTAAAGGCAGCACCTTCTGGTTTCGGATTCCACTTAATCTGGCTTCTGCTTGAAAATAAGAACAACGATATCAAGAAGCTGGAAGCATTGTAAAATAATCTATCCCCGCTAGCCGGTAATAGATGTGTCTATAAAATACTATGCAAGATTTTGCAGCGTTTGCGCTTTTGCATTCGGCAGTTTTTTTCTTTTGCAGGTTCTCAGAGCCGGCGCTGAAACTGAGCCGGTCAGAGTAAGCGCACCCAGCCGGATAGACGGTCCAAATCTTCGCTCTTTTCCTGAAAGCGAGCTTGAGCGCCTGACTGCAGCAGGGCTAGGCAGATTCTCACAGGGCGATTTTACAGGTGCGGTCGCCGAGTTCACAAACGCGATCAAAATCAACCCCAAAAGAGGTAGCCTCTACTTGCAGCGCGGTCTTGCAAACCTGGAGCTGAACAAGTTCAAAGCAGCCTTAGATGATCTGGACAACGCCTACGAGTATGACAAATCAAACAAGAATGCGATCTTAGTCTGCCGTGGGCGAGCATTTACAGGTCTTAAAAAATACAAACTTGCACTTGCAGATCTTGACGAAGCAATCAAAGAAGACCCGCACTTTACTCTTGCACTAATTAGCAGGGCAGATGTCTATCTCCAGACAGCTAACGACGAGAAAGCAATGGCAGACCTGGAACATGCCATAGAACTTGATCCAAAACAAGCCAAAGCCTATTTGCTCAGAGCACGATATTACAAGAACAAAAAGCAGACTAATGAAGCAATGAGTGACTTCAAAAAGGCTGTTCTTCTGGATTCCACATTCTTAGAACGAGACTACGGGCCAAAAACTCAAGCCGACAGAGAGTTGACAGACAATCTGGCTAAGTCGCTTAATATGAAAAAGAAAAAGCAGGAAGTCACTGTTCAGATGATAGAGCGAGGGCTGGCTGCCGAACGCAGCGGTGAATACTTGCAAGCTATTCGAGAATTCACAGACGCAATAACCGATGCTCCCGACGCACTTGAAGCCTACAAATGGCGAGCTTCTGTCTATATGCATATGTCGAATTTCGAGCCAGCAATAGCTGATCTTGGCAAAGCAATAGAAATAAGCCCTAAAGATCCTAATCTGTATGCGAAAAGAGCAAAAGCATATCTTGAATACGGCAAGGGTGGAAGGGCAATTGAAGACTACAGCAAAGCAATTGAAGTTTCCTCCCCTGCGCCTTCGAGTCTTTATGAAGCAAGAGGTCTTGCTTACTCACGCATGGGACAATCCGAAAATGCCGTAAAAGACTTCACTAAATCAATAGAACTGGACCCTGAAGGCTCCACAGCATACGCAGACCGCGGGCTCGAACATATGGTCGAGAATCGCTATGACGAAGCAATCAAAGACTTCAGCGACTCAATAGAAAGAAAACAGGATCTGGCAGTCTGTTATAAATTTCGCGGTCAATGCAAAAATTATCTGGCCGATCGCAAAGGCGCAATTGCCGACTTAGAAAAAGCTGCCGCTCTTTACAAAGAGAACTCCGACTTATTCGGCAACAGGCAAATAGAAAAAATGATAAGCGAGATAAAAAAAGGCAGAGACAAAACTGCCGAAGACACTAAGAGCGAACGAGCAGAATAAACGCTACGTTCCGCAACGCTAAGTTCGGCAAGCAAGAGTCCAGTCCGCTACTGCTATTTACTGATTATCAGGAGCGGCTTCCTGCATATGCATACAAAGCTGTTTATGGAGGTCCTTAACAGTTCGCACTTCTTTAAGATCTTCCTGGGTCAATCGTGACCTGTAAACTTCTTGCAGTTCAACAACCATGTCCACAAGGGCGAAAGAGTCAGTAATGAGCTCTGTCAGAACAGCATCTTCCCTGACGCGTTCAGGAGAGATCTTGAGAAAATTTGCAATTTTACTTCTAAACTCGTCACTTCCGACCATGTTTATTCCAGAACTCTCGCCATACCGACAACCAATTATAGCAAACGCTCCTACGGAATAGCGACGGGACAATCCGCACTCATAGTTTCAATGGAGTAGTTTCTTACCCGTTCTTCAGACTGCGACCCAACGCGAGCCTGTGACTTCTGAATTGGTTCGCGGCCATCGACAACGAATACTTTTCGTCCATCCGGCGACATTCTCCACAAATAAGAATATGTGTTCCAATATCGCCCTCCCACCAGCGTATTGGCATGAAAGTTTTTCTGAGACTTTCCAAGCAGGCTTTCGATATCACCGATAGTACCATCAATTGCACCTTGAGCAAGAATTTTGTTTAGCTTCTCTTCTGGTAGTACTTCCTGGCTTGAAGCGCTAGCCGGAATACAAAGCTTAGAAATACATGCACCTGCCATCACATTCTGAGTGACTTTGCCGCTTTTGTCATAGTAAATTTGGAACGACTCTTTGTTTTCTTTTGATACCAGGTAGCTATCTATAATCGACTCATATTTTGAACAGGGCTGAACTTGAACAGACAGTGTAGGTTCTCCAAGAAAAGCAAGCACCTCCTTTCTCGACATTCCATTAACTTTGTGCTTCTTACAAAAATCTTCGACCTGATCTTTTCGGCTCCAATCCCCCTCCGACCTGGGAGCTTTCAACCAGGCCTCCGGAGAGAATTCTGCAGCAAAAGACAACGAACTCAGAGTAGTTTGAAACAAGAGAATCAAGCCGCTGGATGCCAGAAATACATTGCTCTTGTGTTTTTTCATGTAGCGTCCCTTCCTCCAAAGATCTTCTCAGAATTCAGTATTTTGAACCAGATTTTTGCCTTTCCAGTTCAGCTTTTTCATGCTCGAGCCCTTGCAAAATAGAGCTGAAAGACTGGCTTATAGCCGAGCTCAGCTTACCTTCTGCAAAGTAAAAGATCAAAGTTACAAATAGAACAACAAAAACAAGTGAGAACGTGATTATGGCAAAATGCACGTGCGAAGCCGCATGCTTGTCTTTCAAAACTGCCCGATCATTAGCTCCGGCGATTTCGCTTTCTTCCTGACTTCCGTCTGTTTCTGGCTGAGGCACGAGTCTTCACGCGAATTCTAATCTAACGCTCATTTTAGCTCAACAGTGTCGAGATTACAAAAAAAACGACACCTCCTGGTACTTGATCATTTGAAAAATCGATCCAGATCTGAGCGTTCCTGTTGCTTTAGTCTTTCCGTGCTGGCTTCAACAGCGTCCGGATCCAACGCATCGATTTCGTCCAGCCACTTCCAGTCTATGGCAATCGGCTCAAGAATTACAGAGTTTCCATGACGCCTGATGCGAACTAATTCTGCATCGAAACGGAATCCTTTCGGCAATCTAACTGCTTGCGAGCGGCCTGACCAGAAAATCCTGGCTGTTTCCATTTCAGAAGCCCCACAAAGTGATAGATACCAAAAGTATATATCAAAAATCCGCCAACGGTAACCTGCCTATGATCTAAGAACTCCACTCGTCCGGCAGGGTATCAATGCTCCGCAGCCCTGTTAATCGGACAATGAAATCATCAATGGCTGAATCGTGAGAGATTTCCGTTGACAATTTCTTTGACCATTTGATTTAGATCGACACGTTCCCAGGCCGAGCTGCTTGGTTTGAATTCTCCGAATGCTTTGAAAAATGAGCCTTCGTGTGGCGGTGCGGCTGCAATACTTTCTCTGGTTGACCAGGTATGAGTACCCGTATTCGTTCTTATATGCGAAAGCACGGGCGTGCCATCTTTTAACGCGAAACTGTGCATGACTGTATTGGGCCTGGTGTAGTGCTCTTTGCTGACAAGTTTCTCGGTCGTATACGCTCCCAGACCATATGCAATTTGCTTCTCGGGAACTGAGTTGAGCACGGTTCTGTGGCCGAGTCCGGCGAGAATCTTGGCTTTTCCACCGGCACCTCCATTCTGTAATAGAGTAGGATCGCCGTTGTCTCTAACAAAAAGCCGGAATTGCCCTTGCGGCGCTGGCAGTTCCTTTCCTACGACAGTGCTTGCCACTGAAACTACGGCATCGATCTTTGCCGGTCCCAGCCTGGCTGCGACTTCATTTGAGAGTATGGCGCCGCTGGAATAACCAGCTAATACCGATCTTTTCGGCCTGAAGATCTCACTCAAAGTTTTGTGCACATCTGTGACGAAATTCGCGTCGCTAAATGCCTTCTTTGGGGCAAACCAACCGCCCGGATTAATTAAGCCTCCTTCGTGATGCCATGCCGCTAGATTTACTCCTGGAACCACTCTAAATCGATATGTGTGTGTAAAAGCAGCAACATAATCTATTGAACCTTTGTCTGATTTCAAGTTGATGAGCCCTTGATCGGGAAGCTCCAGGTTTCTCATTCGCCCAAAATCTATTTTGAGACCGTCTTGAGCTATCAATAATCCCGACTCGGCCCTGGCGCCGGCGGCCAGCTCCGCAGGGTGCTTTATGTTCTTCGGAATGAAGACATCAACCTGGCGAGCACCGCCGCCTCCGGGCGTTACTATTCTATACGGGATTATTTCTCCGGACATATGCCGCTGCCAGTTTGAAATCACGTTGTCTTTGCTCAGCTCAGGCAATCTGTTTACGCCAGGTGCTTTCAGGCCGAAGTATGACCTGCCTGCCGTTTCTGCCATTCCAGAGGCAAGGGCAGCAATTGCAAAATCCGAAGTAAATGTTCCAATCTGCTCTTTTGCAATAGCAAGATTTTGACTCCAGTTCTGATCGGACTTCCAAGTATCGCTAATTACTTGCGCCATTACGCTGGTTCGCGAGTTTATATCGCTAAGCATTGGGACAGCGAGGGCCGGACCAATCACACGACCGGTAGTCCATGCCATTGTCGGGGATCTTTTTAAGCAGCTCAGTGCCAGCGTGATCCCTGCAGAAAAGGCGGCAGTTTGCAGAGTGTGCCCGCGTTTTTCCTGCGAAAAAGAATTAAGCAGGTGCTCAGGTGCGGCGGAAACTCCTTGCCACAGAAGTTGGGCCTCTCTCACCAGCGCATTTGAAGACGGCGCAAGACCAGAACCAGCATCGTCTTTCAACAAATCGGCTGCGTGATTTAGTTCAAGCACTAAGTCATTAGCTCCCTGCAACAGGCTAACACCTTGTAGATAACCCCGCCACTAGGTTTTCAGCTTATGACCAGGAAGGAAAAATGGCTATGCGTAAGCTACGTACAAAAGCCTCAATTAGCACTATTTTAGGATAGAGACAGCCATAGGAGCGATCCTTTGAAATTCGCCATGGACGGAACTCAGACCGCGCTTGGCGAAGCGGTTCCGGCGATTTTCAGCCTTTCGGCTACAGGAATTCCAGCAGAAATCAACGAGATGAAAGCGACAGCCAGTCCAGTTATTCCGGCAAGGCAAATTCTCTACTCTTGCCCTTTATTGTCCGGCGGCTGCAGAAACACATTGTTGCTCCACCTCTTTACGTATGAGGCAACGTCCGTACTGAATTTTCCATTTTTAGAATGGTTGTTCATCATCGTAAAGTTCTCGCCAATGATTCCTGTATGTGCCTGGCTCACGCCGCCACGACCTATCCAGACATCACCGGGTTGCGGATTTTTCGTCAGCGTCCATCCCTGCTTTTGCAAATCTTCCTGCATGTAATCGACGTTGCAATCTTCCGATCTCACTAACTTGGTTATTTTGGCATCGTTGAGAATCTGACTTACCGATGCCGCACAGCCCAGAGCTGCGGTGGCACCGCCTCCAGGAACACGCCCTGGTGTCCAGTTATGCCACATTTCCTTGCCCAAACTACTGACGGCTTGGGCTACGATTTTTTGTTGCTGCGGCGTCTCCTTGCTTTTGTCACCATCGTAATTGTCGATGGAACCATAGTTGATTTCCAGAGGTGGAAGCGGTGGCGGAACCCAATCGAATTTGCGAACATCGCCCTGCGGGCTATCCATCATGCTTTGAATGTTACCGAGATCAGCTATGCTGAGTGCTGAGTCAGGCTGTGCCTTTTGCGATTCTCTACTCTCACTAATTTCTAAAGTACTCAAGGCAAGTCCTCCTTTGAAATAATTGCCGACTGATTTCTCTCTAAGCGAGCCTGTGCCGCTGCTGAGTTACAACTGAACTGGAGTTGTAACTCGATTATTGATTTTAGATTCTGACGAATTAGGAAACGCTTTGTGTATGTTTCCGGTACTGACTGTGGAATATACGTAGTGATGCGATTATCTTGCTCTCAGAAATTACCAGAAGCACTAATGTCTCAGCTCAACGCCTGAGATTCGGGACTGAGAATTCCCAGGTCACGAACCCTTTCTTCGTGTTCATTCATCGTACGCTTATAAACTTCCTGGTCTGCGTCCCAGAATCTTTTTACAGTCTGTTCGATATATTCTTTGCCGAACTCGGCTTCCATGCCCACAAGCGCATCATGAACCCAGCTCAGATGCCAGTGTTCATCGTCCATAATTTTACTCAATGTGCTTGAAATTGCCGGATTAAGATCAGGCACGCGGCTGTGCAGTGCATACTGTCTTATGACTCGTTTTTCAAATACATGAGTTAGAGCCAGAATCTCCATGACATTAGCCGGCATGCCTGCAACCGAAAGATATTGATCTTGATATGAATCGCTGAGTTTTAATGGCTGGGCTCCCATGCTGGCAATACAATCAGTCCAGAGCCACGAGTGCACGGCTTCATCAGAGAAGTGTTTGGTCATATCATGTTGAATTTGGCTTGGTCTTAATGATTTGCAGAGCCTGCCGAAAAAAAGCGCCCCGCTGATTTCAGATGTTCTGTAGAAGCTCAGAAGCCAGAGTTCATTTTCTTTGAGTTTTTCTGTCATTGGCTTTTTCCTTCTAATATCGCAATTGAAACACTAATAAAGTAAGCTCCTGCTTTCAGGCTGCAATACTTGAATTTACGACCGGCATCGCCTGCTGAGGCAAAAGCTGCAAAGCCACTGTATTTTTGCGGATTCTCAATTTCATAACTGAGTAGCGTTTTTGACTTATTACAAAGGTCCGATTTGAACAAAGCTTCTTTTACGGTCCACAAACGAAGGATCTCATCACTTAGATCTGATTCACTTGGTTCTGGATGTTCTGGAGCACTTTCTTGATCAGCTCTTTCTTGATCAGCCATGGACCGATCCGCCATGGCTAAGAGCGACCTTTGTTCTTCTGTGCTGAGAAAAAAACGAAGCATCTTCTTGCGGACCGGCCGCTCTTCTTCGATATCAACGCCAACTCCCCTGCCTGAGCCCGGAGCAGCTGCAGCTATGGCATACTCACCGCTATGGCTCAGCGAAAGATAAGGGTTTGGAAAAACAGAGCCTGCGCCCTGATCGCAGGCTCCACTCAAGCTTGCTTCTTTTGCAAGCACATTTCTGAGCGCCCGTCGCCCTTTAAGCCAGAATTTTCGTCTTGCTTCGTTTTTCCAGCCGGCAAAAATCTCTTTTTCATTTTCATTTAATTGCTCAGGCTTCAAAGTATCTTTTGAAACAGAAATAAGTATCCGCTCGCCTAACTCCCGCGTGAAGAAGCTTTCAAGCTCGTTTTCGTACTCGTACAGGCAGGAGCTTGAATCTACAGAAACACTCTTTCTATCAATGAATTTTGCTTGTTCCGGCTTCAACATTCTTGCAACTGCCTCCCCCATTTTGTATCAGCCAGGAAGCTTGCCGTATTTGCAATCAGCTTTAGAGGATCAGGCGCTCTGTAATCAGGCATTATCGAGCGAAGCTTCGAATTATCGAATTCTTTTGGAGCAAATAGTTGCCTTGAAAATGGAGATACGCTCGAAACAGCCTGAGCCATAACACCACTTGAAAGGCTTCCTAGCCCCTGATTAAGCAAATCAAAGGACTCGACATCGGACCAGAGCGGACGCAGAACCCGGCGGAGCTTGAAATCACGATAACTTTCAAAAGTCGAAAAAACTACATCCACCAATTCTTCCAGCCTGGCGCTTTCGGCTGAACTGTGGCATACATGATAAACACCCGAGTTCTGCCCGGACCTGATTATGGACATAATAGCGTTGAGCACAAAATCACCGGTAACGAAGTAGACAGGTGTTTCTTTTTCACCGGGAAAAAGCGAAAGCAGTCCATAATAAAATAGCTTCAAAGTGTTATGAAAGGCGTTTTGCTGGGTTACTTCACCCCGCTCATTGTCTGCGATCATTGTGGCAATTCGGATAATATTCACAGGCAGGTCTTTGAATTCGTAATTAAGCAAATTCTCCGACTCCCATTTGGATCTTTCATAATGGTTGGAAAATTCGTCAGGTCTGGCTAGAGCTTCCTCCATTACCTTACCAGTGCGAAGTCCGCTTGCATAAACAGTGCTGAGAAACTGCACTGAGTTCAGACCAGCGCAGCTCTCTGCAAATCGCAGTAATCTCCTGGAACCAAGAACATTTACTTTGTCGGCAAGTTCAGCATCTACATTGAATCTGGTCACAGCGGCGCAATGAATTATTTCCCGAACTACATTTTTGTCCACGTTTTCAAATGGCTCGTCGGTTCCAAGATCGCCTGCAAGCATTTTTAGGCGCCCGAGCTGCGTGTCGTTAAAGCGAGGTTTAAGACGCGCAAGCACTGCATCTGCTTTAAGCTCAAACACTTCCTTATTATCCGCATGCAAAAAAAGAATCAACGATTCTTCTCTTTGATCAAGCAGCGTTTCTGCCAGGCGCAAGCCCAGATAACCATTTGCTCCAGTAATCAGTATTGATTCGGCACTCACAAAGTAAACGCTCCTGCATAAAGCTCGCCGCTGCCCGGCACTCAGTCCATGACAAAATTGTAGGGACTGCGCCAGTATAGCCCCTGGGTGTAGTTCGAATGCGAGCCTCGATCGCTTACAGTTTTGATTTGCATGGACTCACGAATTTCCGGCGGCTCGAGATGCTTTGAAAACATCATAGCTTCTTCGATATTGTCTGCCACAATGTCATAGGTGACCCTGAATTTAGGCGGTGACTTGCCCTGCTCCAGAGCAAAATACCAGCTGCCTTCGACTTCCAGCTGAAACCAGCGCGAGTCCGGGGATTTTCGCCCTATCAGTTCACGAACCAACCAGAGAGCCGTTGGTTCGGAGCGCTCCCACTCGAGCGATTTCCAGGCGCTTTCAAAAGCGCCCTGCTTATTGCCGCTTCCCAGGTAAATTGCCCGTCCAAGCTCAGCATATACCTGAGCCAGGTCTTTCATGTCTTCATCACCCAGTTCTTCCAGAGCCATGATTTCACTAATCAGCATATTTGCAAGCTCAGCTGCATCCTCATACTTTTGCATACTGTTCAAGAGTGACACTAAAAGCGTATTTACTTTGACTGCAAGGATCGGATCTTCTATTGCAATTGCAATGGAATAAGCTTGTTCGGGATTTCCTGAATGCCTGAGCATTACTGCCATGTTATAGCTTATCGATGCGCTGTTGGAGCCAGGACAGGCCAGAGCCGTAACATATGCAGTCTCTGCACTTTCAAAATCTCTTTCTTTGGAATAGAGGTTGCCCATAAGCTCCCAGAGCGGAAACGCCTCGGGTACTGCCGAAACCCCTTTTCGCAAAAGCTCGATTGCATCTTCAAGGCGGTCCTGTTTTTCAAGTGCAAGAGCCATAATCTCGAAGCCTCTTGCATGCCGGGTTTCAAGCAAAAGCGCCGCCAGCTCCATGGCGCGGCCGATGTCATCATCATCAAGCGCCGCATAGGCGTCTGAGACCAGTCTTTCAAGATCAAACGATGAGGACATCTAAAAGCTCCAATCCTTTTCGTTCAGCCCCTGTTCCTGCAAAATCATGTAGATCCAGCGCTCCAGTCCAAATGCCACGCAAGCTGAATAAGCCGCAGCTCCATTGTAATTAATTTCGAAGTTTTCGCCGAAAAAGTTTCGATGAAAATTAAGTGAGCCGATAGAGAGCCTGCCATCGTAAATCATTTCTTTTTTCACAGGCTCGAGTTTTTGAGCCAGATACTTTGGGTTGCTTGCCGGTTTGAAAAAGGGATCGTTTGCATACTCGAATTGCACCGGAAATGCTCTGGACGCAAAATACTGTAAAAGAAGCTCCTCAAAATCACGAAGAAATTTTTGCACTTCTTCAATGCCCGATATACAAACAATTTCCCGCATCGAGAAAGCCCACTGCCGTTGCAACGGCGAATAGCTCGTTTCCCGGCGAAAGCAAACCGTCTTTGTAGTCAAATACTTGCCAGATGACAAAGCCATGCTCTGAAGTTCATCATAAAAATGATAACAGGCAGCCGGCGTAAGAACCTGCTTTACAGGCGCAAGCCGGCCGGGCTTCAAAGCGCCATCGCTTCCGATGGCGTCGGCGGCAAAACTCTCAAGGTTGGAAAGATCGTCTTCAAGTGTAACCGGCATTGTAAGGAGATGCGGAAAAGAGTTGAAATAGTCGAGCTTCGCCATTTGCGCGGCACTTATAAAAGGCGGGAAACAGTATTCTTCAGCAGCCAGAGCATCTGCCCATGAAAGAAAAAGCTCATCTATCTTTCTGTACAGGCGCAATAGCGAGCCACTCAGAGACGCCTGGCCGAAGTCCTGCCAGTTCAGCTCTTTAAGCGAGTAATAGTCAATATCAAATTTTGTCGACATCAATTGAAGTCTCGCAAAAATTCTTGTAAATGCTGTTAATACTGGCAAATACTCCCGGCTTGAGCTGCTCGATATCGATAGCTTCACCTGTGATTTTTTCAAGATGCAAAATAAGATCCATAAGCTGAAGCGAAGTGATTATGCGTAGTTCAATTATCGCGGTGTCGTCAAATAGATCTTCCGGCTTGATTTTTCCGTTTTTAGCAATTACAAACTGGCGTAATGATTCTTTGAATTCAGCCTCCGTGTTCATAAAACAGGTACCTCAAAAAGAATTTGTTTTTCGAGCAAATAGTCAATCAATTTAGCTGAAACTTTCTTTCTATGCCTGGAGGCTGCATCAGAGTTGAAGGCTTGCTCGACCAGATCATACGGCTGGCTGAGTCCGGCATCTTTGTATACATCGGGATTGTAGTATTCTTTAAAGCATGCAAGCAGATAATCGGCCAGGTACTGCCTGACCGAAGCAATGGTTTCCTCAGACCACTCTTTTTTGTATTTTTCAAAAAGTTCTTCGACAATCTGCCGCCCAAACGCCAGATGCCTGGTTTCTTCCAGGTGATGCACCCGATTGATTTTTCTTGCAGTTTCGTCAAGACGCTTGTCGGCAGCCATCTGGACATTATAGTTGTCTACAATCTCTTCAAAAATCATGACTTTTGCAAAAAACAAAAAGTCTTCTTCACCGGGGGCGAATTTTTGCGGGAAGGAAAGTTTGCGGTCTCTGTATATTTTGCCTGCGTATCGCTGGCAAAAGCCTCCAAAATAAATCATATGCTTGTTTTCTTCATCGAGAAAATGATGCAAATATGCGGAATATTGCTTAAACTCTCTTGAATATAGCCGTCTTGCAAGCCCCTCCACTAAAGGCTTTTCTCCATGAATATTCAAACTGAAAAAATTGACCGCTTCATAGAAACTGAGTCTTTTTCTTTCTGCTTCACTGAGTTCTTCCCAAACGCTTATACCAAATATTGAAATATACTCCGGAGACATGAACCAGCTCTCTTTTGAAAGCTCCTCCGGCCAATCGATGAATGTATAAGGATTCAAAAAATTCTTGCAGGATACCTCGCAGAGCTTTTTCACTATTTCATCTGTTGTTTGCATCAATCAACAAGCCTCCAGAATCACAGCCTGCCAGTTCATGCCGTATCCTGCCATAATCATCAGGATGCGCTGCCCCGGTTTGATTCCACCGCCTTTGCTCAACAGGTCGAGATTGATAATATTGTCGCCGCTAATCACATGACCAAGTTCAGCACGACTTCCGGCAAAGGCTTTTTCTTCATCGAATTTCAGCAAGCGCGCAAGAATCTGCCAGGCTTTATTATTCATATTTTGAGGCACGATCCAGTCTATTTCTTCAAGAGCAAGCTTTGCTTTTGCAAGAGTTTCTTTAATAACACGATTGCAGTATACAAAATAAGTACCGGCGGCTTCTTCGTCACTTGCCTGCGCCAGACCGCCGTTTGTAATTCCATGGCAGGCTATGATTTTGAATTTGCCCTGATGCCTGCTTACAATAGCTGCTGCTGCTCCATCTGAAATGAGATTGTAGGCTTGCTCATAAAAGGCACCGTGAGGAAAGCGATCTGCAGTTATACACAGAACCGATTCTATTTCGGGGTCTTCCCACAAAAGCATTCTTGCAATTCTCAAACTGCCGAGCATGCCTGTGCATGCCTGCTGATTTATTCCAAGCACAAAGGCGCGATCCATTGAGAACTCGGATTGTAAATGGCTTGCAGGAAAGTCCATCAGATATTTTACGTCGCCTGTCTCCCTGTATAACTGCTCATCACCCAGATTCCCGTTTTGAGGCAAACAGGTGGAATAAACAATTGCTCCAACCGCTTCAAGCTCATCCCGGAGCTGAGTTGCACAATCTGCAGCTAGCTGGTAGGCGCTCTGATTATCCGCACAAATGCAATGCCTTGCAAAACCCGAATCAGAAAGAGCCTGCACACTGGAGTAAAGGCGCCCGGCAGAAGCCGATTCAGCAAGTGTAAAGCTGCGATCACCCAGGCAGTAACTGAGGCTGGAAATATATGCATCCATTGCTATTCCGTCCGGCTCCCAAATCGGGGCAAGAACCTGCCTGTTTTGTCCATGTAATTCTTGTACTCCTGACCAAAGTCCGAATGGCAGAGCTTTTCTTCTTCGCGTGCCGCCGTAAGATTGAGCACAAGTAAAGCATAGGCAAGGCATGCCATTGTCACTATCTGTGGTGCAAAAATAAAAGCAGCCACAAATGCCACTATAAACGAAGAATAAAACGGATGGCGAATCCAGCGGTAAGCCCCGTAGGTTACGATGCCCTGGGGAGCATCGTTTTCCTGGTGCCAGAGCGCGATTGGTATCTTGTGGGTTCCTAATGTATAGGCAATTAAGGAAATCGAAATGCAAGAAAGCAAAACCGGAACCGTATCAGAAAAATTCCCCCATGGCGAATCTATTCCTGTAAGCCTGGGCAGATAGCCGTAAAAGGAAGCAACCAGTGAAAGCGGGCAAACTCCAAATGGCAATGCAGTTGCGAACCACTTCAAATTAAAACCACCATCTCTTCGAAAAAAAATCAGCGGCAAAAGAGCTATAAAGATGAAATTCAAACAGAGAAGAATAAGGACACCCCTATCCATAGCTCATCCTTGAGCCTCTTGCTCATCAAGCCAGGCAAGTACTGCCGGTCTTTTCACCTTTCGTGTCACGGTTTTCGGCAGCTCATCCATTTTAATAAACAGCTTTGAGGGTCGTTTGTAAGATGCAAGATGCTCCGCAAGATTGTCCAGTTCGGTTTTAATCGCCTGCTGAATGCTTTTTACGTCGTCTTTATGCTCTTTTATAAGTGAATCGGCAGGAACCGCTACCACACAAACTTCCTCGGTGCCGCCCTTAAATCCGTCTTTGGATTTGCGTCCTAAAACGCAAACCTCTTTAACCGTTGTTGCCGGACCGAACGCAGCTTCAACTTCTTCAGGAAAGATCTTTTTGCCGCCGCCAAGCACGATCATATTTTTGATTCTGCCGGTGATAAATAGAAATCCCTCATCATCAAGATGACCTATATCACCTGTGTGGAGCCAGCCCTGATCGTCTATGGTTTCTTTTGTCAGGTCTTCTCTTTTATGATAGCCCTTCATAACGTGCGGTCCACGTGTGAGAATTTCGCCTTCGGTATCTTCCGGATTTTTTCGGTCAATATTGATTTCAACGCCATCAAGAGCCTGGCCGACGCTTCCTATTTTGTTGGCTCTTAAACTGTTGCCGGCAATAACCGGGCTGGTTTCGGTAAGACCGTAGCCTTCAAGCATCGGAATTCCAAGATTTTGGAAGAACTGTCCAACTTCTACTTCAAGCGGAGCACCACCACTAATTAATACGCGCAATGCACCGCCGAGCTCATTAATCACTGGAGAAAAAATCCGGCGTCGTTCTTCAATTGAAAGCGCCCCGGCTTGAGCAAGACCCGCATGGAACTTCTCCAGAGCATCAGCTCCTTTCTTCTTAACTTCTCTTTCGATACCACTTTTCAGAGACTTGTAAAAGAGCGGCACCGCAATCATGCCTGTGATTTTTTCTTCCTTCATGGTTTTCATGATTTCCTGAGGAAAGAGCGAATGGCAGAAACAAACGGTTGCCCCCAGATTAAGCATGCCGAGAAAGCCGCCGGTTAGCTCAAGTAAGTGATTTAGCGGCAATATCGAAAGAAAGCGGTCATTTTCGCTCAGATCCACCATTGCCTGAAAGCTGCTTACTTGAAAAATCAGGTTGCCGAAGCTGGTCATAACTCCTTTCGGATTACCGGTTGTGCCGGATGTATAAACAAGAACCGCAGTTTCATCGCTGCTTCGTTCTATCCCATTGTGTAATTCTTTCGGTTCAAGTTGATCGATAGACTTTGCCTGCTGGTTCCCTTTGCCATGATTCACCACAAAAACGTCTTTGATAAATCCCAGATCTGCTTTCAATTTGAGCGCGAGTTCCAGATGTTTGATATCGCAAAAGAGAACTTTCGGCTGGCAATCGGAAAGAATTGAATTCAACTCGGTTTCGGTGAGCTTTATGTCAAGCGGCACTACAGTTGCACCTGCTCGTATTGAAGCGAAAAAACAAACAGCCCATTCCGGCCGGGCTTCGCTCAGAATCGCAGCACGCTCGCCCTTTTGAAAACCTGATTCAATTAAAAACGAGCAAAGTTTAATGGCCCGCTCTGACAATTGTGAATATGTAAGAGAAAGAACTTCAGAGCCCTCTTTCATGCGAAAAGCTTCTCTGGGTCCGAACCGCTCTACCCGAGCATGCATGAGAGCAATTACTCCTTCGGAGACCTTTTCGTTGACCTGGCTGGCAGAACTGTTCATCATAGCCCTCACTTCTTGATATCACCGGTTTCAACGCATTTCCGGCATTGCAAAATCATACCCTCTTGCAGACCTGACGAAGCGAAACTGCCCGCAGTTCTGAAGCTGCTTTCAGCCCGAACTTTCCCATATTTCCTTTTAGAAGAGGCCTGAGCAGGGTTATGACACTAGATGCAATACCAAAAACAAAGAGAGTAATCATTCTAAGAGCTCCGGCCGTCCGGCTTGATCAGTAGTAGCTGGCGGGCAAATCGTTTGAACCACTGATTAATATGCTAGTGCCTTGAGCCTGGAGAATCGCAACAAATAAACAGTTTTCAAACTGTTCGAGTTTTTTTCGAGTTATTTCGAACTTTTTCGATCACAATCTCATTAAAGCTCCGGCAGTCTTGAGTATTCAAGAAAAAGACAAGCGGGCTAGCCGCAGCCGCCCGCAAGAGGGAGGAACCTTTGTGTGTGTGATCAACTTCCCTATCTGCCAGACTACCATACATACGGCTGGTAAAGCAACAGGGTTGCCATGAGAATTTAGATTAGAAAGATAAACTCAAAATCCATCCTTAACAGCCCAGAGTTATGGATCGCTGGCAGGCGTCTATGACTACTCTCTCAACTCTTACGCCGGTTGTGCCTTTGCCTGCTCATATTGCTATGTCCCCAAATTTCCAAACAAGGAACATAGTCAAGAAGAATGGAGTAAGTGGTTAAATGTCAAAATTAATACTTCAGAATTAATCCGAAAAGCGCATTTAGTGTCCGGCAGCAAGAAATCGATCCCGAAAAGTCTTATCAAGCAAGCATTTCCCACCCAACGAAGCATTATAATTATTATCAGACCAACTTATTGATAGTCGCATGCTCCGAATCGGTCATTTTGCGATTCTCTTTCTTGTCGAACTCCACGGAAATGAAAGGACCATTGCCATCCAGGTTGACAATCATAAGCACTTTTCCATCACCAGATTGTGCATGCCGAATAAGATCGCCTTCGCAAATTTCTTCTCCTGTTTTGGAAAAGACAGGGCTCTTGTAGGTCAAGCATAGGTGGATTGGATTTAGTTTCTTCAGACATGGCTATTCTTCAGGAATCTACTTTCCTGATTATGTGCGTAAATGACGGATCTAACTCGTGTCGGATGTCATTTCCGAAGTCCACAAAAATGAAAGGGCCTTTCGGTTCCTCATCATACGCGCCAATTCTGATTATTGTTCCGCGGCCGAATTTCACATGCTCAACATGATCGCCAATTGCTAGCACAGTCCCATCGTTCAATTGAATTGGATCGGTAATGAAAAAGGGCAGCTTCATTACCATCTCGAAATGAGGGATCTTTTTGTCTTTCTTCATAAATCTGCTCCCGGAGGTAATTTTACATGAAGCCTGGGAGGTACTGATCCATCCTTCAATTTCGGTAAATTGCGTACCCAGCCCCGTTCCTGTTGTGCTGACGGAACAGCCTTCAACGTTTTCAAACATAATGATGCAAAAGGTTCGTGCTTTTCTCCCAAACTAATATCGACCCTGGAAGTACCCAATTTGCCCCACTCGGCTTGAGTTCCTTTTAAGTAACTAGCTTCAGTATGAACCAATGGATCTGCTTGTTTGTTCAAATTAGAGCGCAGAACTTCATGAAACTTGTTGCCGTATGCCCGCTCTGTGCCATGGATTTTAGGATCATAATCTCCAACTTGGTAGTAGGAATTCTTAATAGCCTCCGCCACCTTTTGGAGTTTTTCCTGAGCTGTAATGCGGTCAATCCCTTGCTTTTCAGCAGCCTTCAAGACCTCTTCAGGAACATTCAATTGGTGAATGACTTCAGCATTTGCGCTGACAGTTCTAGTTACATGAACTTTTTCACTCGGCTTAATCCCTTGAGGAAGCCCCTTGTCCCCATGTTTCATGAGAACTGCATCATTCATTTTCGAAGTTTCCACAGAAACGTGCTTCCGTCCTGCGCCATCTGTAACCATCGCATGAGCAGGTTTCAGGGGGTTTGCCATCTCATGCATTTGCTGCAATTTCGATTGAATAGCAGTGATTTTCTGCTCCAGTTCAGCCACTTTTTCGGAGCCTGCAAGCGCCGCAATCGCTTTCCCTGTCTTTCCTACCAGGTTTGCTGCTTGGGCATCTTTAGCCACCATCCCAACAGCACCAGGAACTAAAAGCGGCACAACTTCCTTACCGATGAA
This sequence comes from uncultured Candidatus Obscuribacterales bacterium, assembly GCA_964615655.1. Classification (GTDB taxonomy): domain Bacteria; phylum Cyanobacteriota; class Vampirovibrionia; order Obscuribacterales; family Obscuribacteraceae; genus JAIEPM01. The sequence goes on along the minus strand of CAZTQO010000009.1, from coordinate 19,612 downwards.
CTTGCCCTTGTGCTCTGTGTCCAACGAATTCCAATGATCCGCAGCTGCTTTACCTGCCTCCGCAAGGTCTTTTCCTAAATTTGCCTGCCCTTTTGGTAGCTGCTTGAAATAGTAATCACCGGCAGTGCCAAGAGTCTGACCAATTGCACCACTGAACTCTTTTATGTCAGCGGCAAGATTGACCTTTCCGGAAAGTGCCCGGCCATAGTAAGCACCAGCCACATTTAGACTGTCCCCAAACTCTTTGACAAACTCAACCGCACCATCTCCCATGCCCTTGAGAAACTTGCCTGTTTCAGAAACCGCATTGCTACCGGCTTTGTACACTGACTCGAAAGCGTGCCCGGCTGCCTCCATTGCTTTTAGGTGCTCTTGTCTGTGACTTGGCTTTGCCGGCCGGTCTGCCTTTTCCCGTCCCTTGGGTTTGTTCGGATCTTCCAACGGCAGCAATGAATCTGCAGAAGCCAAGCCAGGCTTGCCATTCTCAGCAAACTTGCCTGTTACGCCGCTCTTTCTTGTGACTCTCTTTTCTTTAGTTTCAACGGCAACTTTCTTGCTGTGATCCTCCATCCCCTCGGAAGATTCAGCACGCCCTTTGATCTCTGCTTTCTTTTCTATGCGTTCGGCCTTGCTCTCGGCTCTTTCAGCGCCTTTATGATCGCTCTCTTGAGGGACTTGGACCACAATTAAAACCAAGATTGGGGGCTGTTTTCTATTATTCCCTGTCGCTAGCTGTTTAGTCCGTTTTCGCGAGCCAGGAGCAAAAGGATTTCTCTATATCGCGTTGCTCGCGTTGCTACCAACTCAGCTTCTTCGAACCTCTTACTTCGCTCCAGATAATCAGCCAATTTAATAGACAAAGCATTCACGTTGGGCTCAAGCATAGGTGCTCTGTGCGACTAGCGCCCGATCTTACCAGGTTGGTTTGAACGGCTTGCCGTGAGCTTTTTCTTTCATACATCTCATTGACTCGTAAGCTTGCTTGTTCTTCAAAAGCCGGATTTTTCGCCAGATTGGGCAGTCCTTATGCCCCCGGGTCACCTTGTCGCTCAATACGCCAGCCTCAATTAGGGCCTTTATAGAGCGGCTGACATTTGATTCAGCAGGATCAAAACCCAAGACTTCAGGAGAATGGTCCAAGCCCCCGGGCTAGTAACGCATGCAGATCGGGTCAAGAGGGCAAATTTAGTTTCTGTTCCTAAGGGCTGTTTCTCTTCCAACGTAGAACCAGCAACAAGCGCCATTAGGTTCCAGCTCCTCTTGACAGTCTAGCAAGAGCGCACTGGAAGTCCTGGCCACTTAAGCCACTGTTATTAGCTGTCCCTCGTCCCTCAGTTCCTTTATGGCCTCGGCAATTCTGTCTCTTGCTTCCAGCTTTCGATTCTGGTTGGCCTTCTTAAATTGCGAAATGCTCCAGTCTCGTCCTGTTTTTTTGTAGCCTACAAGCCGTTTTAAGAAGCGACTACAATGACCGGCTCAGATCTTACTTGAGTCAGTCTTTCAGAAGCTGCACTTAGCCACTGCCGGGTTTTAGAATCTCATTAAGCCAGTCATGCACAATTTTCAGAACCGAGTCTGAAATCGTTTCTTCGATTGTGGCATATTCAGACGGCAAACCCGTCTTGCAGTTTTGCATCAAATGATTGACTCCCGCTACTTTTTTAACAGTGAGCAATTTGTTTTTTCCCTGGGCCAGAGAATCTGAGATTGCAGCCAGATTCTCATCGGCCGCAACCTGCAGATCCCGGTCGCCATTAATTGCAAGCACGGGACATTTGACTTCTTTCCAGACTCTTCGTGGATCATATTCGATGAATTCTCTGTACCAGGGTGACACAAGCACCTTTAGTCCGGACGCTGCTGCTTTTTGGCCTTCCTGAGACTTAGCGCCAGATTCAAGATATTCTGGAGCAGCATTTGCTTTTCTCATTTCTTTGAGTTTTTCAATTGCTCTTTGATCGTCCTTTTCTGATTTGACGATTTCATAACTCAGCCTAGCCAGTTTCAAGTTCTGACTTGTTTTCTCTGGATTGTCGCCGCCAGCCTCAGACAGCGCTTTTACCTGATACAAAAGAATCTCGTCACCCGGAAGAGCTGATGCTGCTAAAAGAACAATAAAGCCAACAGCATTTGCTGCATCACTTGCAATAATCGGAGCAAGCACCCCGCCTTCGCTGTGGCCCAGAAGCCCGATTTTATCGGGGTCTATGTCCGGGCGTGATCTCAAATACGCAATTGCTGCCCGGCCATCAGAGGCAAAGTCGGTGCTTTTTGAAACTTTGTAGCTTCCGCCTGATTTAGCGCAACCTCGTTTGTCATAGCGAAGCACAGCCAGATTGCAATTGCGTGTCAAAAAATCCGCAAGTAACAAAAATGGCTTATGTCCGAAAATCGTCTCGTCCCGGTCATGAGGGCCTGAGCCATGAAGCAATACAATTGCAGGATGCCTGCCTGAAGACCCGGAGCAAGAAGGATATGTAAGAGTTCCTGCAAGATCTATTTCGCCGTTTTTGAATTTGACCTCCTCGACTTTGTACGGAAATGGCGCCTGTGGTTCTTGTGGGCGCCTGTATCTAACAGGAGCAGTTTGGCAAAAAGCCAATTTCAAATCCAGACTCTGCCCGCCCTGAACCCAGCGTCCCTGTAGTTCGCTTTTCTTAGAGTCCAGCACACCTTCAAAATAAGCCTGCAACTTCGCAATGACAGCTTTTGCTTCCCCGTCTTTTTCAAATGACACCGAATCGAACTTAACACCAAAACTTCCCTGAGCAGGACTGTCGAAACTTCCCTCGTACGAGTCACCATTTTTTTTGAAATGAAAAACAAGGGGCAGGGTCATGCCGTTTCCAATTGAAAGCGCCCCCTGCCAGCTGCCGGCAAGAGGCTCATTTATTGCTACTGCATCTCTTGATTCCATGCCCTTGCTTGCACCCTGCAAATCGGAAATTCCTTTCTTGCTTTCAGCCTCACCGGCTTGAGCGTACGTAAAAAAAGGAAGGAGAAAAATTATAGAACAAATCAGCGTTGCCTTTGCATTTCCCACAGTTTTTAACCGCTTGATCATGCCTCTGCCATTTTTAGCCGATCAGGCAGCCAGCCGCGCAGTCTCTGCCCGCAGAACTGCCTGTTTATCCACGACATTTCTTCGTAAGAGAGACCTCTGAATTCTTCCAGATCTTTTTGCTGTACTCGAAAGACACCTGGCTTTACTTCCGTTTCCATTACAGAATATCCAATTTCACCGGTTTTCTTATGCATATAGCGCAAAGCCGGATCATATTCTTGCAGTACTGCATTAAATGCAAGCGTTCGTAAAAGGAAGGAAAAATAGTTGCTTGTCGAAGCACTGTCAGCCTGTCTCATTGCCGGCTGCGGCTCCAGAGCATCGCGCAATACTCTCACTGTTTTTTTGGAGCGCTGCAAATCAAACTTAAAAGCCCTGATTGCCAGTTCTTCAGTATTAACTCTTGTTGAAGTCAGGATCGAAAGAAGCAGCTCTGCAGCTTTGTCCGGATAGTTAAATAGAAGCATATACTGGCAAAGATCCATATTTGCAAGCGGCTCGCTCAGGTCTCTGGAAAAAGCAATTCCAATGGCGCGCAAAAAGTGCTCTACGGCCAGCTCGCGTCGCGAAGGCAGCACTACCGCATCAAAAAGACGATTAAGCTGTTCAAACAATTTACTCAATGACTCAGGAGCCAGGCGCCCTCGCTCGCCGGCTCTGGCTATTTCTATGAAGTCTGAAAGCAATTCAGAATTAGCTTTGACCAGCGGAGCAACTCTTGGTGACAGTTCGGCCAACTCGCGACTTACAGTGCTGGCGCTTAAGTTTCTCGCCAGCCGATCAAGCGCCGTTCTTGCTTCGAGATCGCTCAAAACCGGCTTTTCAAGCAAATCTTGGGCCAGCTTTGAGAATTCGACACTTTCATTCTTGAGCTCAGACTTGCTCAGTTCAAAATCACCAATTGCTTTTGCAAAAGCACTCATTGCCGAAGAATCACTTTTAGCAGCATCTGCTTTATTATCATGCAGAAGTCCGAGCGGCCCAGTCCCAGAAAGATCAGTCTTTGTAGCTCCAACTATCAAATTGCCTTCCCTGCTTTCCGCCTCTTGATCAGAATCCGGCCAGTACCAGTTTTTTGTTACTCGCCGGGGCTTTTTGCTTGCAGGAACAAACTTCTGAAGGTTGGGGCTTTTTTGAGGCTCAGCCGATTTATTAAGTACGGCATCAAGTCCGCCCAGTGGGCTTTGCTTCAGCGGGGTCTGCTGTTGCTGTGGCGGCGGGATCTGCTGCTGCGGCGGCGGGATTACTTGTTGTTGGGGCGGGATCTGCTGTTGCGGCGGGATTACTTGTTGTTGGGGCGGGATTACTTGTTGCTGGGGCGGGATTGCTTGCTGCTGCGGCGGGATTACTTGCTGTTGCGGCGGGATTACTTGCTGTTGCGGCGGGATTACTTGTTGTTGGGGCGGGATTATTTGCTGCTGGGGCGGGGTTACTTGTTGTTGGGGCGGGATTACTTGTTGTTGGGGCGGGATTACTTGTTGGGGCGGGATTACTTGTTGTTGGGGCGGGATTACTTGTTGGGGCGGGATCTGCTGTTGCGGCGGCATTGCTTGCTGCTGGGGGTGACCTTGCGGCTGGCGCGGCGGGAACTGCTGTTGGGAATGAGCTTGCGGCTGCGGCAGGATCTCCTGCTCTTGCGGCGGGAATTGCTGTTGCGGCGGGATCTGCTGTTGCGGCGGGAATTGCTGCTGGGGATGAGCTTGCTGCTGGCGCGGGATCTGCTGTTGCGGCGGGATTACTTGCTGCTGAGCGTGCGCTTGCTGGCGCGGCGGGATCTGCTGCTGCGGCGGGAATTGCTGCTGGGGATGAGCTTGCTGCTGGCGCGGCGGGATCTGCTGTTGGGAATGAGCTTGCGGCTGCGGCGGTGTCTGTTGCTGCTGCGGTGGTCCCTGCTGCTGCGGTGGTTGCTGCTGAGACGGTTGCTGCTGAGACGGTTGCTGCTGGGGGCCTTGAGCAGTAGCCTGTGCAGGATCAATTGTTCCAGGCGGTCCTGAAAAATTTCGAGCCGGCGGCACTTTTGATTTTGGGGGCGCACCTATCCAGGCCTGATTTACTGGAATACCGTCAGGGGCAACATATCGCTTACTAAGAGCAGGACGCTTTTTCTGGCGCGCATCTCGAGTTTGGTCCTCAGACATTTAAGCAAGCTCCCGGCAAAATCCAATGTTTATTATTCCCCATTTGGCTCATGCTGGACCGCCGGGCCTTTTATGGTCCGTACTGTTTTCTTCTTTATCAGCCTCCGGTCTGTTTCCGGCTAATAGACTTTCTTCAAGGCGTTTACGCAGGCCTCATTTTCGTCAGGCAAACCGATTGTGATGCGGAAACAGTTTGGCAAGCCAAATGCTGTCAGAGGTCTTATGGCAATCCCTTGCCGCAAAAGACCTTCATGAATCTCCTTGACCTTCTCTGCACTCTTGGTCGGAAGCATAATGAAGTTCGTTGATGAGGGCACATACTCCCAGCCGAGTTTCTCGAACTCGTTAGTGAGGTAACGCATGCCTTCATCATTATTTTCAAGCACGCCCCCAAGGTAGGTTGTGTCCTGGATCGCCGCTGTGGCTGCGACCTGCGCCAGCATGTTCGGCTCGAAGGGTAGCTTGACCTTGTTGACATAATTAATGAGGTATTCATGGCCCATGCCGTATCCAACACGGAGACCAGCCATTGCGTAAGCTTTTGAAAAGGACCTGAGCGTGAGTACATTGTCATAGCGATAAGTCATTGAGTCGGGGAATTCGGAGATACCCATGGTGAATTCAAAATATGCTTCATCCAGGATTACAAGCACGTGGTCTGGAACCTTTTGAATGAAAGTTTCGAACTCAGCACGCGAGAACATTGTGCCGGTTGGGTTGTTTGGATTACACAAATAAACGAGTTTGGTTTTTTCAGTAACAGCATCCGCTATTGCATCAAGGTCGAAGCGATAGTCTTTGAGCGGCACTTTCACCAGTTTCACACCCTGTGAATTTACCAGCACATAAAGTCCGATGAACGTGCCTTCTGAAGTTACAACTTCGTCGTCACCATGCAAAAAGGCTCGCACGATGTTTGCCATGATGCTTTCAGAGCCACTGCCGACAACGACATTTTCAGGCTTGACTCTATAAACTTCGGCAAGGGTTTCTCTTAATTTGAAACCACCGGATTCAGGGTATCTGTTGATATCCTGCATAGTTGCCTTTATAGCTTCAAGCGCGCATTTGGGAGGACCCAGTGGATTCTCGTTCGAGGCAAGATTTATAAATCGTTTTATGCCAAGCTCGGCTTTGAGCGCATCAGCCGGTCGTCCTGGTTGATAGGCATTGAGAGCTTCAATATGTGGAGGCACCAGACGTTTGGGAACTGAAACGCCTTCGAGTCGAACTGAGTTTGCGCCGGAACTTGATTCTGTCATCCACCACAGCCGTTGAACAGTGTTCATTTCGAGGAACCTTATACTATCATCGCTTCATATAAATTCACTTAGAATAAGTGAGCGCGTTAATCAAAAGCTCATAAATTTTGATACACGACTTAATGCGGAACTTTAACATCATAGCTAAAGCGCATACAAGCGCTTTCCCAAGCTTTGACAACATTATCAAATAGGTCTAATCAAGCTCTCAGACTCATGTTGTCGCTCGTCGAAACCGGGGGCTTGCCAATACGTCAAATTGCATGTGATAACATGTAGGTGTTGCGGGTGTAGTTCAATGGTAGAACGACAGCCTTCCAAGCTGTACACGCGGGTTCGATTCCCGCTACCCGCTCCAATTAAAATCGGAATTCCATATATAAAGTAAGCGCTGCTGCTGTTCAAGTGAGGCAATCCAGAGCAGGCGTTCAGTGTATTACTGGCACCATCTGAAGTGGCAAAACAGCACCAGAGTTTGGGGCTTATTCGTAGTTTTACAGCATTTGAAAGGCAGCACTAGCGGGCGACACGGTCCTGGTAGTCTAAAATAAGTGTCACCGGACCATCATTGCATAATGACACTTCCATATGAGCGCCGAAAACGCCTTTTTCGACCTTGATGCCCAATTTCTCAAGACAGCTTGCAAAATACTCATACAAGCGCTCGCCTTCCTGGGGGCTTGCAGCCCGCGTAAAGCCCGGACGACGCCCCTTTTTCCAGTCAGCGGCAAGTGTGAACTGCGAGATAAGCAATACAGAACCGCCGATCTCAGAAAGCGAAAGGTTCATTTTGCCTGCGTCGTCGGGAAAAATTCTCAACTCTGTTGACTTGCGGGCTAGAAAGTCGCAATCAGCCTCGCTGTCCTTCTGCTCCACACAAAGGAGAATTGTGAGCCCCTTATTAATGGCGCCTGTAATTTCTCCATCCACCACAACCTGAGCTTTAGAGCATCTCTGTAGAACTGCTTTCATTGTGTAAACCGCCAAACCCCCCAGCGGGCCAGCCTATGAGTGGCAATTTATCTCAATCCGCTTGAAGCCCGCGGATTTATGCTACCATTCAATATGTAATCGCGGGGTGGAGCAGTCCGGTAGCTCGTTGGGCTCATAACCCAAAGGTCGACAGTTCAAATCTGTCCCCCGCAACCAATTAAAAGCGTAGTAAAACCGCCAGCCTCGAAAGAACTGGCGGTTTTTTATTGGGGTAGGCAAAAAGTACGCGCCTAACGCAATGCCTAACGCAAATGCGATCAGATTGGTTGAGCGTCAGGAATGACTATCAATATAATTCGTTATCGTTTGCCTATCGCAGCAGCGGTTGCTACACGCGCAGTTTCTCTGGTAAGGCATCGGGTAAGGCGGTCCTTCCTTGCCTAACCCAGGACGTCGGCAAAGCAATTCTGTTTGAGCGGCACCATATATGGTGCCAGATACGACGGTCTGCCAGCACGGGCACATCGAAAAGCCCGATCCGGCACTAATTTATATACGCCGGCGGCCCTGTTTGTATAAATTGGATGTCTATCGCCAATGCGTGCTTAAAACAAGCTGAATTGCTGCGATCTCAGACAAAAATGCGTTTATGCTGATTGGGGATAATTTTCGGAAGGTATATCTTGCAGCCGCCTAGGGTAATCAAAGGTGCAAATCAAGCATTAATCGTTCAGCCGACGCACAAGCTGATCGATCATTTCAATGCATTCTTCCGGAATATCAATCCTGCGGCGACATGGGTAACCAGAGCCGCCAGCCAATACAATTCGCTCAAGGCCCTTCTCGAACAAGATCCCTTCTTGCGCTCTAACCTGGCGATAGAATGCCGGACGCAAGGTTCTTATGATCGATATACGGCGATTCATAGCATCAACGATCTAGATATGCTGGCGTTTTGCACGAACTTGCATTATCCGCCCAGGCAATCCCTGCTTGCGCCCAGTGGCCCGGGATGGACCAGAGACCGCATTTTTCACGCGCTAGAAGCTGTCATTGCAAACGACGGCAGATATCAGCATGCCTTGGTACGCAGCAACTATCAAAGTATGTGCGTCAAGCTCGACTTAGGCATAAAGGTAGAGATACTACCTGTGGTGCCTCAAGCCGACGCATTTATCTCCACTGGCGAACCTTTTTATCTGTGGCGTCCGTCAACCGGTGTTTGGGAGCTGGGCTACGGACAAATGCACCAGTCGAAACTATCTGAAAAGAACGCGGACGCGTATCACTCGGTACTCGATAACGGGCTGGTAGTCGGTATTGGCACAGACGGCAATTTCATTCCAGCCGTGAAAGTGATTAAGCATTTGTGCTCGATCCACGGCGTGGCTGCGGTATCTTTCCATATCGAATGCTTGCTGTATTCGCTTCCGTGCGAGGTTTTCTGGGGATCGCCAAGTTCATTCATTTTTCAGATTTTGGCGTATATCTCAGCGCAGGAGCCGCTGGCATGGTATGGGCAGCAGCTGATGACACCCTGCGGCGACAGAGATATTTTTTCAGCAGCTGAATGGGAGCTTGGGAGCTGGCTGAATTTCCATGCCGCGTGTAAGGAATGGTACGAAATTGCCTTGTACGCGGGTACTGCATACACATCAAGCCAAGCAGTCGAGGGCTGGCAAAGATTGCTTGGTACCGGTTGGTTTCCGTCAGTACCAAGACAGAGATGACCAGAAAAATCCTCGCAATTGATGGTGGTGGCATTAAAGGAGTCTTGCCCGCAGCGTTTCTTGCGACCATGGAAGCCGATTCCGGTAAGTCTGTTGTAGACCATTTTGATATGATCGTCGGCACTTCCACTGGTGCGATCATCGCGCTTGGTCTTGGATTGGGGGTTTCAGCATCCGAGATCTTGCAGTTTTACTTGGACAGGGGACCCGAAATCTTCGATTCGGTCGGTCCAAGCGGACCGTGGCGTCGTCTTGCGAAGACGGTACGACATGCATTTGCAAGCAAATACAGACCTGAAAATCTTAGAGAATCGCTGGAAGCAGTATTCGGGACGAGAAAGCTTGGAGAAAGCAGGTGTCGCTTGGTCATTCCATCTTACGATTCCCTTCGCAGGACTGTACACGTTTTCAAAACCGCTCATCATGAACGTCTTTGCAATGACTTTAAACAGCCCGTCGTGGACGTTGCGCTCGCGACGGCCGCGGCACCCACATTTTTCCCGGCACACAAGACAAGCTGGGGTCAGCTCCTCGTGGATGGCGGCGTCTGGGCAAACAATCCGGTCGGTTTAGCTGTTGTGGAAGCGGTCGGAGTACTCGGCTGGGATGGACATGACCTCAGCGTGCTGTCCCTTGGGTGTACCGATCCGACCTTATCGACGCCACCAGATGCCGGATGGTTAACCCTCAGAGAGAAGGTTGCTTCACTGCTCCAGCAGGCGCAAGTGTCGGCTTCCTTAGGTACCGCGCAAATTCTGACTGGTCATACTTCTGATGCTCCCAAAGTTTACAGAGTCAATGTTACCGTTCCAGATGGAACGTACTCACTAGACAAAGTCGAGCAGTCCGGCGTTTTGAAGGGGCTTGGAATAGCAGAGGCAAGAAATTTCCAACCGACGTTCAACCGATTGTTCTTTGATGCTACGGTGCAACCATTCGAACCATGTTACGAAGTGGGAGCATGATTGTATGGCTTTCATCGCTAAGCAAGCTAACGATTTTCTAGAAACGCTCCTGTCACTCATTGATATAACTGAGTCGGCGTACGAAAAAGCCACGGCGAGGTATCAAGAAGTCGGACAATATCTTTGCCGCGAAGGTTCTTTGGTGGCTCGGTATAGTCCAGATATCTACCCGCAAGGCTCATTTTTGCTGGGAACAGTGATAAGACCTCCGAGCGAGGACGAGGACTATGACATTGATCTTGTTTCCCAACTCAAGATTTCGAAATCTGAAATTAGCCAGAAAGACTTCAAGCAACTTGTTGGTCAAGAAATCACGCGCTATGTTGACCAAGAAAAGGTGGGAAGCATAGAAGAAGGGCGCCGGTGTTGGACAGTGGAATACGCTGACGGTGCTCGCTTTCATTTAGACATTTTGCCAGCCCTACCCGACAACGAAGCGTTCAAAGAGTTTCTTGTGTCTAAAGCCGTTTCCGACAAAGAGGTTTTAGATTATGCCGATCTCGCCATTGGTATCACAGATAACACCAGGACGAATTACGAGAAGATTGATCTTGATTGGAATGTAAGTAATCCTCGTGGGTATGCCAAATGGTTTCGGGCACGAATGCAGGCGCAGTTTGATCGAAAGCGAGAAGAAATCGCCAAGTCCACAAATAAGGACGTGCAAGACGTTCCCGAGCATTTAGTCAAAACACCACTTCAGCGCGTCGTTCAGTTGTTGAAGCGACACCGCGACATAAGAATGGCCGGTTCTCACGAATATAGACCAATTTCCATAATAATTACTACTTTGGCTGCGCAAGCTTATAGGAATGAGGACAACATTCTGGACGCGCTGCTCAACGTGGTTAAAGAGATGCCAAAGTTCATCCGAGAGGATGGGAGTGGCGTGTATTGGATACCAAATCCGGTGAATCCTGCTGAGAATTTTGCCGATCGTTGGGCCCTCGATTCACGACTAATAGAGGGATTCTTCGCATGGATTAAAGACGCCCAATCCAATTTCATTGAAACTTTACTGTCTGATCGTATAGAGCAAACCGCCGAGTCGCTGAAACAATTCGTGGGCGAGCGAGCCATCGACAAAGCGCTTGCGGGCAGCCGACCAGGAGAAATTGGCTTACGAGAAGTTCGCGTGACTGGCGCACCGATGAAGCCAGAACGAGTTGAGATCACGAAAGATCTTTTTTGTAGGACGGTGGCGCTTAGTCCAAAATCTACGTTGGGAGAAGTCTGCGCAAGCCTAGATGAAGAGCCAGATAGTTACGGTGTATTCGTTGGCGATGACGGACTTGCACTAGGATTGGTTCGTCCAGACCATGTTGCTTCTTGGAAGGAACATGGTCTGGATTCAAACACGGCAGCGCTTTCCGTCTCGGATCGAGGAGCAGCCTTTGTTGGAAGCACCTTGGAAAAGGAATCCAAAGCGATCTTAAGACTTAAGCGAGTATTACTAGAACATCAGGCAATAGTCGTTAGGAGCAGCGACGGCTCTTACGGCGTATTGAATGGGCCAGCGTATGGCAAGCTGATCAAACAGATCGGCAAGATTCTATTCATACAGGATTTTCTGATTGTGCCTCCTTCGGATAATGATTAGCATCTGAGCGCTTGCTCGATGCTGGCGTAAAGCGACGCGATGATCGAATCGCACGCCGCATAATTTACGCCTTCTACGGTAGGTCTGAAATCCATTTGAATAACTGTCGTTCCGCGCTCGGTCGGCTGGACTTGTATCTCGACGGCAAGGAAGCGCTGCAGGCGTTCCCTCCGAGTGTGAATATGTCCGCGCGCATCACCTTCGAGTCGGGTGAATTCGTCGATGAAGCGTAGGTTTGCCGTGATTCGTCCTGTTTGAGTATCAGCCGTTACGACGTGCCATTTGTCTCCGTAGTTATAAGAGATCTCTGCTAGGATATCGCGAATCTTGGCGAATGCGATCTTCGCGGGAACCTTGTATTCTCGCGGTTGAGGGTGAAGAAACTTCGCGCGCTCTGCACATGCGGCTTTGAAGATTGGAATTGCGGCGAGGACTCCGAGCACTAGTCCGGGCACTATGCCCGCTCCTGCGTCGTGCGTTGCGTCGCCGACAACTGCTCCGGTGAGAAGGAACACGAATGTTCCGACAATGATTGCTACGATGGCCATACGTCATCCACCTCCGGTGATTCGTTTTGTTGAAATTGATTGGTGTTGTTCTCGTGCATGCGTTCTTGCTTGCTACGTTGATTTGAGTTTCGCTTCTTATCGTTGCGGTTTCGCTCGCGGCTTCGGTTCTTTCCTTCAGGCTTGCTTTCTTCCTTTGGTTGGCTTGTATCCGGTTGCTCCGTTCTTCCGCGCTTTTTGATCGACTCAGAAATTTCGTGCGGTTGGCGTTCCGGCGGCGGATAGGCAAGAGCATAGTGATAGGCTGTTGGCGATGTGAGCGCGATTTTGAGCGGCCAAGTGTCATTCGTGAAAGCGATCACCTCGCCGCTCAGATTGATTAGTTCATCCGGTGTTGCAAGCGATCTTCCTTGGACGAACTCTTGAACTCGTCCGGTATCGCTCACGGTGACTTCTTCGATGGTCGTTCTGCCCAGTGCTTCGCTTAGGGCGCGAGCTTCGCGGAAATTCTTCTGCCGGAAGTAGATCTGTGTTGCTGGTTGGTCGAATATGATTTGCGCCTCCTTCTGTGAGTACACTCGTTCCAGTTGGAAATAGTTTTGAAATCCGAGCACGAGACTTAGCTTGGCTTTTCTGACGATTGATAGAACATTCGCAATGTTCGCGATCTTTCCGAAGTTTGTGAATTCATCGAGAAAGAGTGACGTTGGATACTTCATTGTCGATTTGCTATCGAGCAGATAGTCGAGCAAGAAATTCACCAGTAGTGAACCGATTAGCTTGCTATCTCGAGAGCGGCTCGGCACGGCGATGTAAAAGGTGAAGAGTTGTTTCTTCAGTGCTTCGAAATCTACATCCGTTTTTTCGGTTAGGGCGACGAGTTGATCCGTTATCCATGGATTCAACTTCGTCATTAGCCCCGATAAGACCCCGAATCGGAAGTTCTCTGAGGTTGAGCCTAGCCATCCTTCAAACTCCATTTGTGCGAGCGCTGATGGGCTTCTGGCGAGTTCCTGGCGTACCTTGCTCACCCCGGACAACAACAACCATCTCAGGGCTCCGATATGTCCCTTTTCGGGTACGACTGCCGCCGCATGTAGTATCAGGGAAACGAGCAATTGTTTCTCTGACCTATCCCATGTCGGATCGATTCGCGTTTCCTCGCCGCTGCCGTTCATGATGATTAGGTCGGCTAGCTTTTCAGCTTCCTTTGCCTTCTCCAGTTCGGGAGCCCATCTCACGCGGTCTACAGGATTGATTCGCGTTGATGACATATCGGCAGGATTGAACGAGTAGATTGTGTGACCGGCTTGCTTTCTCCATCCAGAAGTGAGTGTGTACAGCTCGCCAGGTTCATAGCCAGGGGTGGCCTCAGTTACGATCATGTTGCTTCCGAGGCGTTCGATGAGATTTGGAATGAAGAACCCTCGCGACTTTCCAACCCCCGTTCTACCGCAGACTATTGCGTGAGCATTTGTCACCAGTTCTGGTATCGAAATAAACTCGCCTTTCTGAGTCTTCCCGATGATTAATCGCGTTGCCTCGGGTTTCGCTGTTATGTATCCGGCTCGGCGCAGCTGTGTTTCGTCACCCCATGCGGCTCCTCCGTGCACCGTTGATTTTGTCTTTGTTGACGAGACGCTAGTCGCTCGAATTGCATCAGCCTGAAGACTCGCAATTACTTGTTTGCATCTCTGCCGGCAGTCTTCTTCCGTACCACCTCCTTGTCGTTCTGTAATTTCGATTTCGACTCGTGAGCCGCCCATTGCGTCAGACCATCTGAGCACAACTCTGTATTCGTGCCTCCACCAATCTCGTCCTACTTTTTCATCGAGTCTTTCGACTGCGAGAATTTGATCGAGCTGCTTACTGGCTCGTGACACGTTGTAGCCGAGCCTGTCTAGGACATTGACTGCCAGGACAGGCAAATCTTTTGGCGCTGCATTGACAACGCCAACATCCTTTGCGGTTGTTTGCATTTGTACTTACTCCATGAAATCAAGATCGCGGTCGCGCTTTCTTTTCTCTATCTCGCGCTCCTTATGCGCATCTTTTCGAGTGTTCTTGTTGTCGTCTATGGCATCATCAATCTGTTCGATGATTGCCTCGTCCGCTGCTTTGGCGTCTGGATTAGCCCGGCTCCGCTGTTTAGCTTCTACGTCGCGCTTAGCGTCTTCGAGATCGTCTCTGTTTTCTTTGAGGCGATCACGTTGATCTGTAAGCGGTATCCATCGCACGAGTTCTGCGGCGATTGCTGCTTCTGTCAGAAATAGGCTCATGATGGGATTGCGCATCATTTCTTGTTGAAGCGGTGAAACGTAGCGGTTTGCATTGGGCGAGTTGCGTGCTTCTTCGCGGGCGGTTGCCGATGCTTTTGCACTGTTCAATTGGCGTTGAATTTCGCCTGAGAATCGCGCTCGATCTTTGCTATCGATCCAGCTAGCTAGCCGTTTGTAATCCTCCTTGGGTAATCTGAGCGATTTGTCGGTGTTCTCCATTAGATGCCGCCGGAGTCCTGTCAATCGTTCGTATCCGTCGTTCTTTGAATATTTTTGACCGAGATACTCGAAGGTTTCTTTCTCGTCTTGCGGTTGATTCTTACTCCATTCGCTATGCGGCTCAAGCTGTTCGCGGACTATTTTCTTGTGTAGCCAGGGCAGCTCTTCGCCGTTTCGAATTCGCTCTTGTCGGTCCTTTTCTAATTGTTGCTGTCGTTCCTTCTTTTGCTCCTTATGCTTTTGTTGTCGCTCCAATTCCGCAATTCGGCAGTCTGAGTATTGCGTTCGCTCCAGATACCTGTCGCCGAATTCTTTCAACAGGTCGTAGTCTTTCTTGTCGAATCTGACGAATCTGCCTTCCTTGTCTTTTGGCATAACAACAACATGCACGTGGCGATGATCCGTGTTGTTATGGGTGACGGCAAACCATTCGAGGTCTAACCCCTTTTCCGAACCGAGCTGGTGCATCACCTCCCTCGTAAACTCTTTCGGATCGTTGGGACTGACTTCCGGCGACAGTGTTAGCTTGTGAACCACAACGCCTTTGCCGTCATAATCTCGAATCTTTTCTCGCATCTCTTTTGCGTCCACCGAGTCCTCCGTGTCGGTGAACATTTCCCGCCCGCCTTCTTCCAGGTCCTTTCCGGGGCGGTGTTGGATGTACTTTACGTGGCCGAGGGCGGCGCCGATTGCGAGCGACCGCGCTACCTTCAACTTGACGCCGCCACGTTGTTTGGCTTTCACGGATATGTAGCTGTGGCGAACTATCATCATTGCCCGACAACCTTGTTCATTCTTTCGGCAATTGCTTTTTCATCGTCTTCGAGACGTTTTCGCATTTTGCCTTTGACGAGATTTGACGCGGCAACAAATCTTTCTTGCATCTTGTTCTCGACATGGTTCTGCCAGGCTAGCTCGTAAAGCGTGCCGGTCTGCGCTCCTTGTCGTGCTAACATTCCGCAAATTCTGTCGGTCATGTTCTTGATGTTTTTCGATAGCTCAGTTTCGCTCTTGCTAGTTTTGCTGTGTTCCTGATAGTCGAGATACCATTTGATAGCTTCGCGAGCGACTTCAGATCTCGTCTTGCGTGTTTGTCGGCAGAGGGCGATGAATCGCACAAGGTCGACACCTGATAGGTAAGTACTTATTTTTGTTTGTAGGTCTTTGTTAGGTCTGGGCATAATGCCTCCCTTCTTAAAACGCGCAACCTGTAAGCGATTGCGAATAAGAGGACCGGATTTGACGAAGCGAGCCCCATCTAGCGACTCCTAAAAGCCCCGCCAGTAGTGGCATACCGAATAAGAGGAAACTCTCTTTATCTTGCCTTACCGAATGGTGAGACCATCGGTTCGGGCTCGCTTCGCTCGGTCATGTGTTGCGCGTCGCTGCCTGCTCCGCGCGGATGGTGTCATGATGGTTAATGATCATTGATATCGTTTTTGCACTTTGCGTTTCATGTATATTCAGGTTCTGCGCGATTGCTATCGATTGATGTTGCGTGAGTTTATGATCATTGTCGAGATGGCTTGTATTGCCGATACCACGAGAGTACATGCAGCTCGAAAGAGCGTTACGATTAGCGTGCACAATAGCTGGAGCAATGTGCCAACAAGTTGCGAGACTATATCGAAAAGCGGCTTCACTACCATTCCTGGATTGCCGCCAGCGATGCCGACGAGAATCATCAGCATGAATATGGGGAGGAGTATCTGTTCCATGTTTTTAATTCTCCGATGATTTTGATTTAGGCGTTGAGTCCTGTTCAAAGTCTTGAAGATGTTCGAGAATGAAGGCGTCGAGATCGGCTTTTCTGTATCGAACTAGTCGACCGATTTTGACGAAGGGCAGAGATCTACGACCGGTGCATTTCCAGACAGCGAGCGTTTGCTCTGCTACTCCGAGATACGCTGCGGCTTCTCTGCGCGTTAAGAGAGTGGAGTTAGCTGGGGCCACTCCATAAGGGGTGTATTCGTTTTTTTTCATTGGTCTGATCCTTAAGTGTTTGCACGAGTGTGCCGCACAGCGAATAGGCTCGTGTACGCGTCCTGCGGCAGAAGGGAAAACTGGTTGCAAAAACGCTCAAACCAACAAAATGATTTGAGCGCGAAATCGATATTTGATGTTGATGGTCCGACTAAGTCGCTGCAGCGCCATCAATTTCAGTGCACAATTCCATTGTAGCGTGCGGTTTCGATTTTCTGGCAATAGGGAATTTCGCCGAGTCCAACCTAGGGAAAAGGATAGATCGGCTAAAAGACCGATGTCCAAACGAACTCTTGAGATCTTGAGACCGACCCTTGAAATGTTCAAGATTTATGGGTGGTTTTCGGCAGACGGGCGCGTAGAATGCGATTATTTTCGGGATAGTGTCCTGCCGGAATGATAAGAGGGCTATAAGGTTTGCGTCCATGACCGAAGAAATGACACAGTCGAAAGAAGACACTACTCAGGAAGCCGAAGGACTTTTGTACACGCTCGCGCGCATTTACGCTCAGCGCGGGCAGGCAAAGGAAGTGGCAATTCTTGCGGACGCCGAACCGTTTCTACGACAAACGGATTACGACAATTGGGACGGTGGGATTTATCTATACACCCTGTATTTGCGTGTATCTCACACAGTTTACGCGCAGATTGAAGCTGACCGAGAGGAAATCGAAAGGCAGATTCAGGAAGAAGCAGGGAGGATCTTCCGAATAGAAGCACGCGAAGATCAACTGAGTTACGTGCGGATTGGTCCTAAGATCGGAGAAGCTGATCCTCAATGGCGTGAAAAGGCGAAATCTTGGGCTGCCGGGAAGGGACTAACGAATCAGGGTCGCGTTCGATCTTCGAACATCGCCTCTAAGTCGGAAGACGGTCTGCTTTTTCGGTCTCAGCCAGAGATAAACCTATATCAAGCTTTGAAGAAGCAAGGCGTTTCTTTTGCACCGCTACCTGTTTTCGTTCGTGGCGGTAAGACTTATCAACGAATGGAGCCTGACTTTATCGTTATCAAAAACGGAATAACTCTCCAAGTCGAAGTTGACGGTGACACCGTCCATACCGAGACACCGGCAGAAGCGCAGACCCGCGTGGCCATGCTTGAAGACGAGGGTGTTTTCGTTCATCGGATTGCAGCAAGCCGCTGTGATACAACCGAAAAGGCGGAAGCATGTGCAATGGAAATCATCGCAAAGATCAACACTCGAAAAAGCTTAAAGTGATTTCACAAAATCGTCGGGCGGGCATTTGACGCCGCCACCGTGGAAATGTTCCCGGGGTTTTTCCTGTAGTTCAGATGCGTTGGATTTGAGAAACTGGTATCGGTGGAACGAGTGGCATACCACTCGCCAAAAAGAAACGCCCCAGAAGTCGAGCACGCTTTCCGGTCGTAAGCGGCGCTTTGAGATGCGCCGACGGCTATTGAAAAGAGATGCAAGTCTCTGGAGGATCGAATTTTGGAAATAAAACTGACCTTGGTCACCAAGCGAAACCCTAAAGAAGTTAAAGGGTTTGATTCTACGGTCGGCGCCATCATTGACGCCGATAACAATCTCGTTTGTATCGTCCCCGTAACCCGAATGGATTGGGTTTACGATTGCCTCTCGGCAAAGACGAAGACAGATCATCTATTCACCGTACTGTCACGAATGACAGACGATGAGGTTAGGCTGTGCACCGGGTGCAAGCGCAATGCCGCCGAACCTAGAGAACAGCCCGTCAAAAGCGAATCCAAAGTGGTTCGCTTTCCGCCAGTGAGACGTAAGACACCACCCCTGGTGTCATAAGCTAGCGGCGCTAACAAGCGCTGTATCCGTCTCGCTCAACTAATCTTATTCGTGCCGACTTCTGAGCGTTCCCACCAAGTTTTCATAAAGTGTATAAGCAGCCCACCAGTTAGTTGGTGGGCTGCTTTGTGTTTACCCGTTTGCGTTTAGGGCCATAAGTACCCTCGCGTCTCACGCAAGCTGCACAAGCCGTTTGAGCTGACGATGATATGGTCAATCACGTTAACGCCCATCAATTCACCGGCTTTGATGAGCGTTCGCGTCACGTCAATATCTTCGTCGCTCGGAGTAAGCGAACCTGCAGGATGATTGTGCGCGACGATGATCGCATGTGAATTAGCCAGCAAAGCGGCTTTGAAGACCTCACGCGGGTGAACCAGACTCGCCGAGACTGTCCCGTGAGAAACAACGTGGTATCCGACAACTTGATTTTTTGCATCAAGGTGGAAAGCGACGAAGTGCTCTTCCGAGTATAGCTTCAATGGTGCAACGAACTGTTCCAGATCATCGGGTGTGCCGATAGGAACTGGCTTTCCGCCTGGTTCCTTAATCAAAGCCAATCGCATTTCAGGAACGATGTATCTAAGGTGTTTTTTTAGAGTGCGGCTATTCATGCTCTCACCTCCACGGAAGTCGGAAGCGAAGGCAGGCAGAATGTGCACGATTGACACGGTCGCAATTTGTGTGCGTCCGGCTGCAACTTGTGCAATCCGACCACGGCAGGGCAGGTAAATAGTGCGGGATGCGGAATCGGTTCCGCATAATGTCCGCCGCGATGGATGGGAAAGGATACGACCTGTTTCTGGTTTACAAGCTCACTGAGCGCTGGCAGTAACTGTGCATCCAGTCGATCTATCGGCTCCTGTAGCAATGCTAGTTCCCAGACTCCAGGGCGTTGTGCATAAGCAAGCATTCCCGAGCCGAAGTTGTCTGAATCGATACTCAACCACCCCTTACAATTCGCTAACGATGCCAGTTTTGTCATCGCATCAAAGATCTCTTCATCCGAAAAACTTCTGGTGTAAAACCAGAACGAGCAGAGTGGACGTTGTTGTGCCGCCAATAGCCATGCCTCTACGTATTCGGTGGAATGAAAGTCACCTCTATGCCGATATCGGAATAAAGGCGATTATCCCGAGTTCCGGACTA